>BNVB01000010.1 GCA_025997795.1 Spirochaetia bacterium | reverse complement strand
CGGTATTGGCCCTGTTTGCATCAGCCTGGTTCTGGGCGGTTTGGGTATCGCGGGCTGTGCTGTCAGCCATGATGATTCTCGTAAAATGCGATAGTCCGGTGTTTTAAAAAAGTATCCAGCAGCCGGGCTGATGGACGGATCCACCGATGACGAAAGCTACCGGCTGCTCTTTGAGGCGGTCCGTTCGGTGCCGGAGGCGGGTAATCCCCACCGTACCCGGATGCGGCGCATTGCGGGTTTTTGGGACATTGATGTCGATATTGAGGTAGACCCGGTCCTGACCATCGCCGAAGCCCACAACATTGCCTGTAAAGTAGAAGATGCCGTTAAAGCCCGCATTGATGGTATCTTTGATATCATGGTTCATGTTGAGCCATCGGGGAACAAGCAGGTTGAAGGTTATGGTCTGAGCGAGGATCATTTTACCACGGACAGATAATGTACCATCATTTTGATGATGCGCTATTTTCCTGACTAATTGCTTTTTTCCGGTTAATTTGGTATATTTCTTTTGACAGGAGGACTATATGCTTGAAGAAAAAGTAAAAAGCGCCCTTGATGGTGTTCGTCCCTCCCTCCAGGCCGATGGCGGGGATGTTGAATTTGTCTCTGTAAGTGAAGATGGTCAGGTTTCGGTAAAACTTACCGGCGCATGCGGGCATTGTCCCATGGCTGCCATGACCTTGAAAAACGGTATAGAGAGCTATCTGAAAAAAGAAATTCCCGAAGTTACCGCCGTAGTGGGTGTCTAAGTCTGCGGTACCGGAGGGTTATCTGCGCTCCTTTGAACCCCGGCAGGGGATTCCGTCCCTGACAAAACAGCAGGCTGTTTTTGTCAGGGTACGTTTACTGGATCTTGTCATTTTTTGCCTAACGGCGGCAGTAACCCTTTTTTGCGCACTTCTTGTTTATGGAAAAAACACTTCTTCGTTAAAGCTTGTTATTCAGGGAAAATCCGGGAACTGGGTTTACCCCATGGAAGCTGCTGTTTTGGTGGACATTGCGGGACCCCTGGGGAATACTACCGTGGAATTGAAAGATCGCCAGGTACGGGTTGTCGCATCGCCTTGTACCAACCAAACCTGTATAAGTTCCGGCGGCATACATAACAGGGGCCAATGGCTGGCTTGTCTTCCCAATGGTGTTTTTGTCAGTGTAGAGCCGGTTAACGCCGAAGCAAATAAACCGGGGGACAACCTTGATGCTGCCGTCTGGTAAGGAGACTTCCGGCGATCTTGTCTTGCTTGGGGCTTTCTGCCTCTTTCTCTCTGCTCTGGATTATCTGATACCCAAACCGATGCCCTTTATGCGTATTGGTCTGGCGAATCTTCCGCTGCTTTTGGCGCTGGCGTATCCCGGCACGGAAAGCCGACAGCCGCTTTTTTCTGCAAAAAACTTTTTTCTTTTGGCACTGCTTAAGGTTCTTGGGCAGGCGCTGCTTACCGGAACTTTTGTTTCCTATGTGTTGATCTTTTCCCTTGCAGGAACGGCAGTATCTTCCGTTGTTATGTTTTTGCTCCGTATGGCGGGACAAAGACGGGTAAGCCTTGTTGGCATTGGTTTAACCGGGGCTTTTGCCTCAAATGCGGCCCAGCTTATGTTGGCCCGCTTTTTGGTGTTTGGGGAATCGGCCCGTTATCTGGCGCCTCCCTTTCTTGCTGCGGGAATTATCAGCGGCGCTGTGCTGGGTTTTTTTGCCGAAGCATTTGCTGCCCGGTCGCAGTGGCTGCGTTTCCGGGGAAGCGGCGCTCCGGTTGAAAGCCCTTCAAACGGAAACGCCGCTATGCCGGAAACAGCGCCTGCCGGAAGTACTGCCGGTGATAATGGTTTTTCTGTTAAAGGAGCGGTCTTGCTTTTACTGGCGGTTCTTTTTCTTGTTCTGCCGTATCTTCCGGTGAGGGCGGTTTTGTTTGGTGTTTTTTGGTTTTTAGTAATTTTGAAGAGAAAAAAAAACCGGCACCCATTCCAGCCGCCGCGGCACCCATTCCAGTCCCCACGACCGTTTTTTACGCTTATTAGTTTTACCGCCATTGTGGTTTGTAACCTTTTTCCGCCTTTTGGAAAGATACTTTTTACCGCCGGTCCGTTACTTGTAGCAGAGGGAAGTTTGCTGCAGGGAATCCAGCGGGCGGTAACCATGGAAGCGCTGATTATGTTTTCCCGCCTTATCCCCGGGGTTTCCCTTCCGCTGCCGGGAAGGCTGGGCCGTCTGCTTAGAGAAAGTTTTATTATTTTGGATCAGCTTAAGGAAACGAATTTACCGGTTAAAGGAAAAGACAGAAAAACAAACATGGTAAACTTTTTTTACAGTCTGGATACACTTATGTGCCGCCTGAGCGGTTTCCCTATCCCTGCGGGGACTGGGATGGATACCGCGGAGATGCAGCGTTGAGCCGCCGGGTCCGTTCCAGGGCTTCTGTTGTTTCCCGGTAACCGGGGTTAAGGCTTAGGGCCTTTTCATAGGCCTCTATGGCATGGGCGAATTCTCCGGCGGCCTCCCTGACGTTACCAAGCCTGAACCACCAAAGGAACATACTGCTTTCCAGAGTTACTGCGGTGGTATAGGCAATGTCCGCATGAAGATACTTCCGCTGGTTCCGGTAAATCTCTCCCATAAAAAAGTAAGCGGTGGATGCCCGGTCACCACGGGGCATAAAGGCGGTATATCGCTGCATCATGATCAGGGAATGTTCATAGTCGTTGAGGTAAAAATAGGCCTCTCCAACGGTTTCTACAATACGGTAATCGTTGGCGTTAACCCGCAGTGCCCGGTCGCCCCAGTTGATCACTTCCATGTATCTGCGTTGACGGAGCAGCGACCAGGTAAGAACCGTATAGGAATCCATGTTGGAACTATTCCGGTTTAATTCGTCTATACAAATTCGTATTGATTCGTTGTAGTAGGTATTGGCTTCGTCAAAACGGTTTTTGGTTTCCAGGTCCCGGCCAATGCGGTAACTTTGAAGTGCGTCGGGACCCCGCCGCGGCTGGGCCGGTGTGGGAGCAGATTCTGTGGTGGTTTCCTGGGCGGACAAGGAAAGTCCGGCCAGGAACAAAAGTACTGCCAGTATACGGCAAAAGCCCGGCTGTTTTTCTTTCATTATAGCAAGTATACCATTATGCGAGCAATTTGTTAATCGCCGCCGCCGCCCGGCGGCCTTCGCCCATGGCAAGGATAACCGTGGCCGCTCCCAGAACAATGTCGCCCCCGGCATATACCCGGTCCAGGCTGGTTTTTTGGGTTTCGTCCACCACAATACGGCCCCGTTTATCCGCCGTAAGGTTTTCCGTTGTCCGGGCAAGGAGGGGATTCGATTCGTTCCCCAGAGCAACGATCACCGTGTCGCAGTTATACATATACTCCGAACCTTTAACCGCCACAGGACTGCGGCGGCCCGAATCGTCTGGTTCGCCCAGCTCGTATTTGAGCAGTTCCATCCCCGTAACGCGGCCTTCTCCATCCCCGGTAAAACGTACCGGATTACGGAGGAAATCAAAGACAATGCCCTCTTCCATGGCGTGGGACACTTCTTCTGCACGGGCAGGCATTTCGTCCCGGGTGCGGCGGTAAATAACGTGTACCTCCTGGGAACCAAGCCGCAGGGCCATACGGGCCGCATCCATGGCGACATTGCCGCCGCCGATCACCGCAGTTATCTTTGACCGGTACATGGGCGTGGCGGCTTTTTCTGCATCGTAGGCTTTCATCAAATTGGCCCGGGTAAGGTATTCGTTGGCGCTCATTACTCCCACCAGGTTTTCGCCGGGACAGCCGAGGAACTTGGGAAGCCCTGCCCCCACGCCGATAAACACGGCGTCATAGCCGTTACGGAGCGGATCGTTCCCGGATTTGTCGAGCATCCCGGCAATTGTCCCGGTACGGCCCGCAAGAAAATTGGTTTCGATAGTAACGCCCATTTTTGCCAGGTTGTCCACTTCCGCCTGAACAATGGCTTTGGGAAGCCGGAATTCAGGAATGCCGTAGACCATAACCCCGCCGGGTTTGTGGAACGCCTCAAGGATTGTGACGGCGTGGCCCTCACGGGCAGTATCCGCCGCCACCGTAAGACCCGCAGGGCCGGACCCAATAACGGCGATCCGTTTTCCGGTGGCGGGTTTTACGGCAGGAATTGTTACCTGGCCGTTGTCCCGCTCCCAGTCTGCCGCAAAGCGTTCAAGCCGGCCGATAGCCACCGCCTGGTCGATGTCCTTTAACATTTTACCCAGCGTACATTCGGCCTGGCATTGTTTTTCCTGGGGACAAACCCGCCCGCATACTGAGGGAAGTAAATTCGTTTCTTTGATGATATTTGCGGCGGCCTTAAAATCGCCCTTTTGCAGTTCTGCAATAAACTGCGGAATGGGCACCGCCACAGGGCAGCCCGTTACGCAGGGCTGGTTCTTGCAGCCCAGGCAGCGTTCCGCTTCCAGCCGGGCCTGGGCCTCGCCGTAACCCAGGGCCACCTCGCTGACGTTTTTGCCCCGGGCCGCTGGATCCTGGGCGGGCATTTCCTGGACGGGAATAGCAGATCGTTCCTTGGCGGTAATTCTGCCCGCAGCTTTTTTTTCCAGTATATCCTTTAGCAGTCTTTCCGCTTCGGTATCCAGAAGCATTTGTGTTTTATGTCCAGCCATCGTTAAACTCCCTGTTTTGCGCCATGGACTTCCATGCCCATATGACAAGCGTGATGATCCTCTTCTTCCCGGACTTTAAAGGCCTTCATCCGCAGCATCATGTTGTCAAAGTCCACCTTGTGGCCGTCGAATTCCGGGCCGTCAACGCAGACAAATTTTGTTTCGCCCCCCACGGTAACCCGGCAGCCGCCGCACATTCCTGTACCATCTATCATAATGGTGTTAAGCGAAACTAAAATCGGTACGTCAAATTCGGCGGTTGTTTTTTCGCAGAACTTCATCATAATGGGCGGGCCGATGGCGACGCTCATGTCTGGTTTGGGGGAAGCGGCGCAGTATGTTTTAAGCGGCTCGGTAACCAGAGCTTTTCGCCCATAGGAGCCGTCATCGGTAACAACAATCAGCTCATCGGCGTATTGTTTCATCCGGTCTTCAAAGATAACCAGTTCCTTTGTCCGGGCGCCGATGATCACCTGCACCCGGTTACCCGCGGCCTTCATGGCCTGCACAATGGGAAAAAGCGGCGCCGCACCGATACCGCCGCCCACGCAGACTACGGCGCCGAACTTTTCGATGTGAGTGGGGTTTCCCAGGGGGCCCAAAATGTTTTCAATACAATCGCCCTCTTTTTTAAGGGCCAGTTTGTGGGTGGTGGCCCCCACGGTCTGGAATACTATGGTCAGCGTTCCCGCCGCCGCGTCCGCATCGGCAATGGTCAGGGGAATACGTTCGCCCCAATCGGTATCTATCTGGACAATGATAAACTGTCCGGCTTTCCGCGACCGGGCAATAAGCGGCGCTTCTACGATCATTTCGTAGACTTCAGCAGAAAGCTGTTTCTTGGCAATAATCTTGTTCATTTCTGCTCCATTGAGTAAATCATGATGAAAATTTCAGGAAAAAACAAGGTCTGACCATAATCCACAAAAATAGCTATTTTTAAGGAATAAAATCCACAAAAATAGCTATTTTTGCCACTTGATACTCCACGAAAATTGATATATAATGGGATTATGATCCACAGAAAACTAGAAAAATCCATGAATACCCGTTTTGGCCAGGGTAAGGTGATCCTTATCATGGGGGCTCGGCAAACTGGTAAAACTACCCTGCTTAGGGAACTTCTTGCCGGAATGGGCCAGGCGCAGGAGACGGTTTTTTTAAACGGCGATGAAAGTGATGTTCGGGCGCTGTTTGAAAACATTTCCTCTGCCCGGCTAAAAGCTCTTTTTGGCGGAAAACGTTTTGTGGTTATTGACGAGGCTCAGCGTATCCGGGACATTGGCCTGAAACTAAAACTGGCCGCCGACAATTTGCCCAAGACTGTTCAGATTATCGCCACGGGCAGTTCGTCTTTTGATCTGGCAAACGAAGTGAACGAACCTTTAACAGGACGGAAGCGCGAGTTCCGCCTCTTTCCCCTGTCCTTTGCCGAAATGGTAAACTATCATGGTCCTTTGGAAGAAAAACGTCTCCTTCCCCACCGGCTGGTGTATGGCTATTATCCTGAGGTGGTTACCAATCCGGGAAACGAACAGGAAGTACTGCGGGAACTTTCGGACAGTTATCTGTATAAAGATATTCTTACCTGGGAGCGGATTAAAAAACCCGAAAAACTGATAAAGCTGCTTCAGGCGCTGGCCTTACAAATTGGCTCCCAGGTGTCGTATTCTGAACTCGGCCAGCTTTGTTCGCTGGATACAAAAACCGTGGAAAAATACCTTGTACTGTTGGAACAGTGTTTTGTTATTTTCCGGCTGGGTTCCTTTAGCCGGAACCTTCGCAATGAACTAAAATTCAGCCGTAAAATTTATTTTTATGACAACGGTATCCGCAACTCGCTGCTTGCCGATTTTACCATCGCCGAGACCCGCCGGGATACCGGTGCACTGTGGGAAAATTTTCTTGTTTCAGAGCGGATGAAAAAACTGGAATACGATTGTTGGCTTGGCGAAAAGTCCACTCCCGAAAAGTCCGGGAGCGAAAAGTCCGCCTCCGGAACCCGGCCCCACACATGGTTTTGGCGTACCGTAAGCCAGCAGGAAATTGACTACATTGAGGAACGGAACGGAACAATTTCTGCCTGGGAATTTAAGTGGAATTCCGGCATGGGAAGCATCAAAAAATATAAAAAGCCTCAAAAGTTTTTTGAGGCTTATCCGGGAAGCAGTTTCACGCTGCTTACCCCTGATGTAATGGAAGATTTTTTGCTTCCGTAAATTTCAACCCAGTAGCCGATCCCGGTAGGCCGTTCCAATCCGGACAAGGCTGCGTTTCAGGTTTTCGCCGGGTTTTGTCTGCTGTTTTAAATCAATGGTAAACTGATTCATGGAAAAATGGCGGTAGAAAAAAATGCTTTCTTTAAAAGCGGAATTATCCGCGCACAGGGTCTTGAGTTTTTCGGTGTATACTTCAAAGATGCCGCCTTTTTTCATTTCCGAATAACCGATGATCCAAACGGGGAAACTGTCTCTGGCCTGTCTTAGGGTTCCCCAAAATTCTGCAAGCAATTCCACCATAACCTGCTGGGAAGAAATTACCGCGTCACTTAGTTTTTTCCCGCCAATTTTGCACAGCTCTTTTAGCTCGGCAGTGCGGGGTGTGTGTATGGGGGTTTTGTTTAAGATAAGCACATTTTTGCGAAACGTTATGCCCAGTACGGGATTGTCCCGGAAAAATTTTTCTGCGATTTTTCCCGAAGGGCCCACCAGGTAACGGCGGTTTTCTGCGGCTTGTTCACGGCGGCCGGGATTATCTGCTACCAGGATCATCTTTAGTTCGCTGTCCTGGGTAAATTCGTCCAGAGCCAGATTGTACACCGCCGGGGTATCCACCGTATAGGAAGGGCCTTCACGGTTATCCACCAGGCGCTGGATGTGAACGGAAAGATCCGGTACAGCGCTTATTTCATCGATAAGAGTGCGGTAGCGGCCGGCGGTTTTACGAAAGGCTGTCCATGTTTTTTTGTTCATAGGGTTTCCTTATGTCTTGTTCATCTGTTTTCGGATTTCTTTCCACTGGGGCATAAGTTTGTTCATGTACCGGTAAAAATGTTGATTATGGGAAGGCACGATAAGATGCACCATTTCGTGGAGCACCACATAGTCCAGATATTCCGGAGGTTTTGCCGCCAATTCAGTATTAAGCCGTATGGTCCTCTGGCCGCTGTTGCAGCTTCCCCAGTGGGTCTTCATTTTTTGAAGGTATACCTTCTCCACACCCAGGTCCGGTTTTTTCGCCGCCGCCGCCAGCGGTCCTTGCCACCTGGTTATAAGCGCCGGCGCCGCATCTGCCACCAGCTGTTTACGCCACTTATCTAGCAGCGCCTGTTTTTGCACCTTCGTACTGCCTGGCCGGACATACATGATAAGGAGAGGGTCTCCCGCATCCATTTCAATCCTGGGGTGTCCCCTGCGTTCGATCACTTCCAGCCGGTACGGCGCACCCCATACATAGTACACTTCGCCGTTTACAAAACAATTTTCTGCCAGCGGTTTTTGCCGCGCTTTTTCCCGGTATTTGGTAAGGTGCTTTTCTATCCAGGAAAATTTTGCTTCAAGAAAAGCGTATATTTCCTTTGGCTGGGCATACCTGGGTGCGACAACCACAACCCGGCAGTCCGGGTACACCGTAATCCGCAGTACCCGCACCGCCCTGCGACTCACCTCAACAGGGATACCCCGGTGAGTGATGGTTTGCGATACCGGCATCGTTGTCTCCTATAACAACATCGCCGTTTTGCTTAACGCTTGTTGTATCAGTTCGTTCATGATTTGTCCGGGGCTTTTGCGGGTGGCTTCAGCTTTTATCATAAGGTATTTAACGGAAAGGTCATTCAGCCCCATAAGACGGGCATCTCTCATGCTTAAAAAACCGGTACCGTTGGTACCGAATTCTATGTTTTCATCTTTGCTTATTTCCTCGTCCAGCGCCCACGCTTCTTCTTCGGTCATCTGCGAGCCTTTCAGGTTTGTTTCCATTTTTTTACTCCTCCTCATCAAGGGATTTAAGAAAACTCATTCGGCATTTCATTGTATGAAACACCAGAATCGTATCCTCGTCCAGAGGATTGTACACGATTTCCAGTAAATTCCCGCTCCGGTCGAACCCGACAAGACCATATTTGTTGGTATACTTTTTCATCGGTTTGTCGCGAATCTTGTTCGCAATCGCGTGAACGATGTCGGCTTCCTCAATATGGTGCCCAAACGCCGATTCGGTATACTCTATTTTTAGGTCCATATCTTAACCTTTGCTTATATTTTACCCCGCCCCCGCCCTTGCGTCAATAAAAAGCCGCCGATTATCCCGCTAAAACTTGTTATTTCAAATAAAAGGGGATATTGTCAATCAAAGAGAGGGTCATGCTGCAGAACGCCCCACATTCGTTGTTGTATCAAGCATGCCGTGCCAGAACGTCCACAGCGTATTATAATGTATTGGAATGGTGCTGGGACTGGTGGGCGCGTCCTCGGGGTCTTTACGCGTCCATCGCAGCATGAGCTGGGACTTTTCGGCGCAGTTCTTGCGTTCTGCCTTTCGGAATTCCAGCTACCCGACGCTTCGGGACAACGTCCTTGGTTTCCGAGTTGTCCATCCCTAGTTTGATGGTGAATGGATTTCGCCGTTAAACCGGAAACGTCCAGGGAAGGGCATTTCCTCCCAAATATCGAATACCCGGTTTCTTTGTCGGCCAACGAAACCGGGTTTTTTTTACATACAGGCAACAGAAAAGCAGTGTTTGCGGATTATTGACAAGTATCAACATTATGTATACAATGAATAATAGGTTATAATGTATAAGGGGTAAACAAATGGTCAAAAAATTAATTCAACACGGAAATAGCGTTGCTTTTGTGATTGATAAACCAATTCTGGAAATGTTAAACATCACCAATGAAACCCCCTTTGAATTGAGTACGGATGGGAAAAATATAATATTATCCCCTCAAATGGAATATACTCAGGAAGAAAATATCCTTATTTCGTTGGAGAAAATAAATAAAAAATATTCAAATGTTTTAAGGAAACTTGGAAACTGACGCCTCCTTCCGATTGACTTGCCGGTAAACCGGCCATTATATGGAGTATTGGTGAATAAATGATCAAATTTCTGACCTTATCTGAAATCTTAATAATATTAGAGGACCAAATTAGGAATTATGGTGGAGTATATGGTGTACGAGATTTGAATTTATTAAGCTCAGGCTTATATGTTCCACAATCAGGTTTTAATGGACAATATTTACATAACACAATACCGGCAATGGCTGCCGCTTATGCGTATCATATTTGTCAAAATCATCCGTTTATTGATGGAAATAAACGTGTAGCACTTGCAAGTTCATTAGTATTTCTTGATATTAATGATTATAAATTTAGTTGTTCGGATGAAATATTATATGATGAAATAATGGGTGTGGCAAAAAGTGAAATAAAAAAAGAGGAATTATTAAAATTTTATGAAAAACATTCAAGAAAAAAAATAGTGTAAAAGTGCGGCCCTGCGTCCGGAGTCTGTAAGATAACCTGTTATTTTAACACTACCCTAATGGGTTTAATCTTATGGATTACCATTGAAAATACAAGACAAGCCATAAATGTGATAAATGCCGCCGCAAGAAATTTTACCAATGGATCTATGGTCCAGTTTTTTAATAACAAGGAAACGCTTATTAAAAAAGGAGCGTGGAACACATAGATACTAAACGACTTTTCCGCCAGTAACCGGGTATATGGAGTGTCTGTGTTCAGGTACTTTTTAAAAAACGCTATAAGCCCTATGGAAAACCCAATGGCGATAAAAGCTTCCCATACCGCATAGGCAAAACTTTGCCAATACAAGCCGCCGTAAATAAACATCTCTCCTTTTAAGGCTCCGCCAAACAGCATAATGAGTAACCAGGACGGAATTCCTATAATCAATGCACGTTTAAACCACCGTATATTTTTTTCTTCGGAAACATAATCAAACAGGTTGTTTTCTCCGGTTATTATTCCAAGGATGAATAAGACTATATACGATGGAAAAAAAGAAAATTGCAAATTCAATACATCGGATCCAATGGGGAACCACAGCCGTACTATAAACGCAAGGATACCTGCCAATAAAATAAGTGCAGCTATTTTTTTTGTTTCGACCCAGTTTGTGTTATTGTTTTTATGTTTTGGGAACACAAACCTTATAAACGTATATAACAGGCAAAACAGCAGCAGCGCCTCGACAAACCAAAGCGGTCCCGTTGAACCCAGCCGAAGGAGCCGTTCTTTTATAAATGCCCCAGGACCCCGTTTGGCAAAGGATTTTGCGGCCAAAAAGGCCGATATAAAAAACAGAATGCCCATAAACCATGCTTGTGTAAACGACTGCATAATACCAAAAAGAGCCATTTCAATTATAGGGAGATTTTCTTGTAAGCCTTCTTTATAATACCACCCGCCAATACCGCTGTACGTTACTGCCGAATGCATAAGGATAACCAGAATAATTACAAAAGAACGGAGATTGTCCACATAGATAAAACGCGGTTTTTTGTCATAATTCCGAACCATAATATAGTATACATTTATACAGTAATTCTGTATAGTAATGTACTATCGAGTTGAAACTTTCTTTCCTTTTTGGTATAGTAACAACGCAAGGAGGCCCCATGGCCAGAAAAGGAAAGATCGTCATTGACCGGGAATTGTGCAAGGGCTGTTTTTTGTGTATCCGTGCCTGTCCGGTTAAGGTTCTGGGAGAAGATACGGAACCCAACTCAACCGGAACCTATCCCACCAAAGTAGTGAACCCGGAAAAATGCATCGCCTGCGGCAGTTGTTACGAAGTGTGCCCCGATGTCTGTATTGAAGTCTACGAACTTGAAGAGGCATCCTGACGGATAACGTTTGGAAACTCCTGCGGAGGAAATGAAGTGAACGATAAAGTTTTAATGAAAGGGAACGAAGCGATAGGCGAGGCGGCGATCCGGGCGGGTTGCAGTGCGTACTTCGGTTATCCCATCACTCCCCAAAATGAAATAACCGCCTACATGGCAAAAAATATGCTTGATAAGGGCCGAATTTTTATACAGGCGGAAAGCGAAACAGCGGCGATCAACATGGTCTACGGCGCTTCCTGTGCGGGGGCCCGGTCCATGACCAGTTCGTCAAGCCCCGGCATAAGCCTTAAACAGGAAGGAATGTCCTATGCCGCCGGGGCCGATGTTCCCCTGGTGCTGGTCAATGTAGTCCGGGGCGGACCGGGCCTTGGTTCCATTGCGCCGTCCCAGGCAGATTACTTCCAGTCCACCCGCGGCGGCGGCCACGGCGATTATTACTGTATTGTCCTGGCCCCCAAAAGTGTACAGGAAGCGGCGGACTTTACCTACGAAGCTTTTGACCTGGCAGACAAATACCGTGTGCCGGTAATTGTTCAGGCCGACGGCATGATTGGCCAGATGATGGAAGGAGTAACCCTGCCCGAAGAAAAAGCGCTTTCGGCCCTGCCAAAACGGGATTGGGCCGTGGGTAACATGAGCGGGAGGGAAACCCGGCATATCACTTCCATTCATTTGATACCGGAAGAACTGGAAGCATTTACCCGAACCAGGTACAAACGCTACGAGCAAATTAAAGCGGCGGAAACCCGCCATGAATACGTAGGCCCCGTGGATGCGGAAATAATACTCGCTGCCTACGGAACCAGCGCCCGTGTCTGTTTGGGCGCACAACAGCTGGCGGAACAAGCGGGCATTAAAGCGGGCCTTTTCCGGCCCATCACCCTGTGGCCTTTCCCCTACAAAGCCCTGGGAAAAATAGCCGCCAACGGTAAACCAATTCTTACCGTGGAGATGAGCCTGGGCCAACTGGTGGAGGACATTAAACTTGCTACCCTGGAAATTCCCGAAGGAGCAAAGCGGCCAGTTGTCCATTTACTGGGACATTCCGGCGGAGTAATTCCCACAGAAGAAGAAGTGTTTGCAGAAATAGTGCGAATTTGCAAAGAGGTTAACAAATGAAGAAACTCTACGGGTTCCCTGAAAGCCTTTGCAAGGTTTCCACCAAATACTGCGGCGGCTGCGGCCACGGAGTGATCCACCGGATCATCACGGGCCTTATCGACGAGATGGGGCTGCGGGAAAAATCGATCATCACCAACCCTGTGGGCTGTGCTATCTGGGCTGACTTGTACTTTAACTTTGATTCGGTACAGCCGCCCCACGGCAGAACCCCCGCAGCGGCCACCGGCATTAAGCGGGTACTGTCGGATCATCTGGTAATCTGTTACCAGGGAGACGGCGATATGGCCGCCATTGGCACGGCGGAAATGATCCATGCCGCCAACCGCGGCGAAAAGTTCACCACAATTTTTGTAAACAACGCTATCTACGGCATGACCGGCGGCCAGATGGCCCCCACCACCCTTGTAGGGCAGAAGGCCGCCACCGCCCCCTATGGCCGGGACCCGGATGCCGCCGGCATGGGTTACCCCATCAGGGTCGGCGAGCTTTTGGCCCAGCTGGATGGATCCCGTTACATAGCACGGGGGGCGGTGAACAACGCCGCCAATATCCGCAAGACCCGGGGTTACATCAAAAAAGCATTCGAGGCCCAAATGGCCGGTAACGGTTTTACCATGGTGGAAGTGCTTTCCCCCTGTCCAACCAACTGGAGTTTGGATCCGGTTAAGGCGGTGGAATGGCTGGAAGAAAACATGATCCCCGCCTTCCCCCTGGGTGAAATAAAAAACACCCTGGGTTTTGCAGGTGCGGAAACAAAACCCGCAGCGGCGAAAACGGAACAAAGTCCCGCCGCCAAGGTTCAGGGGGCAGCATGACAGAAAAAAGTTTTTTTGCCGGATTCGGCGGCCAGGGGATCATCTCTTTGGGACAGATCTGGGTATACTGCGCCATGAAAGAAGGAAAGAACGTAACGTTCTTTCCGTTCTATGGTGCGGAAAAACGCGGCGGCATAGCCCGGGCCGGTGTTATCGTGTCTGACGGCGAAATTGCCAGCCCCCTGGTAACCACACCCGATTCGGCCCTGGTGATGAACAGCGATTCCCTCCCCCTTTGTGAAGGTATGCTTAAAGACGGCGGCCTTCTCCTTGTCAACTCAACGCTGGTAAAAGAAAGCCCCAAACGGAACGGCCTTACCATAGCAAAGGTGGAAGCTTCTGCTTTGGCGGAACAGCTGGGTAATGTACGCTTTGCCAATATGGTTGCCCTGGGAGCCATGGCCAAGTTAACCGGCGCATTGGCATTAACGGAAATTGAGGGGATACTGAAAAATTTCTTTTCCCCCGACAAACACAAGTTTATTCCCAAAAATGTTGAAGCGATCCGGGCGGGTTATAACGCGGTGTAAACAGTATCTTTAAAAATAGCTCCGTGCGCCCATAAACCGGGTCTTGTAGTAACGCTCATTAAGGTTGGAAGTAATTACTCCGGTTTTTGGACCCTGGGAAGCGGCATGAATAAAGGTAACTCCATTGGGGCCGTTTTCCAGCACTATTCCCGCATGGCTTGCGCCGGACCGGACGGTGGTAAACACCAGCACATCCCCGGGGCGGACCTCGGCCAGAGGCAGCTTTTTCCCGCTGTTCCACATACCCACAGTGGAACGGGAAACTTCCATGCCGGCGGCTTCCCGGTAAACAAAAAAAATAAAACCGGTACAGTCAAAACCTTCCGGGGTACTGCCGGCATATTTATAGGGAACGTCCAGGTATTCCTGGGCCACCGCGATAATGCGCTCCCTAAGCAGGGTTTCTATATCCAGCTCGGGGTCGTTTTCGTTAGAGACCGCAGCAATTGCTGTTTCAGCAGGGATTTCTTGAGGGATTTCTTGCGCCAAAAGCGGAAATTGAAAAAGTAGAAAAAGGCCAGCAATCCATTTTTTCTTTTTCATGCTATTACTCCACATTCAAATTATAGTACATGGATTTGCCATTGACAACAGCGAATCATTATGCGCTATGATAGATACATAGGGAGTGCAAAATGAGTAAAAGTAAGCTAGAAGTTTTGGGTCCGCAAGACAGGCCGCCGCTGGGTAAATGGATTCCGTTAAGTATTCAGCATGTATTTGCCATGTTTGGCGCTACAATTCTGGTGCCGCTGCTTACCGGGTTAAATCCTTCCACAGCGCTTTTTACCGCTGGTACGGGTACTCTTATCTACATCGTTCTTACCGGAGCCAGAGTACCCGCCTTTTTGGGTTCTTCCTTTGCTTTTATCCCGGCCATCCAATCCATAGGGGCCGTCTACGGAATGCCCTATGCCATGGGAGGCGCAGCGGCGGCAGGAATCTTTTACTGTATCGTGGGGCTTATCATCCGTTTTGCCGGTAAAGGCTGGCTCGACAAGGCTCTGCCGCCGGTGGTCATTGGCTCGGTAATTGTGGTTATCGGCCTTAACCTGGCCCCCACAGCCATGGACATGGCCATGAAGGTTGGCGGCGGTCACGATGGCGCCTATAGCCTGGTTCTTTTTTCCATTGCCGCAGTTACCCTGGGATTTACCGTGGCGGCAAATATTTTTCTAAAAGGATTTTTCTCGATCATTCCCATACTTATTGGACTTGTGGCAGGTTACCTTTTTACCCTGATCATGGGTTCGTTTTTTCCTGCCTATCATTTGATTGATTTCCAGATAGTAGCGGATACTCCCTGGTTTAGCTTTCCGTCCTTTGCGGCGCCCAAGTTTTCTTTTGTGCCGATCCTTACCTTTGTGATTGTATCCCTGGCGACAATCTGCGAACACCTGGGAGATACACTGGTAACCAGTAAAGTTGTTGGCCAGGATTTTTACAAAAATCCCGGCCTTCACCGTACTCTGGCGGGAGACGGCATTGCCACAGCCTGGGCTGCTTTTTGGGGCGGCCCGCCCAATACCACCTATGGGGAAAACATCGGCGTTATGGCGATAACCCACGTCTATTCGGTGTGGGTCATAGGAGGCGCGGCGCTTATTGCGGTAATTCTTTCGTTCTTCCAAAAATTCGGCGCCCTTATCCGGACCATACCTACCCCGGTTATGGGGGGCATTTCCATGCTGCTCTTTGGGATTATCGCTTCGTCGGGACTACGGACTCTTGTAGAAAGCGGAGTCAATTACAAGGATAAACGGAACCTTACCATTTCGTCGGTTATTTTTGTTATTGGTATTGGCGGCGGAAGGCTTGCCTTTAGTATAACCGAAAATGTTGAGTTCCAGCTTGCCAGTGTTGCTCTGGCTACCGTGGTGGGAATTGTTCTTAATCTTATTTTCCCGGTAACCAGAGGTACCATCAAAGAAGAAATGTGGGAAGTGGAACTGGAGAAAAAAAGTTAATCCCTTATGAGCACCCTAAAAACAGTACTTATCGCCGGAGCCGGTGCGGTGGGGCTTACCGTGGCGGATACCTTTTACCGTTACGATCCCCGCTGTGTGGCGGTTTTGGCTTCCGGCGAACGGCTGGAACGGTACCGCCGGGCCGGGCTGTGGATCAACGGAACCAGGGTCGATTTTACCCTGGCCGGGCTGCCGGGCGAAACAGGAACGGCCTTTGACCTTATCATCATTGCCTCTAAAAACCATCACCTTGATCACATAATTGCAGACATAAAACCCTTTGTTGGTCCTGAAACGATAATCCTTTCCCTCTTAAACGGTATTACCAGTGAAGAAACCATTGGAGCGGTTTATGGCAAAAAGCGGCTTCCCCTGGGGATGATCCTTGGTACCGATGCCCAGCACAAAGACGGCAAGACGGTTTTTGTTCAGCGGGGTATTGTCCACTTTGGTGACGGCGAATCACAGGAAACCGAACGGGACAAAAAAATTGCTGAATTTTTTACCCGCGCCGGACTTCCTTTTGACTATCATCCCCATGATATGAAACGGACCCTTTGGTACAAATTTATGATGAATGTGGGGGCCAACCAGACTTCTGCCCTGCTCCGGCTGCCCTACAGCGCCTTTAAGAAAAACCACCCCAAAGCTGTGCCGGAAGCACAGGAAATACTGGAAAGTGCCATGCGGGAGGTAATCCTTATTTCGCGGGCAGAGGGTCTTGACCTGGGAGAAGAGGACATAACCAGGTGGTATACTACCGTTGCATTATTGAATGATGAGGGTTATACTTCTATGTGTCAGGATGTGCTTGCGGGCCGTAAAACAGAGGTAGAACTGTTTGGTCTTGCAATAATGGAATATGGCAAAAAACACCGCATTCCCACGCCGGTAAATGAACTTTTATACCGGGCCCTGCGGGCCCTTGAAAGGGGTTTTGTTTGACAGAAGTTCTGTCCCAGGATGAAATTGACCAGCTCTTAACCGCCATCAATGCCGGGGATACGGAACCGGAGGTTTTTAAACCCGCCGCAGATACCCGCAAGATCAAAATATACGACTTTAAGCGGCCCGACAAATTCTCCAAAGAACAGATCCGTACCGTTTCGATTATGCACGAAACCTTTGCCCGGCTTACCACCACAAGCCTTTCTGCCCAGCTCCGGTCCATGATCCATGTCCATGTGGCATCGGTGGATCAGCTTACCTACGAGGAATTTATCCGCTCCATTCCCACTCCCACCACGCTGGCGATTGTTAACATGGACCCCCTTAAAGGGAATGCTATTCTGGAGATTGACCCGGCAATTACCTTTTCGATCATCGACCGGCTTTTTGGCGGTACCGGAGAGGGAACCAAGTCTCAGCATGAACTTACCGACATCGAAAGCGCCGTCATGGAGGGGATCATCGTCCGGCTTTTGGGGAATATGCGGGAAGCCTGGACCCAGGTAATCGACCTCCGCCCCCGACTGGGGCAGATAGACACCAACCCCCAGTTTGCCCAGATTGTGCCCCCCACAGACATGGTGGTCCTGGTAACCCTGGAAACAAAAGTGGGGGATGTGGAAGGCATGATGAACTTCTGCATACCTTACCTGACGATAGAGCCGATTGTAAACAAACTTTCGGTTCAGTTCTGGTATTCTTCTGCCCGGCGTACCACCACCACAGAAAACCTCGCGGTGCTTAAAGAAAAACTAACCACCGTGGATGTTCCGGTAGCGGCGGAAATTGGACGGATACAGGTTCCCATTAAAGAAGTTATTTCCCTGCGGCAGGGAGACATTATCCATTTGTACAATGTACGAATTGGCGATCCATTTTCCCTTAATGTGGGGAGCAAAAAAAAGTTTTTGTGCCGTCCCGGTGTTATTGGTAAAAAGATGGCCGTCCAAATTACCAAAAAACTGGAAAATATCGAACAGGAAGAATTTGAAGAACTGGATTCCGAAGCAGAATAAACCTGGCATGCAGGTGCAAGGAGCATGGAATGAAAAAACGCTATGTTACGTTTGTTATATTGTTTGTGTTTTTCGCATTGCCGGATACCCCGGCACAGGATTTTTCCCGGATTATCCAGTTACAACAGCGGCGGATGAACGGTCCGGATGTAAGCAAAGTTCAGCGGCGTCTCCTTTCTCTTGGGTTTAAAAAAACAGGCGCCGCCGACGGCTGGTACGGTCCTCTTACCGAGGCTTCGGTTAAAACCATTCAGCATTACATGGGCTTTCCCCGGGACGGCAAGGTTACCAGGGCCTTTTGGAACATGATCTTTGATACCAAAGAGGAAGGCATTTTAAGGGACATTAGCATTATTAACAACTATGCCGGGAATTCTTTTGCAGAGACTTCCAGACGGAATGGATCCAATGCCGATTTTGATGAGTGGATAATCGGAACCATAAAGGATGAAGTAAAAACCGTTACTTTTCGCCATGTTAATGAAGGCCTTATTATATTCCGGTTTAAGTTGTATTACCTTGCCGATGCGGTTTTTATTATTCAGGATGTCTACTACGGTGATTACCGGACACGGATATACCTTAAAACAGCCAAGGATATGGTGGAGCTGAAAAACGGCGGGCGGCTCCAGGCAGATCCGGCTTTGGAAGGGATACTCAACAGGGTTAGGGAAGGAATTGGTTCAGCAGGCTTGAAGGCGCCGTCTCCGCCTATTCCGGACTTTGGTACGAATCCGGCGGTGCAAACGCCAGCGGCATCAGCGCAAGTACCCGCACCGCCTGAGCCTGCCGCACCAGCGCAGCCAGCGGCACAAACATCGTCGTCGGCACAAACACCGTCGGCGGTACAAACACCGCCCGTACCGCCGTCTGCGCCTGTACCTGCGCCAGCGCCCGTACCGCCGGTAGATCTGGCGCCAAAGATTCCCCTAACACCGCCTGGCGCTGTAACGCCCTAAAGGAGTCCGTTATGCAAAGACCGTTTGTTCATATAAGGTATGTAGTTATTTTAGTCTGTCTTTTGTGTTCTGGTTTTGCCTTTGCCCAGAATGTTAACATTATTGGTGTTATTCCCCGCTGTGATACAGGTACCTTATACAATGTGCAGGTTGGAGCGTTCCGCAAAACCGCCAATATAGAACAGGCTGCCGGGCGGATCAAAGAGGCAGGTTTTTCGCCCAGTTATGAAAAACACGGAAACCTGACACGGGTTTTTGTTGCGGGACTCCGCGCTTCTGAATTACGGCCCTGCATTGATCTGCTGGGCTGCACTGGTTTTAAGGAAGTGGTTATTCGGGAAGCGGCACAAACAAACATAACCACACCGCCTAGGAAAATCGATCCTCCAAAAAGCCCTGTGGTAGTGCCAGACACTTTAGTGTTACCAGATAGTGCAATGGTACCAGATAGTTCAATGTTACCAAATAATTCAGTGATACCAAATAATTCAGTGATACCAAGCGGTTCGTCATCGGACCCGCCGCTTAATCCGGCACCAGTAATTCAACCTGAACCGGCCCCCGATAGCCCAAGCCCGGTGGATCCACCGGGTCCGCAGGCCGAAGCTTTTGCTCCTTTTAAAGATACAAGATCGCCTATACACACGCTGCTGCATACACAAACCAAAAAACGCTAGCTTACAGCTGTATCCGCCAGCTAAGGGTATATTCCCATTTTTTGGGGAATTGCGGGCTGGCCGCTTTAAGACTAAAACGGCTCCGTTTTCCTCGTACCGAAGCTGAAACTGACGTATCCCAAACACCATCCTTACCCGCAGTTTTGCCGTACCCAATCCTGGCGCTGACTCCCAGGGTAAAGGATTGTTTTTTTGCCTTTCCGGCGGATTTTTTTTGTGCAGCAGTCCAGGAAGCGGTGGTCCAGGAAAAACTTTGGCTTATCCGGTACGATTCATGGGCGTCCGGAAGCCAGCTTATCTTTCCTTCGCTTACAGTACCAATTGGTCCCCATTTCAGCGCCGTCATGGCCCTGACGGTATTGAGGATTTTTCCCTTGTCCCGGCCATCCCGATCCCAGGACAGGGAAAAGCGGTTCAGGGCCAGATTTGTCTTTGCTGTTGGCAAACGGTAGTACAATTCCAGTGAATGGCGGTTAAAACTTTTTGCCGTGGAAGCAAAGTCCTCTGCTCCCGGTCCCCGGATTAGGGCGCTGAACCGGAAAAGGCCCGCTTTCTTGTTCTGCCGTTCCAGCCGTGCAGCAGCCCGCAGTCCCGCACCAGGAATGCCGCCGCCCGCATCCACATAACGGCTTTCTGCTCCATCCAGGGCCAGGGAAAAACGCCAGGGTTTGTCCCCAAAACGGAGTCCCAGATTGCCGTAGGAACCGCTGCCAAAGGCAAACGTTTCCGAATGGGCCAGGTCTGCGGCAAAACCAAAGATTGGAAACGAAACAAATGCCCCGCCGGCAAAAAGCCGGGTATCACGTTCGGGCAGGGGAGGTTTTTCGCTGAACCAAAGAGAAGCGCTGCGGGGAGGTAATGTCTGTTTTGTATAAAATCCCTCCAAACGGACTACAGCCTTGTTCATCACATAATCGGCTCCGGCAGTAAAAGCCGGCGCCCGGTTGGCGGCGGTATCATTGACCACCAGGGAACTAAAGACCCCCAGCTCTCCCGGCCCCAGGGAAAAGACGGGACTTTCCAGTGAGGTATAAACCTGGGCCGCTGCGGTGGAACTGGGAGCGGTTTTCAGATCCGCAAAGGACGGCAAATGCGATTCTGCATAGGGTGCGCCGCGGATCCACACATTGCGGATCCGGGACGCAAGACCGTGGCTGTCCAACACACCATAGAGCAGCCGCGATCCAGTGGTAAGGTGATACAATCCCAACCCCGGCTGGGTGATTGTCTTTTCCCCCGCCGTACTTTCTCTATCGAAGCTTTCTTTAAAAGCTTCGATAGATGAGGCAAGCCGCCGGTCCAGAACCTGGAGCCGGAGGCTCAGGTTCTGTCCGGGTGCAGTAAGCTTAAAATCAAACCGGCTGGTACTGTTTTTCTTGGTT
Organism: Spirochaetia bacterium; assembly: GCA_025997795.1. Taxonomy (GTDB): domain Bacteria; phylum Spirochaetota; class Spirochaetia; order Treponematales; family Breznakiellaceae; genus BNVB01. The sequence goes on along the minus strand of BNVB01000010.1, from coordinate 28,505 downwards.
TCCCAGGAAGAGGACCAGAGGAATTCGGGGAGGAGCGCCGGGGAGGGTTTTGCAAATCCCCAGCAGCAAAGAGTACATAACACTAAACAAAATAGGGTTTTCATACCACATATAGGGCATTATCCAACGCGGCGCTTGTATCGCGGGGGATATTTTTAAAATTTTTTTGTAAAAGGCAAAACAGGGTACTATACCGTCCGCTTGCGGCGGGGTTGTTGATTAAGCCCCGCTTATGCCCTACACTTACTCTATGAAAAATCCCCGCGCTCTTTTATGGTTTATTTTGGTAGTGTTCCTTGTGATACCGCTTTCCGCCCAGGAGAGCGCTTCCGAAGAAACAGAAGTTTCGGCATGGATCATTCCTATTGAAGGGGATATTGAACCATCTTTGGTTACCTTTGTCCGCCGGGAAGCGCGGCGGGCTTTGGAAGGGGGAGCGCAGTACCTTATTTTTGAAATTGATACCTTTGGCGGCCGGGTCGATTCGGCACTGCAGATCACATCGTTTATCATGTCGATCAAAAAAGCTAAAACCGTAGCCTGGGTACGGAACAGCGAAACTTCCATGGGGGTAAGCTGGTCCGCCGGTGCGCTTATTGCCCTTTCCTGCCAGGAAATTTATATGGCCCAGGGTACTTCCATAGGGGCCGCCGCGCCGGTAACCATTGGAGCCGACGGCAAAACCGAAGGTACCGGAGAAAAAACGGTGGCGGCGGTTCGTTCCCAAATTGCCGCATTGGCGGAAAAGAACGGTTACCCCATGGGCATTGCCCTTGCCATGGTGGATTATGATGTGGAACTTTGGGAAACCGAAGTGGACGGTACCAGCAGGGTATTATCATTGCAGGAACTGGAACGGCTTGAAGGAATGAAGCCCGCCCAGGAAGGCGCGCCAAAAACCATACGCCGGGTGGGAATTATTTCCCCCGCGGGAAAACTTCTTTCCCTAACCGCAGGTGAAGCATACCGTTACGGCCTTACCCGGGGACTGGCCGACGACCGGGTAGAACTGCTTGCAGCCCTGGGAGCAAAAAACATCCTGGAAGAAAGCACCCCCAGCGCTTCCGATTCGGTTATCTCCCTGCTGGTTTCCGGTCCGGTACAGGGTCTTTTGATCCTTATCGGCCTTATCATGATTTTTATGGAACTCCAGAGCCCCGGTTTCGGCATTCCCGGTACGGCGGCGCTGCTCTGTTTTGTTCTGGTCTTTGGTTCCAGCTTTCTTTTGGGCCGGGTTGGTTCCCTGGAAATTATCCTCTTTATGATGGGTCTGGGTCTTTTGGCGGTGGAGATATTCCTTATCCCAGGGTTCGGTGTTATCGGCATTGCCGGTATTGTGCTTATTGCCTTTTCCCTGATACTGTCAATGCAGGACTTTATCATTCCCCGGTTCGAATGGGAGTGGGGTCTTATGGGACGGAACGCTGTTGTGGTGTCCACCGGACTTTTGGCGGCAATTGTAGGAATTGCGGTTATTGCCCTCCTGGGACCAAAGACGCGGATGTTTGATATACTGATGTTGAAAACCCGGATAGACCAGACCGCCAGCGAAGGAAGCGGCTGGCAGAATGACGGCGGGGTTAGTTCGGATTATATGCAGCTTATGGGAAAAAGAGGAAAAGTCGTGATGGCGCTTCATCCCATTGGCAAGGCAGAAATAGAAGGCGAAATTTTTCAGGTTGAATCCGACGGTTCCTTTGTGGACAATGGCGGAGAAATCAAAGTGGTAAAGGTGCAGGGAAATACCATTACCGTAAGGAGTGTATAATGGGAAATTTAACAATCGGAATACTTATTGGTATTGTTATCGTAGCGTTTATCGCCCTGGGCTTTTTAATGCTCTTTTTCCGGTTTTTCAGCCTCTGGTTCAGGGCGCTGCTTTCCGGTGCTCATGTAGGCCTTGGCCGCCTGGTGGGTATGTGGCTGCGTAAAGTTGATCCCGGCGTTATTGTTGATGCCCGGATCATGTTAACCAAGGCGGGCATTGATGTTTCTTCCGACCTTCTGGAAACTCACTTTCTTGCCAAGGGCAATGTACCCAAGGTAAGCCTTGCCCTTGTGGCGGCCAACAAGGCGAATATTCCCCTGCCGTTCCAGCGGGCCGCAGCCATTGACCTGGCGGGCCGTGATGTACTTGAAGCGGTGCGGACCAGCGTTAATCCCAAGGTTATTGATTGTCCCGATGCCTCCAAGGGAAAGTACACCATTGATGCGGTGGCCAAAGACGGAATTCAGCTTCAAGTAAAAGCCAGGGTTACGGTGCGGGCCAACATTGAACGGCTTGTCGGCGGCGCCCGGGAAGAAACAATTATTGCCCGTGTTGGCGAAGGTATTGTTACCACCATCGGTTCCGCCGAATCGTACAAAGCGGTATTGGAAAATCCCGACACCATTTCCCGGACCGTGCTTGCCAAGGGTCTTGATGCGGGAACCGCTTTTGAGATTCTTTCTATAGATATTGCAGACATCGACGTGGGTACCAACATTGGCGCCAAACTTCAGGCCGATCAGGCAGAAGCGGATATGCGCCGTTTCCAGGCAGAAGCGGAAAAACGCCGCGCCGCCGCCCAGGCCCAGGAACAGGAAATGGTTGCGCTGGTTCAGGAAAACCGGGCCAAGGTTGTTCTTGCCGAAGCCCAAATCCCCCTGGCTATTGCCGATGCCTTTAAAAATGGCCACCTGGGTGTAATGGATTACTACCGGCTTAAAAACATTCAGGCCGATACGGATATGCGGTCCTCTATCGGTACAAAGTAATCGTTACAAACAGGCGGTCTTTATGGATGATCTTTTTAGCAAAATTGTATACCTCATCCCCATTGCGCTTGTCATTATCCGTATTGTTGGCGCCGCCAAAAGTAAATCCAAAAATCCGCAGCAGCAAAAGTCGTCGGAGGAACTGGTAAGAAAAATTCAGGAATCCCAGCGAAACCCCGCCTACGAAAAAGCGTTAACGGAAGAAAAGGAAGTGTACATCCCGCCGAAACCCCAGCCAGCGGCGGCGGCGGAACGGCCCCATTGGGAACGGCAGGAAGTTCCCGTTTGGCCCAACACAAAAAAACCTGCGGCAAAAAAACCCGCAGCAAAACAATCGCCCAAACAGGCAGTTAAGGCGTCTGCGGCTAAAACCGCCGTGCCGGAAACAGCGTTTCCACAAAAGTTGGAAACCAATGCCCCTGCAGCCGCTTTCCCCGGTAATACCGACCCGCAAAATAATATGCGGGCCGGTATTACAGCGCCCCCCGGAACACAGCGAAATTTAACGCCGTTACAACAAGCCCTGGTGTGGTCGGAGATTCTGGGGCCGCCCCGGAGCGAACAGGCATAGGTCTTAAAGGATATTTTGAGCCGTTAGAGAAGGCGCGTTCCGTGGATCTGTTTAACATTCAGGGCGGCGCAGATATCCCGGTAGTTGTCTTTGGTAACACCGCCTCCCACAAGTATTTCTATTTTTCCGGCAGTAATGAATTTTCGAAGCTGGGGAAAATTCAGCTTTACCGGAACAGACAGATCCGCCGAACCATGGGTAAGAATCCGGGTAACACGGTCCGCCAGCCAGCGGAGCGAATCCAGTTGTTCCTCCGGCCGGATATGATCAAAGGCCATGTGAAACGTTGTTTCCAGACCCCGGGCGGCGGTAATACATTTTTCCGTCAGGTCCTTGTCGAGCCTGTTATTCTGGGTAAGACATCCAAAAACCAGCCCGTCTGTACCAAGCTTGTGCATCACTTCAATGTCCCGCAGCATCGCCGCAGTTTCGTTTGCATCGTACACAAAGTTTCCGCCCCGGGGACGGATCATACACATTACTTTAACACCAATGGCATGACTGCGGGTAATGGCATTTTCTGCCACACCGTAACTTACCGTGGTTCCCCCCACGGCAAGGTTGTCGCATAGTTCAAACCGGTCTGCACCTTTGGCAGCAAGTTCTTCAATGCGGGTGGCATTTTCTATACACAGTTCCAGTGTTATGCCGTCTTTCATTTTGTTAGTTTACCCTTCGTGGATATACCGGGCAATAGGCATACGCCGCCCCATGCCAAAAGCCCGGGGCGAAACCTTAAGCACCGGCGGAGCCTGCCGCCGCTTGAATTCTGCCCGGGCCACGGTCCGGACAATCCGTTCTGCCAGGGCACGGTCTTTTCCCCGTGCGGCAATTTCGGCGGCAGAAAGATTGTTAAACAAGTACAATTTAAGAATTTCGTCCAGCACTTCGTAGGGCGGCAGACTATCCTCGTCCTTTTGATCCGGCCGCAGTTCCGCCGAAGGCGGTTTGTCAATAATTGCCTGCGGAATAATAGCCTTCCGCCCCGCCGCTTTTTCCCGGTCATTGATCCGTTTACACAGGGCGAACACCTCGGTCTTGAACAGGTCCCCAATCGGCCCCAGCGCCCCATTTGTATCGCCGTAGAGCGTGCAGTACCCCATGGCAAGCTCGCTCTTGTTTCCCGTTGTTAGCAGCATTGAATTAAACTTGTTGGAGTATGCCATCAAGAGGGTGCCGCGAATCCGCGCCTGAAGATTTTCTTCGGCAAGGTCAAACGGCCGCCCCTCAAACACATCCTCCAGCGTTGAAAGAAAAACGCCAAACACACCCTCAATTGGCAGGACCTCGCAGCGGCAGCCCAGATTCGCCGCCAACTCCGCCGCATCATCCCTGGAACCCTGGGACGAAAACCGCGAAGGCATACTAAAGCAAACGATATTTTCCCTCCCTGCCGCCCTCTCCGCCAGGTACGCAACCAGCGCCGAATCAATCCCCCCGGACAAACCCAGGTGGGCCCGCTTAAAACCGCACTTTGCCATATAGTCCCGAATACCATGAATCAAAGCATCTTCCAGCGTATCCAGTTCCACACCGGTCAAGCCAGAACCATAGGCAGCAAGATCAGAATTAAGAGGGGGAAAGCCTTCCCCCTGGGCCGTACGTTGTAACGGCCCACCCCCTTCTCCTGGGGGCTTTGCCCCCAAACCCCAGTACACAAGATCTTCTTCAAATGCTTTTGCCGCATTTTCCGCCGCCGAATCGGCTTTGCGCTGTACTACGCCGTTACCGCCGGGTAAAACCACAAAAGAGCGGCCGTCAAAAATGATCGAGTCGTTGGCCCCCACCGCATTAATGTACACCAGCGGAATACCCCCGCGGCGGCTCAAACGGCCCGCCAATTCCTGGCGTATGCGGAACTTGCCCGCATAATACGGGGAAGCAGAGGGCACGCAAAGCATGGTGATCCCGCTGTCAAACAAATACCGAACAGGATCTTTTTCGTACCTGGTACCGGGGGTTTCTGTTTCGCGCCACACATCTTCGCAAATTGCCACGCCAATCCGCTCGCCCTTCCATTCAAAAACAGGCCAAACAGAAGCGCTTTCAAAATTGCGGGCTTCGTCAAATACATCGTAGGTAGGCAGAAGTGTTTTTATCTGTTCAAAAACCAGGACACCATCCAGAATAATTCCATAGGCGTTTACCAGCGCCTTGCCGCTTTGGCTGGCATTACGGTTTACATAACCAAAACCACAGGCAAGACCCGCAGGAATTTCCCGCTGGAGCAGCCGCAGGGATTGAATGTTCAGTTCTGCAAAACAATCCTGATCCAGCAAATCCATGGGAGGATACCCGCACAGAGCCAGCTCCGGAAACAACACCAGGTCCGCCCCGTTTTCTTTTGCCCGCTTTGCAAAGCCGGCAATTTTTGCCCGGTTTCCTGCAAAGTCCCCAATAACAGAATTGATTTGTGCAATTGCGGTAATCATGAAAAGTTATTCCCGCCGTTCTTTAAATCGGTAACCGCCCAAAAGAAGGAAAAGGTGCCTGGTAGTACTCTTGTCGGCAGAATCGTGGAAATACCAATTATACTGATATGCTGCCCCAAGGTAAAGACCGGGAATGATTGAACTGGTGATCTGTACGCCAAGCTGGGGAGAAAGCCCAAGCCGCATTCCCGTATCGCTGTTATTTACTCTTGGCAGTTTTTTGAATCCTACGCCGGGTCTAAAGTCCAAACCCAAAGCAAGAACACCAAAACGGAGATGGGGGGTATAATAGGTTACAAACAATTCTGTCTGCCAGTAATCTTGATCGGCATAGTAAAACCGCAGGCCTATCTCGGTTTCCATAAAGAGGGGGCCCAAAGCAGCATATATGGCATTATCTTCGTTGGGGATAAGGGTATAAGCGCCTTCGACAAACAGACTGTAGTTTCCCTTTTCGCCATCCCGTATATTCCGCTGATAGTGAAAAAGTTTTTCCGCACGGGCAATCTGGGCCTTGTCTCCATCAAGTTTTCCAAAAGAGGCAATGCGCCAGATTCCATGTTCAATAATCCAAAGTGAATTTATTTCTTTTCTTCCCACTTCAAAGATCACTTTATACGCGGGTTCTTCGCCGTCCACGGCTTCTACGGTTTTGATGCTGGTGGTTTTTAGTTTTCGTTGTGATGAAGGCAGAGATTTGGCAAACAATGAGTGTGTTCCATACTGCATAATCCGCCAGGGATCGTCGATAAGCCAGCGGTATTTTTCCGCGTCGATATAAAAAGCATATTCGGCATTTTCAACAAAACAACGATAGCTGATCCAGTTAAAAATATTGAGGTTCCGTTCTTTTATTCCCTTGGTAAATTCTTCCAGCCGTTTATCAAGTTTTATCCGTTGAGTTTCTGCATTGTAGCGGGGATTAAAAACATCTTCGATAAATTCCCGTATGGCATCGGCGGGGACCGCATAGTTTGCCGCCTGGCGGCGCAGGGCGCTTCTGGCATTAACCCCCGCTACGGCAAAACCCGCCGGGGCTGACGAATCGGAAACAAGAAGCGGCCCGCCGGAATTGCCCGGATCGGCCTGGCCGGTATGCTGAATAAAGGGGCCGTCAAATTCATCTTCGTCCCAGTTGCTGGGCAGCATTACCTGGGCGTTGGAAACCTGACCCCGGCCAAACTGCCAAACCGCCTCCCGGCCCAGGGCAGGAAACCCGGCGGTAAACACTTCTTCCCCTTCCCGGACTTGACGGCTTAACAGGGGAAGTCCTCCACGGGAGGGGCGGCTCCCTGGGGCAAAAGCCAAAATGGCCAGATCCTTTTCTTCATCGGCGGCCAAAAGAACCAAATCCGTATAGACGGTTTTTTCGTTGCGGTTTTTTTCAAAGGTAATTGCATAATGGCAGGCTTCGGAAATAACATGCCTGTTGGTGATAATATAAGTAGAACCGTCTTTTGCGGTAAAGAGAAACCCCGATCCGGCAAGCCGTTCATAAGGCGGCTCCCGTTTTGGCGGTTCGGGTTTACCGGTTTCTTCTTCGCCCGATTCCAGCATATTTTCTGTCTTAATCTTGTTTACAAAGGTGATAAGATCGGAATGATCCGCTACGCTGATTAGCCCAACATAGTCCCGGACAATATCAGTATCAAGCAAGGTTTGGGCAAATCCGTGAAAGACCATGAACAGCAGAACCGTGCAAAAAATACGACGCATGCTTATTTCCTTTTGATAACTGATTATCTCAGGATATGCGGAGTTTTTCAAGTCTGCGGCAGGCTTCTTCCACGTCAGGGCGGTGGCCAAAAGCGGAAAAGCGGATAAAGGACTGGCCCGCCGGTCCAAAGCCTGCCCCCGGTGTGGTAACTACCCGGCACTTTTCAAGAATTTCTGCAAACACTTCCCAACTGTCTCTGCCGGGAAAACAGGCCCAGATATAGGGTGAATTATCACCGCCCACGCAGGTAATTCCCAGCTTTTGCAGGGCGGTGCGAATGAGGGCGGCGTTACCCAGGTAAAAATCACAGAGTTGATGGATTTCCGCCAGGCCCGTCTCGCTTAAAGCCGCCAGTCCTCCCGATTGGGCGATGTTGGACGCTCCGTTAAAAATAGTTCCCGTTATGCGGGTCCAATCGGCATTAAGACTTTCTCCCCCGGCATATTTTAGTTCTTTGGGAACTACTGTCCAGCCCAGGCGAACTCCGGTAAAACCGGCGGGTTTGGAAAACGAATTTACTTCGATGGCACATTCACGGGAACCGGGAATTTCAAAGATTGTTTTTGGCAGCGACGGATCCCGGATGTATTCGGCATAAGCCGCGTCAAAGATAACGATACAGCCCTTTTTCCGGGCGGCAGTTACCAGTTGTATAAGCTGTTCCCTCGAGGCAGCCGCCCCGGTAGGATTGTTGGGGGAACAAAAATAAAAGAGCGCATTTTCCGGCAGTTTTTCCAAATCCGGAAAATAGCCGTTTTCCGCAGTACAGGGAAGGTAGCAGATCCCCTCATAACCCGCGCCGGTCCAATCCCCTGCCGCCCCCGCCAGCACCGATCCGTCCACATACACCGGATACGAAGGGTCCTGCACTGCTGCTTTTGTTCCTGCACCAAATAATAACTGCAGACGGCCTATGTCACACTTGGCGCCGTCGGAAATAAAAATTTCTTCTATAGAGAAGGCGCCGCTAGAAGCGGCGCCGGAAGCGGCACAGTGAGCGCCATAAAACACCGCTGCAATCTGTTCCCGCAGTTTGGCGAGACCTTCGTCCTGATACCCCGAATAACCTTCCACTGTACCGAGTTTCCGCGCCCCTTCGGTAAGCCCCGCACCGATATGGGGCAGTACCGGTTCGGTGGTATTTCCCACCCCCAGGCTGATAATCCGGGTTTCGGGCCGTGCCGGGTCTTCCGGATGGGCGGCGGCAAATTCCCGCCTGCGCCGGGCAATCTCGGGAAAGAGGTAACCCGCCTTTAGACGGGCTAGGTTTGGATTGCGGTGTATCATTGTGCCTCCGTGTAATAGTGGAGTATCGAATAAAGAGCTTATGTCATGATACACAAGGGTCTCAAAAAAATCTACCGTAATTGAGGCAGTTCCAAAATGTCAGATTTTGGAACCAGCTCAATAGACAAAAGTATTTTTTTATGTCAAACTCTGGTATGGAAACCCGCGATATTTTCCGCAACATCTCCCCTATCGATCACCGTTATTCCGTTTCAGAAAAGACTGTTTTTGACGGCGCTTCTGCATGGCTTTCCGAGGAAGCTTCCATAAGCGCCTGTGTTAAGGCGGAAATTGCTCTGGTTATTGCCCACTTGACGGTTCGTGCCGGGGCCGCCGCCGGAACCGTCCGCCAGGGGTGCGAAATTTCCGCCGAATTGCGGGCAGCGCTGGAAAAGGCCGCGGCGGCGGTGACCCCCGAAGACATCTACGCCGAGGAAGAAAAAACCCGCCACAATATCCGGGCGCTGGTAAATGTACTTAAGCAAAAAGTACCCGCCGAAACAGCGCCGCTGGTACATCTGGGGGCTACCAGTGTAGACATCCTGGACACTTCCCTGGCATACCGCATGAAAGGCGTTTGCCGTAAGGTAGTGCTTCCGGCGCTCCGCAGACTGGAAAGACTGCTGTGCGATTTTGCCGAACAGGAGGCGGAAACCCCCCAGGTGGGCCGGACCCACGGCCAGCATGCGGTGCCTGTTACCGTAGGTTTTGCCCTGGCGGAGTATGTGTCCAGGCTGGGTAAATCAATTCTGGAAATTGAACGCCTTTCGGCACAGCTTAAGGGAAAACTTGCCGGAGCGGTGGGGGCCTACAATGCCGCCAGCATGATAGTCCCCGACCCGGAAGAACTGGAACGGCTTTATCTGACCGAACTTGGCCTTGAGCCATCGGAACATTCCACCCAACTGGTGGAACCCGAGTATCTGCTCCGGCTTTTGCTGGAATACAATACCGCCTTTGGCATTATCGCCAATCTGGCGGACGATCTCCGCAACCTCCAGCGTACCGAAATCGGCGAACTCCGCGAGGGCTTTGGCCAGGATCAGGTGGGGTCTTCCACCATGCCCCAGAAGCGGAACCCCTGGAATTCGGAACACGTTAAAAGCCTTTGGAAGGCCTTCATGCCCCGGGTAATGACCTTTTTTATGGATCAGATTAGCGAACACCAGCGGGATCTTTCCAACTCGGCAAGCCAGCGTTTTATTGCCGACTATGTAACGGGGTTTTGCCTGGCCGTAAGCCGTATGTCCGGCGTTATCGAAGGCCTTGGCGCAGACCGGGAAAAATGCCTGGCTAATCTGCGGAGCGGCGGCGGCGGTATTCCCGGCGGGGTTCTTGCCGAACCGGCGTATATACTGCTGGCCGAATCGGGAGTGTCCGATGCCCACGAAGTGATCCGGCGGATTACGCTGAATGCGGAAAAACGGAGCCTTTCCTTTGCGGCGGCGCTGGCGGAAGAACCGGCGGTGCTGGAACGGATTGGGGAACAGCTTACCAAACTGGGACTGGTTCCCGCCGCAGGCAGCACGGGAGCCGGTGCAAAAAATCCCGCCGACGCTGCAAATGTTTTTTTTAGCAAACCCGAAAGTTACTGCGGGCTGGCGGCAAAGAAAGCAAAAGAGCTAAGCGCCAAATACCGCACATTAATGCAAGGAGAAGAATGATGTTTGAAGAAGCCCTGTCCTACGACGATGTACTGCTCCTGCCGGGATACAGCGATGTGCTTCCCCGGGACTGCGATGTAACCACAAAACTCTGCGCCGGGATTAACCTCAATGTGCCGGTCATCTCCAGCGCCATGGACACGGTAACCGAGGAAAAACTCGCCATTGCCATTGCCCTGGAAGGCGGGGCGGGGGTTATTCACCGTAGTCTTAGTCCGGAAGAACAGGCGCATCAGGTGTCCAATGTAAAACGTTTCCTTAACTGGGTAATCGTTTCGCCGGTAACCGTGGGGGAAGAAGCGACAATAAAAGATATAAAACTCGTCATGGAAAAATTTAATGTGTCGGGTATGCCGGTGCTTGATTCGGAGGATCGGCTTACGGGCATTATTACCAGCAGGGATCTTCGTTTTTGCCGGGACGATACGCTTGTTGTAACCGACGTGATGACAAAAAATCCCGTGGTGGTTCAGGGTGAACCAACGGTTTCCGAGGCCCGGGAAAAATTCGACAAACACCGGATAGAAAAGCTCCCCGTGGTGGACGAAGGCGGACACCTTAAGGGCCTGGTGACCGTTAAGGACATGGAAAAACACGCACAGTTTCCCAGGGCCGCCGCGGATAAAAGCGGCCGCCTGATTGTGGGAGCAGCTGTTTCGCCCCAGGATTATACGGTGCGTATGCCCCTCTTAAAAAAAGCCAATGTAGATTTTGTGGTATTGGATACCGCCCATGGGGATACCAAAAATGTAATGGAAGCGGTTACGGCAATCAAGAAAAAATTCGGCATTCCCGTAATTGGGGGCAATGTGGCCCGGAAAGACGGGACCCGGCGGCTTATCGATGCCGGAGCGGATGCGGTAAAAGTGGGCATTGGCCCCGGCTCTATCTGTACTACCCGTATTGTGGCGGGTATCGGGGTGCCCCAGTTTACCGCAGTTCTGGAATGTGCCGAGGAAGCCGCCAAAAGCGGTATCCCCGTCATTGCCGATGGGGGTATAAAGTTTTCCGGCGACATCAGCAAGGCCATTGGCGCCGGGGCCAGTACGGTAATGATAGGCAGTCTTTTTGCAGGCCTTAAGGAAGCGCCGGGTAAAGAAATTCTGTTTGACGGCAGGATATACAAAGAATACCGGGGCATGGGAAGCATTGGGGCGCTCAACGACGGCGCCGGAGACCGTTACCAAATTGGCAAAGACGAAAAACCTGTACCAGAGGGGATCGAAGGCCGGGTGCCTTACAAAGGAGAACTGAAAAGCTACCTGTACCAGCTGGTGTCGGGACTCCGCAAGGGAATGGGTTACTGCGGATGCAAAAACATCGAGGAGCTAAAGCAGTACCGGAACTTTGTAAAAATTACCGCTGCGGGCTGGCGGGAAAGCCACGCCCACGATGTGACTGTTACTCAGGAAGCGCCTAACTATAGCCGGAGCTAACAAGAAATTTTTGGAGCTTACGGTTCTGCGGCTGGCCGAAACAGTTTAGGTTTCGTGTTTGCCCGTGGGACTGTGTTTACAGCCCATAATGCTGCCTCCCACGACAACTCCGCAGTACTTACATTTTCCCGCACCATGGCCATGAATATGTTTGCGGGTAGGGGTTTGCAGACAGCCGTTGCCATAGGAAGACGATCCGCAGTACATACAGCGTTTTTCATCGGTATTGTGCTGATGCAGACCGTTAAGACTTTTGGGACAGCCTGGGCCAAACTTACTTGAACCGCATAGACTACACTGGGACATAATTCCTCCTTAACACTATCCTTACTTTTCGGCTATACTAAAATCATTCTTTAGATACGAGGCAGCCAGTGAAAGTCGTGGTTATGGGCGCCCAATGGGGCGATGAAGGCAAGGGGAAAATCGTTGATTACCTGGCAAACGAGGCCCAGGTTATTGTCCGTTTTGCAGGGGGCGCCAATGCGGGACATACCATCGTCATTGGTAACGAAGAATATGCTTTGCATTTGATCCCCGCAGGGATCCTGTATCCGGATAAACTGGTGGTCCTGGGGGCGGGCATGGTGATAGACCCCAAGGCCCTCTTTAACGAGCTGGCCATGCTTAATGAACGGGGCATCGACACCACCGGACGGGTGTTCATTTCCGACCGGGCCCACATCGTACTTCCCCGGTATATCGACATTGACAAAGAACGGGACCTGGCCCGGAAAAAACCCATCGGTACCACGGGCCGGGGTATCGGCATTACCTATTCCATGAAAAGCGACCGGGACGGAATACGGCTGGCGGATCTTTCGTGGAAAGAAAAGATGGACGAGCTGGAAGATTCCGACAGGGAATTTTTAGCCCCCTATCTGGACAGGCTTAAGGCCATGACAATTGATTTGGCTTCGTTTATTAAACACCGTAAAAATGCCCAGACCCTTTTTGAGGGCGCCCAGGGGGCGCTTTTGGACCTGGACCTGGGAACCTATCCGTATGTAAGCAGCGGTATGTCCTCTGCCGCCGGCGCCGCCGTGGGGGGCTGTGTGGGACCCCGGGCGCTGGACAAAGTGCTGGGAGTTTTTAAGGCCTATTCCACCCGGGTGGGGAACGGCCCCTTTCCCAGCGAATTTGATACCACCGCAGAAGACGAGTTATGCCGCTTTGTCCGGGACACCGGCCGGGAATACGGAGTAACCACCGGACGCCCCCGGCGCTGTGGTTACCTGGACCTCGTGGCCCTGCGGTATGTGTGTTTTACCAATTCCATCGATGCCCTGGTAATGACCCACCTGGATGTGTACGATACGCTGTCTGAAGTAAAAGCCTGTGTGGCTTACCGCATTGGCGATAAAATGATAGAGGATTTTCCCGCTTCCATTCAGGACCTTAACGCCGCAAAACCGGTACTCCGCAGTTTCCCCGGCTGGAAACAATCCCTTTCGGACCGGCTGACCTATGAAGAATTCCCCGTGGAAGCCATGGAATACATTGAGTTTATCGAACGCTTCTGCGAAACGCCCATCGAAATTGTTTCTGTGGGCTATCAACGTAAAGCAACGATAATCCGGAAAAGTCCCTGGTACCGTAAACCCTGAGTTTTCTACAAAAACTACTGATGGTGATTTATGGATAAAATTATACTACTTGATTTTGGGAGTCAAACTACTCAGCTAATTGGACGGCGTATCCGCGAACTGGGGGTGTATACCGAAATACTGAGCGGTGAAACGGACCTGGGTCCGCTGTTGGAGGAAACTTCCAGAAACGGCGGCACTGCTGGCACACTCCGGGGGATCATCCTTTCCGGGTCGCCCGAATCGGTTTATGCGCCGGATGCCCCGGCGCCGGATAAACGCATTTACAGCTGCGGCCTTCCCCTTCTGGGAATTTGCTACGGCCTCCAGCGGATGAATTTTGACAACGGCGGAAAAGTAGCGCCCCTCCCAAAACGGGAATACGGCGGCATTAAGGTAACGGTGCGCGGCAGTACTTTTACCGCCTGGATGAGCCACGGCGATACCCTTACGGAACTTGCGCCGGGTTTTATCGAAACCGGCCGGAGTGAAACAGGTTACCCCGCGGTGGTGGTACACGGGGAAAAACCCTGGTACGGCCTGCAGTTCCACCCGGAGGTAACCCACTGCGAGCGGGGTACGGAGATATTGTCTTCTTTTGTGTTTGGTATCTGCCGCTGCCGTAAATCCTGGTCCATGAAGGCCTATGTAGAAACGGTCCGCTCCGAATTGGCCGCCAGGGTGGGCGCTTCCCCGGTATTGCTCCTTATTTCCGGCGGCGTGGATTCTACCGTGGCGGCGGCGCTGCTCCTTAAAACCCTGCCCCCTTCCCAGGTTCACCTGATGTACATGGATACAGGTTTGATGCGGAAAGACGAAACCGCCCAGGTAAAAAGAGCGCTGGAAAAACTTGGTGCACAGCATGTACACATCGTTATGTGTGAAACGGAATTTCTTTCTGCCCTTAAAGGTTTAAGCGAACCAGAGCTTAAGCGTAAAGTTATCGGCGATTTATTTATTACCATTCAGGAACGGGAAACGGCCCGGTTAAACCTGCCGGATTCGTACTTTCTTGCGCAGGGAACGCTGTATACCGATTTGATCGAAAGCGGTAAGGGGGTCGGCAAAAAAGCCCATGTGATCAAAAGTCACCACAATGTGGGCAGCCCTCTGGTAGAAACCAAGCGTAAGGAAGGGCGGATCATTGAACCGCTGGACAAACTGTATAAGGACGAAGTCCGCGCCCTGGGCCGCCTTTTGAAAGTAGACGAAGACGTAGTGCGCCGCCATCCCTTTCCCGGTCCGGGGCTGGCGGTGCGTATACTTGGAGAAGTTACCAAAGAAAAGTGTGATATACTCCGGGAGGCGGATGCGATTTTTATTGATGAGCTAAAAAAACGCCCCGGGCCGCAGCTTGCCGGAAAAGCGGGATCTTCTTCGCTCTACGACGATATCTGGCAGGCCTTTGCGGTTTTGCTCCCGGTCCGTTCCGTGGGCGTTGCCGGAGATGTCCGCAAGTACGGCTGGGTTCTGGCCCTGCGGGCCATCACCAGCGCAGACGGCATGACCGCCGATGTGTATCCGTTTCCGCCAAAGGATCTGCTGGAAATTTCCACCCGTATCACCAATACGGTAAAAGATGTGGGCCGGGTTACCTATGATATTTCCAGCAAACCTCCTGCGACAATTGAGTGGGAGTAAGGCTGCCGCATCACCGGTAGCCGGAAACGGTATTTTTGAATTATACTTCCTGCAATGGATACGGTAAAAGACTCAAAGCATACACAGGCCAGAGCAAGTCACTGGGCCGATGAAACGGCGGAAAAGATCATTCGCGAAAAAGGCGGTTCCGGCGGCATTTCTGCCGACGGCAGAAATGCCAAAGATCACTATACCTGCGCATCGGGCATTACTCCCTCGGGAACGGTACATATTGGCAACTTCCGGGAGATCATTTCTGTTGATCTGGTAGTCCGGGCTCTTCGGGACAAGGGACAAAAAGTCCGTTTTATCTATTCCTGGGACGATTATGATGTCTTCCGCAAAGTTCCGGCCAATATGCCCAATCAGGAAGAATTGGAAAAGTACCTGCGTTTTCCCATCACCATGGTACCCGATCCCTGGGGCCGGGATGAAAGTTATGCCCGGCATCACGAAGTGGATGTGGAAACGGTTCTGCCCCTGGTGGGGATCTTTCCTGAATTTCTTTACCAGTCAAAAAAATACCGCGTCTCCCAATACGCCGAAAAAATACGCCAGGCCCTGGAACACCGGGAGGTTCTTAAAAGTATCCTCGATAAATTCCGGGACGAAGACCACAAGATCCAGGGCGAGTGGTGGCCCATCAGCGCATTCTGCGAGACGTGCAGCAAGGATCAAACAGAAGTAGAAGGCTGGGACGGAGAGTGGTCTGTACAATACCGCTGTAAAGCCTGCGGTACCAGCGCCGCAGTGGACCTGCGGGAAGCAAAGGGAATTAAGCTGGGCTGGCGGGTAGACTGGCCCATGCGCTGGTACTACGAGCAGGTTGATTTTGAACCTGCGGGCAAGGATCATCACAGTCAGGGCGGTTCCTTTGATACTGCCCGCCATGTCTCCAGGGAAGTGTATGGCTGGGACGCTCCGGTTACCTTCCGGTACGATTTTATCGGCATTAAGGGAACGCCGGGAAAAATGTCCAGTTCCAGGGGAAAGGTGATCGATCTTCCCGATGTACTTAGGGTGTATACGCCGGAAGTAACCCGCTATCTTTTTGCCGGTACGCGGCCCAATACGGAATTTACCATTTCCTTTGATTTGGATGTGATCAAGATATACGAAGACTATGACAAAACCGAACGTATTGCCTGGGGAGACGAAAAAGCCAAAGACGAAGCAGCTTTTCTTAAGGAAAAGCGTATCTATGAGCTTTCCCAGGTAAACACCAAAGACGGTAAAACAGTCATGCCCGCCATTAAACCCTGGCAGATTCCCTTTCGCCATCTTTGTAATTTGATTCAGATTGCCGACTGCGACATTGACAAGGCAGCGGCTTCCCTTATGGCCGGAGCAAACGGCGAAAACCCAGCAGAAGGGCCAAGCGAAGCGCAGCTTCCGGGCCTTTTGGCCCGGTGCCGCTGCGCCAAATACTGGATAGAAGAATGTGCCCCGGAAGAATTCCGCTTCCAGCTCCGGCCCGCCGCGGGTTTTGGAATGGATGCCGCAGGTTCTGGAATGGATGCTGCGGGTGAAGAAAAACCCAAAACCCGCTGGCAAAAACCGGACGTAAATGAAAAAGAGCTGGCCGGAATCAGGCTGCTGCGGGATACGGTGGTGGCGGGCATTGAAAGCTATACGGATGATAAGTCCTGTGCGGAAGCGATCTATAGCTGTGCCGAAAAGGCGGGACTTGAAGGCAAGGAACTTTTTCGTGCTGCCTACCAGGTGTTAATTGGCAAAGATCAGGGCCCCCGGCTTGCCAACTTTCTGCGGAGTATCAACAAAGAGCGGCTTCTTTCCATATTAGCGGACTATTAACAGGTAACCTATAAAATACGCAGTTTTGTAAGGCTTTTGCCTGAAAAACTGCAAGAGCTGGTGACAAAATAACCGATTTTGGAACCAGCTCAAATTCCTTCAAATTCACTAAAGCATTTTTCCCAAAAACCGACATTTATAATGAACTGGACTAAAAGTCATGCGCCCGTTGGGCCTCCATGGCTGTGAGGTCCGGGTATCCTCACCCTTCCGGGGACGGGTGGGTCGAGGGTTCAATGGCACGGTAAATCCTGCAAAACAGGATTTCCAAAACAACAATTATGGAGAATTCTCTGGGATTTTCCAAAAAATGTTTTAACAAACGAAAGTGAGATAAAACATTACGGCATGGAAGCCGCGGCGGAGTTCCGTCACAGGGACGGATACCGCCGGAATTGCCAAAGGAGTGTATAGTATGATAATTAACCACAACCTCAGTGCAATGTTTGCCGACAGGTCCCTCAAGGTCACCCAGGTATCCCTGGACAAGAACATGGAAAAACTGTCGAGCGGCATGCGAATCAACCGCGCCGGTGATGATGCTTCTGGACTCGCTGTTTCCGAAAAGTTAAGAAGCCAAATCCGCGGCCTGAATCAGGCGTCTACCAACGCCCAGAACGGTATTTCGTTCATTCAGGTTACGGAAGGTTACCTTCAGGAAACTCAGGACATCATGCAGCGTATGCGTGAACTTGCAGTACAGTCTTCCAACGGTATCTATACCGCAGAAGATCGGATGTACATCCAGGTAGAAATTTCTCAGCTTATTGATGAAGTTGACCGGATTGCATCCCACGGCCAGTTTAACGGCATGAACATACTTACCGGACGATTCGGCCGCCTTATCGGCGAAAACGTGGTTACCGCCTCTATGTGGCTCCATATCGGTGCCAACATGGACCAGCGGAAACAAGTTTATATCGGCACCATGACTGCCAAGGCCCTTGGGGTCAGGAATATTGGTGACGAGTCTATTCTCTCGCTGTCCAGCCCGGACGGCGCCAATCGTGCCATTGGAGTCATCGACGAAGCGCTTAAAAAGATCAACAAGCAAAGAGCAGATCTTGGCGCCTACCAGAACCGCCTGGAACACGCTGTGCGCGGCTT
Source organism: Spirochaetia bacterium (assembly GCA_025997795.1). Taxonomy (GTDB): domain Bacteria; phylum Spirochaetota; class Spirochaetia; order Treponematales; family Breznakiellaceae; genus BNVB01. The sequence goes on along the minus strand of BNVB01000010.1, from coordinate 10,492 downwards.
GGACGTTGGAGCCGAAAATATGCAGGCTTCCGAATCCCGTATCCGCGATACCAATATGGCCAACGAGACTGTGTCGTACACCACGCACCAGATCCTCAATCAGGCCGGTACCGCGATGCTTGCTCAGGCCAATCAGAAAGCACAAACGGTACTCCAGCTTCTACAGTAAAAAGACCAAAGGCCGCATAACAGCGGCCTTAGTCTCTGAAGGAGACGTACTCGGGAAGGCGCCTGGCCACCTTTATGGTGGTCAGGCTTCTTTTTTTGTATATAATTAAATAAGCTATGGAAATAAAAAAATTGGACGAATTAGCCGCGGCCGCCGGAAAAGCGCTTGCCGGTACGGGCAAAAATCCTCCCCGGATTGCCGTTGCGGCGGCTGGGGAAGGAACGATCCTAAGCGCTCTGGCGGAAGCCGGGCGCCTGGGACTGGCCCGGCCCCTATTGGTAGGGGATCGCCGGGGCATTGAAAAGGCCGCAGAAGAACGAGGAATAGATTTTTCCCAATGGGAACTTGTTCAGGAAGATAATGCTGCGGCCGCCGCTATCCGTGCGGTGGAACTGGTCCGCGGCGGCCAGGCGGAACTGGCAATGAAAGGCCTGGTACCCAGCGCTGTCTTTTTAAAGGCGGTACTTCGCAAAGACATGGGCTTTAACCGGGGAACCGCCGGAGGCAGCATTGTAAGCCATGCGGGAATAATTGAAGTGCCCGGGTATCACAAGCTCCTTATGATAAGTGACGGCGCCCTTAACATAACTCCCGGCCTTATGGAAAAAGCCGCCATACTCCGTAACGCCGTTGGCCTGGCCCATACCATGGGCATAAGCGAACCAAAAGCGGCAATACTGGCGGGGGTAGAAACGGTTAATCCCGAACGTATGCCCTGTACCGTTGATGCGGCAATCCTTACCCAAATGTGGCGGCGGGGCCAGTTTGACGAGGCCGGCGCCTGTATTGTGGATGGCCCCCTGGCCCTGGATAATGCAGTGAGCGCCGCAGCGGCCAAAACCAAGGGAATCAACAGTCCTGTGGCAGGTGACGCGGATATCCTTATTGTTCCCAATATTGAAGCGGGAAACATTCTCTACAAAAGCCTTAGCTGTTTGGGCGGCGCAAAAACCGCAGGCCTTATCCTGGGAACCCGGGTACCGGTAATTGTAACCAGCAGGGCCGATTCGGCAGAAACAAAAACCGCTTCTATAGCCCTGGCGGTACTTGCCTGGCTGCGGCTTTAGACAGGTTGAATGTAAAAGCTAATTTGGATAAAATTGTTTATAAGCCGGCGTGGTGGAATGGTAGACACGGCAGACTCAAAATCTGCTGTCCGCGAGGATGTAAGAGTTCAAGTCTCTTCGCCGGTAAGAAAATAATTCGTTGCTTGGCAAGCTGCTGATCTTTACCTTTGAGCGTTTTTCTATCTCCAATAAAGAAAATTATTTTTTGACCAGTTGATAGGTTCTGTTTTTATTGGCACCGAGTTTTTCCAGGATACCGGATGCACTTAATTTTCCTAATATTTCCTTTGTCCAGGATAAGGCTTTTCCGCTTAAACTACTGGCCGTTTTTGCATCTATTTGGCCGTTTTTTTTGAGATAAGGAAGTATTGATTCCAGGAAAGCCTCTTCTGCCGGGGACAATTTATCGCCGGTTTTATCGCCGGTTTTATCGCCGGTTTTATCGCCGGTTTTATCGCCGGTTTTATCGCCGGTTACAGTCAATAAAATGGTGGTCTTAAAGATGTCCCCCTCCAGCAGTTCCGGCTCGCTGCCGGAATAGATTTTCGTGTATCTATAGAGGTTCCGAACCCCGGAGCCTAATTGGTCAGCCAAGCCGATGTTTACAAAAAACCTGGCTAAAATTGGATTTTTGGGATATGGAGTAAAATCTTCCGGAGTAATGCGTCCCGGTTTAAGTGATTTATTCCAGTTTTCCGCATAAATGCGATCTTTTTCTATAACAATTTTTGCGGGGAAAACACTCGCATATTCCCTATGGACGAGGCTATTGCTTATTATCTCTCGTGCTATCAAGAGGGGAACCTTCGCTGCTACGCAGCTCGGTTGAGGAGCCAGTTCCGTACACTGATATTTTTATCATCCACAAGGAAAAACCTATCCAGAGTATGTTTTGCCACAAATTCCATAAGGAGGCTATAACTGTCTATTAGGTTGGTTTCTACCCTAAGCCGGTCATCGTAACGATCCAGGTTTTCTTTACGTAAAACAGCATCATCCCGGCCAAAAAGAAGTACTGCGGCAAGATTAAATCCTTTTTCATTGGTTATCCAATTTTCTTCATAAAGGCCTGCACTCTTAAATAATTCCATGTCGGATATATGGTCCTGAAATAATCAAACGTTGCAGGCAAATGGCATTAAATAAAACTATCGATCATCCATGGGAAGAAGTTCTTTTTTGGTCACATAGGGGAAAATTTTACGCTCAGTAAATTCCATGGATTTTCGATTAAAGAGGTTGGCAACTAAATCAACCGACTTTGTTATATCAATATCCGCATCTTCTGTTCGGTCAAATATTTTACCGGAACAGAGTTCCACATGGGAGCTAATCGGAATATAGACATAAAGGATCATTTTACCTTCAATGGTTATTTCTTCCAGATTAAGAAATAAAACCGGTGAGACTTTTTCCGAGTTATTGAGCATATTGACGAAATTTTTCTTTAAGGTGGGGATCGCTTTTGGGTTTACTCCAAGCACTTCGCCGGAATCGCTTACACCAAGGAAAAGGTAACCGCCATAACGGTTTGAGAATGAGCATACTGTTTCAAATATGCTGTTACTGAGAGTGTCTTTGGTGGCTTTGAATTCAACAGTGAGGCTTTCGCCTTGAGATAATAGTTTTTTGATACCCTGTATATTCATTGTACTATATCCTTCTTACTCTAATCCTGTTCGGCAGCCATACCAGCGCCAAAGCCACCGGGCGTTTCAGTATACTCTTCTTTTAGTTTGCCATATAGCCTTTCAATGAACCGGTCCATAATATATTCCCCAAACTCCGCATCATCAAAAATACGCATAAAAAAGCTGTCATTTTCAACATAGCGTTGGGCGGCAATATCTTTAAATCCTTTTTTTGCTAAAAGTCTAAATGTGGAATAATCATTGGAGGCGGCAAAGCCCGACCATTTGGGGTCTTTTACAAAGTCATTCTGCATTTGTTCCAGGATTTTATCCTGCTCGGTAAAATTAGTTCCAAACCGTTTGTTTACGTCATCAATGATTTTTGACAGGGTTTCTTTCTTTTCCTTTTTCGCCCCCGCTTCTCCTTTGATCGGCGAAAACCCGGTTTCGGTACTTTTTAAGGCGATGGATCCGTCAAAGCTCTTTTCAAGGCGATAATATTCCATAAGGATTTTATCATCAACGGAAACACGGTCAGCATCTTTGGTTGGCAGAAATTTGAGAAGGAATTTTGCATACTGACTGAATTTATGCAGATCCTTATCGAACATACGATAGACCTGAGTAACAAAGGAATAGATACGGACAAAGCGGGATAAGGTTTTGCTGAAAATATCTGCGGACAGGATGTCCGAGGTATCCGTATCCAATGCTTTGTAGCGGTCAATAGCGGGATTCAAAACTTGGGCCAGTATGCCCTGGGCTGATAGGCCCACAGCGTTTTTTTCATCCAGGGTATAGTATAGATCCGCAAAGCGCTGTACCTCATTATTACTGTAGACCCGGTAGCTATCAAGGGTGTTTTTTAATTGATACAGAACATTGGGGTCGGTTTCTTCTTCCAGGACAGCAGCTTCGTAATAAGGTTCAAAGGATTTTTTCATATCCTCTGCGGTATTAACAAAGTCAAGGATAAAGGTGTTGGTTTTCCCCTGTATGGTACGGTTAAGACGGGATAGGGTTTGAACGGCCTTAACACCGGAAAGATTCTTATCAACAAACATGGTATGCAGATAGGGTTCATCAAAGCCGGTCTGATATTTCTCGGCAACGATGAGGACATTGTAATCATCGGTATGAAAATAACTGCGTAATTGATCCTGCTTTATCGTTTCACCTTTTGAGGTTTTATTGAGATTTTCCTCGGTGTATGTTTCTTTGCCGTCCTTTATTTCATCAGAAAACGCTACCAGGGCGGACATATCGGTATAGCCTTTCCTGGTAATTTGTTTGCGGAATTCACGGCAATAGCGCACCGCATGGAGGCGGGACGCAGTTACTACCATAGCTTTGGCCTTGCCGCCAATTTGGCGCATGGTATTTTCCCGGAAATGTTCAATCATTATTTCTGTCTTTTGCGCTATGTTATGGGGGTGAAGGGTCTGATATTTTTTAATCGCCCTAATACCTCTATCGGTATCCAGGGTTGGATCATCGGGAATGTTTTTGATTATTTTATAATACATATTGTAGGTCATGTAATTTTGCAGCACATCAAGAATGAATTTTTCTTCTATGGCCTGGCGCATGGAATAAATATGAAAAGCCCGGTATTTACCGTCACCTCCCTTTGTACCGAACATTTGCAGGGTCTTTTCCTTTGGCGTTGCGGTAAAGGCAAGAAACGAAAGGTTCTTCTGCTGGCCCTGGGCTGCAAGTTCATTGACTATCTTTTCATCCTCATCGGGGATGGAGTTTTCCGCTTCGTTTTCCATTTTGGCATACTCGGCTAAAATATCTTCGGTATCCGCTAGTGCTTCCTTCAGTTTTTTTGCCGCATTGCCATGCTGAGAAGAATGGGCCTCATCAACGATGACCGCAAATGATTTATTATTTCCATTTACTGTGTTAAAGATAACCGGGAATTTTTGCAGCGTAGATATGATAATTGGAGTATTAGCATTGATCGCATCTCGAAGCTGGGCGGAATCTTTGTCTATTTTTTTTACCACCCCTTCGATATGGTCGAATTGATATACCGTGTCCTGTAGCTGGCTGTCCAGAACCCTGCGGTCGGTGACAACAATTATGGAATTAAAAATTTTATTGTCCTGTGCGTCATGCAGGCCGGACAAACGGTGGGCCAGCCACGCTATGGAATTGGATTTTCCGCTCCCGGCGCTGTGCTGAATAAGATAGTTGTGACCGGGGCCATCGGCTTTTACTGCTTTCAGTAATTTAGTAACCGCATCAAGCTGATGGTAACGGGGGAATATCATGGTCTCTTTGATATCCCTTGCCTTGGTCTTAAAGTCCACCCGCTCCTCAATTTGCAGGTGCATATACTTATGCAAAATTTCAAGGAGGCTGTCTTTTTGCAGCGCTTGTTCCCATAGATAGCTGGTTTGATACCCGTTAGGATTTGGCGGATTGCCCTTGCCGCCGACATTACCCGCGCCATTGGAACCCTGATTGAAGGGCATGAAATAGGTCTGCTCCCGCAAAAGGCGGGTGGTCATATACACGTCCGAAAGGTCAACTGCAAAATGGACCAGAACCCGGTTTTTGAATTCAAAGATGGCGTCCTTTGAAGCGCGGTCAAACTTGTACTGCCTGATGGCGTTATCCGCATTTTACCCGGTAAACTGATCCTTCAATTCCATGCTCACCACGGGGATGCCGTTAAGAAAAAGCACTATATCTATGCTGTTTTCGTTAAGGACTGAATAGTGAAGCTGCCGGGTACAATGGAATATATTGCTGTTATAGAGGGCGGTTGTCGTTTCATTTATAGCCGTTTCGGGTTTCCAGTAGACAAAATTGAATTTGATGCCCCGGTCGCGGAGACCGGTACGGAGCACTTTGAGAAGCCCAACCTGTTTTACCTCTTTGCAAAAACGGTTTATGAGGGATTCGGTGGAATCAGTGCCATATATGGCGGCGTACTTTTGCCATTGTTTTGGCTGGGTGGTTTGGATAAAAGAAATGAAGGTTGATGTGTCGAGAGCGCGCTTACGGTCAAATTGTTTGGGGTTGCCCTTGGTATAGCCGCCGATTGAGAGGAGAGAGGATTCGATGTCGGATTCGAATTGCATTTCTTTCAGGTTGGAATCGGTCATGGATTTTCCTTTGTATTTTGTTTATGCATCTCATATTTCCATACATGATCCCTAGTTATATCCCTTATATTGTTAAGAGGTTCAGATAGTGCTTTATTTTTAATACCAATAAATGAAAAATTTTGCTCTATAGGCAGATCATATTTACTCATAAAGAGAACCCTTCTGTTTTTATGAGCATGTTTGGACACTTCAAATGTATCAAGCGAAGCTTTTATGCTTTTGCGATAGTTGCATGAATTAATTCCCATAGATTCAAAGGTATTTATAGAAAAAAGTGTTTTATAATAAATACATTCATCAGTTTGAAGAAATTGGCAATAGTTTAACAACTGTGTGTCTGCATCAGTCAATTCAATAACATTTTTAAAATTCAAAAATGAATATCGCTCTTTGTCATATAATACTATTGCATACAATGGCGATATTGGAAGTACAATTACGGTTCCTTTTTGCCCTAATCCTTGTTTGCGTCCAGCAAACTTTCTCTGACACAAAAATGGATTTAATATTATTACTGGTTGCTCACCTAAAATAAATTCTTTGTTAGAATTGCTTTTTAGTAGCCCTATCTTCAAATCTGATATATTCTGTATCATACCTGAAGATAGTTTTATTGAAAAGGCTGCTGAACTATTCCATTCGATAGCTAATTCATTGATATGTTGTCCGAACTCAGGGTGACTTCTAAAGGTCTCACGCATTACAAGGGTTAACTGGTCATTGTAGAGTTTTTCTGTTTGAGGTGTCCTGTTTAGCTGAAATAAAATAAATATTCTAATGTAATCATTCTCATCTGAATTTAAGTCAGTTGAACCTGACAGAAGTTTTTTCTGGACACCCCCAAACCATGATTCGATAATCTGATATAATTCTTCAATTTTCTGGTCTTTACCATAAAAATGATTATCATAGCATTGATTACGCAGATCGCCATTATTGACGATTATGCTTTGATCTAATAAATATATATTCAAATATTTTCCTAAGTCATCACAAGAAAAATTACGCAGAAGAAATTTTGGTATATAATGTTGTTTCTTCCTCATCTATTCTATCTCCATCTTCCCTGTAACCGCTTCATAAATAAGGCTTTTCTTGTATTCGGTTAATTTTTCAATCAAATCTTGCCTTTCAGCAATGATTTTGTCAATCGCGGAACATTTTTTGTCGAGATGGGTAGCTATTGCTTGCTGCTCAGACAAGGGTGGGAATATACCAATGGTTTTAAGAAGATTGCGTATTGATAAACGCGGTAATCCAGTCCCCTTAACAAAAGAATTTACTTGCTCAATAAAGCAGGTAGCATTACATAAAAAATTAAAATAACTTGGATTAAGTTTTTTTGAATCGGGCCTCATTATTATTAATGAAGATGCAACTACAAATTCATGTAAGGTGTTTACAATAGCAGTACATCTTTACTAAAAAGAATGTCTCCATTTTTCGGCCTGCAATCCATTTTTACCAAATAGTTATAATTTTCGCGACTAGTTTTCAAACAATTTTCAAAATTTATCCCTTTACCATCAAGGTCCTTAGTAGACACAAAATCATAAATCCCATTATCAGTTTCCGGTGAAATATGTGATCCATCAGTTACAAGGGAGAAAAAATATTTTATTAAAGAACATTCCCAATGTTCCGGTATTTCCCCAATCAATTCCATCCCACTATACTTCATAGGTACATTGGGATTCAGCCCTTTGTTGATTACCTCGGTAATTATTGATTGTTTATAGAAGTTTAACTTTTCGATTATAATATTTTGTTGCTTGATGATATCGTCGATTTTAGAACATCTTTTATCAAGGAAATTAGCAATATTGGTTTGTTCTGCAATTAAAGGTATTGCGATAGGAAATTCCTTTATCATCGGTAATCTTATTGAATCTACTGTGGATTTAGCATTTGATTTATCAACTTCTTTATGAAAATTATTTTTCATATAGTAATAAAAAAACTTTGCCTTTATTTTTATAAAACCATAGAAGCAATATACTCGTTGATGGAAATCAAATTTACCATTAGCATAATGAATTACTCTGCCCGCCCCAACGCCATCTCCTGCCATTAAAATTGCTTCGCCATCATAAGAATATGAATTAATCCTTTCAATATTTGGAGAGCGAACATAAAACGGATATATACCATCATCATTTTTGTCGATTGTATCTTTACCACCTGTTGTTAGAAAGCGTAGTCTAACAACCTCCCACCCCTCCGGTATCTCCCCAATCCACTCAATCCCGCTGTCCTTCATCTTCCTGGGCATAGTATTTCCCCAGCTCCATAAATTTCTACCAGTTCCTTCTCAATGTTTTCTTTAAACTCACCCTTAATACTTTCGGTAGTAACAACATCAACCTTTTGTCCCAGGCTTTCTTCCAAGTCCAGGTAAAATCCGGACAAGTCAAGAAGGATGTGGACGAGCGAGCTTCTCGCAAAGCGGCCATAGCACAAAGACTGCGTGATGATGGACTGGACGTGACGCTTTGTGGCGAAGCGCTGAATATTCTGGAAGCGGCGTTGTTTGGCGGGGTTTCTGCACTGCAGTATCAACAGCCTGTGCATCAACAGGCGCAAACATCATATATACCACCGTCTGTGCCGCAATATCAACAGCCAGAGTATGTACAGCAAAATCAGAGCGTTCCTCATGTGGCTGTCAAAAAACGTGGTTTATGGATAGCAGTATTTGTGTTAAACATTCTGTGGTTAAGTTGGGTATCACGTTTTATTACTGGACACAAAGGTACCGGAATATTATTAGGCCACCTCTAAAAACTATATACAAAATCAAAAAGAATTGCTACACCTAATGTATGAAACAGAAAGGATTTTTTGATGAGACGGATGTCCTCAAATCATTAAGTGAACTGGGAGATCCGCTGGAAAAGCTTAACAAGCTTATAGAATGGGATCTTTTTAAGGGACTTTTAAAGCGGACTCTGAAAAAAGAACCGCAAGGACCCGGAGGGCGGCCGCCTTTTGATTATGTTATGATGTTCAAGATACTTATTCTTCAGAAATTGTATGCTATTAGTGACGACCAAACAGAATACCAGATAACAGACAGGCTTAGTTTCCGCCGGTTTTTGGGACTTGCATTGTATGATACGGTTCCTGACGCAAAAACGATATGGCTTTTCAGGGAAAATTTGAATCAGGCGAACGTGTTTGATAGTTTATTCTATCGATTTGTGAACCAGCTGGAAATGAAGGGAATAATAAGTCACAGCGGAAGTATAGTAGACGCTACCTTTGTTGATGTACCCAGACAGAGAAACAGCCGTGAGGAAAACAAGCAAATAAAAGCGGGAAAGACACCGGAAAACTGGGAAAATAAGCCGAATAAAAAACGGCAAAAAGATGTAGATGCGCGCTGGATGACTAAAAACAAGGAACGGCATTATGGATATAAGGATCATGTAAAAGTGGACAAGAAAAGTAAAATCATAACGAGATTCAGTGTTACCAGCGCGGAAGTACATGACAGCCAGGAATTAAAAAATCTTGTTGATAAAAAGGATAAAGTACTCTACGGAGATAGTGCCTATACCGGAGAGAAAATTCAAGCCTGCATATCGAAACGGACAAAGAACAGAATACATGAAAAGGGGTATCGTAATCATCCTCTCACCAAAACGCAAAAAAGGAATAATACTGCCAAATCGAGGATTCGTGCGCGGGTGGAACATGTATTTGGGACAATGACAAATTCGATGGGGGGAATTATTGTGAGGAGCATAGGAATAATCAGAGCTGAAGGAAATATAGCGCTTATGAATCTGCCCTACAATATAAAACGGTATGCGTATATTATGGAGGCAAGATCTTATGCATAGGGAAGATCTGTCCTCTATGGTAATAGAGGGCAAAATAAACACAAAAAGTAATAAGTACAACACTTATTTACCGTATTATTACTTTAAATTTCGAAAGACAGGTAAGAATTATTAGCAAAACATGAATTCAGAAGATTATAACAACGTTTTTAGAGGTGCCCATTACTTTTGTTGAATATCATATCATGGGTGGGATGGATATTCCTCGATGAGGGAACTAATTTATTCAGACTGTGTGTGTGGTTATTATTAGCGTTAATCATCCTGTATGTAGTTGATCTTGTAAAGATTTACTACAAAAAATGGCGGATGGCGGATGGAACCTATTTAGCGCCATAAGGACAACCAGACGATACGGCTGGAACCAAATGATGCGTTTACGAAATAAATGCCGAAACAGCAAAAAGAATAGGATTGAAAAGGAGCAAAAGGAAAAAATATGGCAGGTAAGTTGAATGCACAGGTGATTTTAGCTCGGTGCTCAAAGACAAAAAAGATGTTTGGCATTCGCGTAGAAGAGCGCAGGAGGGAATGGGTGCGCACATGGGCATTTCCCATAGATGAACATAAAGCAAAGCGGGAAGGTTTCGAGGCAAACACGATTACCAGCTCGCTGAATGCAACAGACGAATATCCGGGCTGTCCGCATTGCGGTGAT
>BNVB01000009.1 GCA_025997795.1 Spirochaetia bacterium | reverse complement strand
TAGGGTGTTTTGCCTGCTTTTATTGGCAGGAACCGCCCTGGCGGCATTCGGTGATGATCTTACCGTAAATCTGGAGTCAAAGATACTGGATACCTTTGATAATACAGATGATTCTTTATATGTGTGGCACAAGGAGGCAAGCCGTTATGCCGTGGGTAAAGATCCTGCGGACAAAGAAAATCCTTCATTTGCCAATCTGGGGCTGGAAGACGGCGACTTTTTCCCCAAGCTAAACCATTTTGAGATTTGGCCCATGGCCCTGTTTAGAAACAACCGGGAGAACAAACCGCTAAAAAGCCTGGGTATCTGGGGCAAGTTTAAACGGATGGGGTACAATTGGATAGATATCTATCCTACCCTTAAATCCGAGGGCGCCGATGCAAAGCCCTATGAAATTCCCATTCCCGGGCCGGTGCTTTAGAAAAGATTACCGGCACAAAAGAGGGAATTCTCTTTACCTGGATGGATCCGGTTTTGGGGTTCCAACCTGAACTTCTATATTGAAGCTTTTCTTAGGGATGAACAGGGGGTTACCCACACCGTTTATCTGGGAAATATTGGTTACCAGGGCTGGAAGAACCTTCGGGTTATGATACCAACCGCCATACCCCAGCGGCGGCGGATTCTTCTGGATCCCACGGCATCAAACACCCTAAGTACCCAGGACAAAAATTCCATTTACCTGAAATTTGTCAAATTCCGCATCTGGACTACCCCCAGAGAAGCGGTGGGTAATTTCTACATTTATCTTGACCAGTTCAAGGTACTAACCGATACCTTTGAATCCCTCTATGACGGGGATGATATGACCGATCCCGACTGGATCCGTGAAAATTGGGAAGGTTCGGGTAATTCGCAAGCTACAGGGAATAATTAGGAGGCCGCAGATGAAACGTTCTATTATAACCGTTTTAGTTGTATTGTTGGCTGCTGCCGGTCTCTTTGCCCAGCAGGAAATCGGCGAACCCGATGCCCAGCAGTTGGGTATTATGGAAGCCCAGCAGAAACTTAAGGAAATATCGGTAGACAAATTTGAGTACGAAGGTTTCTGGCTTTCTACCATGTCTTCTGACGAAGGTTACACAACCTCCAGGCTCTTTGAAGGATCTCCCTCCGCCAAAGTGCCTATTCCGGAGGAACAGAACCTTAATATCCCCGATAAATACGTTCTTGGTACCAGGGTAGATTTTATCCGCCGGGGTATCAACAGCTTTGTTATCTACCCCCAGCGGCCCATTCCTATTGAGGGAATTACCAAGACCGTATCGGTCTGGATAGCGGGACGTAACTTTAACCATTCGCTCAACCTCCTCCTGGAAGATGCCTTTGGCCGGTACTTTGAACTCTATATTGGCAAGCTAAACTTCCAGGGCTGGAAAAAAATGACCGTAGCCGTTCCCCCACAGGCGGCGGATGGTATTCATGGCATTGTTCAGCGGAACTACCACTACAATAACATGATGGGTATCAAGATTACCGGGTTCCGCATTGACTGCGATCCTATGGAAGCCTATGGTTCCTACTACATTTACTTCGACGACCTGCGTGCAGTAACCGACCTCTTTGCCGAGGATATTAAAGATGCTGACGACATGAACGATATGTGGTAATAAACAAAACGGTATTATAAACTTCCTATCGAACGAGCCTCTGCAGGGCTTGCCCTTCGGGGGCTCATAAGAAGGGCGGTAATAAAGAGATTTTTTCAAAACCTTTGTTTTGGAAAAACCTCTTTACTCCCGGAGGCTTGGTGTGGAAGAAAAATCACGCAGAGGTTTTCATTTTACGCCGACACAGGTTGGTTATATCGCCGCCTATATTGATCCTATCAATATTACATCCGATGCCCAGTGGGACGGTGGAATCGAAGATAACGGACCGGATATGGGGGGGGGGGGGGGGGGGTCAAACCCGTAATCCGGCATGGCATTTTTCTGGGGGTAGCCCGCGGGAAAGATACCGGCAAGTTGAAGGATACCCTGTTCAACCGCATTTTTAGAAAAAAAGACCTACCATCCGTTATTATGCCCGTTCAGGAAGTTGTGGAAGCCTCGACGTATATTAATACGTTGGTTGAACGGGGGCTGCAAACCACCAAATGGGACGATCCTGCCTGGTATGTGGTGGAGCATAAGAAAAAGTACTTTGGCATAGTTAATCTCCGGCAAATGATGGAATATGTTGACGGGATTCGATCCCGGGATTTACTGCGGGCGGGGGAAATCCAGAGGAACCTTCTTATTCAGCCGCTGATCACCGATCCCCGGTTTACCCTGTTGTCGTATAACCGCATGGCAAATGAAGTTGGCGGAGACTGGTATAAGACCCTGCGTCTGCATAAAGATCTGTACCTTATAGGCTGCTTTGACGTGGCGGGAAAGAATGTTTCCGGTTCTCTGGTTACCATGTCTCTGGGAACTTGTTTTACCACCCTTGAATTGACAGCATACCAGGGCGAAAGCCCGGAAAAAACCAGTTCTCTTCTTAACACGCTTATCCGCACGGTTAATCCGCTGGGTGTTTTTGTGGCGGCAGTTCTTTTGTATGTTGATTTTGCCGCCATGTCAGTAGAAATACACAATTGCGGCTTATCGCCGATAACGGCTTTTTCCCCCAAAGACGATAAATGCATACAGTTTAAAAATCTTAAGCCGAACCTTCCTCCCCTGGGCCTGGAGGAGGAAATCAAACCGGATCCTCCGCAGAAACTCTCTATTACCGAAGGGTTACGGCTCACTGTTTATTCAGACGGTCTTACGGATATGTGCGACATTTACGGAGAACGGTACGGGGAAGACCGTACCGCCGAATTTTTACAGAACCTCCATTATATCAACGATGAGGGGTTTACTACCTTTATAGACCGGGAAATTGATCTGTGGACCAAGGATACCGCATTAGCCGATGATGTTACCCTGCTTGAAGTACGGTTTGCACCGGCGTCAAACGCTGAGGTATCGCTGCTCCGGCAGTAAAAAATTGAGGAGCTATGTATGGCAAGAGTAGAAGTAAAAGGTATTTCAAAAGACTACGCGGGCGGCGTTAGGGCGGTAAAGAACGCCAATTTTACGGTAGAGGACCAGGAATTTGTTGTTCTGGTAGGGCCCTCGGGCTGCGGCAAAACAACTACCCTTAGAATGATAGCGGGCCTTGAAGAAATCAGCGAAGGGGAACTGTATATTGACGGGGAATTGATGAACAATATTCCTTCAAAGGACCGGAATATTGCCATGGTTTTCCAGAACTATGCCCTGTATCCCCACATGACGGTCTATGACAACATGGCTTTTGGGCTTCATATGCGGAAAGTTGAAAAGCCGGAAATTTACCGCCGCGTCCATGAGGCTGCAAGGATCCTGGATATTGAACCGTACCTCCACCGTAACCCCAATGCCCTTTCCGGCGGCCAGCGCCAGCGGGTAGCGGTGGGGCGGGCCATTGTGCGGAACCCAAAAGTATTTTTGTTTGACGAGCCCCTGTCCAACCTGGACGCAAAACTCCGTGTCCAGATGCGGGCGGAACTTTCGGATCTGCATTTACGTCTGGATGCAACCATGATATATGTTACCCACGATCAGGTTGAGGCCATGACCATGGCCAACAAGATTGTGGTCATGAAAGACGGAAAGATTCAACAGACAGGAAACCCCCTGGAGCTGTATGATTATCCGGCAAATAAATTTGTGGCCGGATTTATCGGTTCCCCGCCGATGAATTTCCTTACCGTTAAGGTGATTGAAAAGAATGGGAAGCTTATGCTGAACGGGGTTTCTTTTGAACTGGCCCCTGCCCCGGAGCATCTGGAAAGCCTTAAAAAGTATCTGGGTAAGGAAGTTCTCTTTGGAATAAGGCCCGAAGATCTGGTTTTTGCCAAAAGGCCGCAGCCTGAAAATAATATCGGGGTAAAAATTACCGTGGTGGAACCCTTAGGGTCGGAAATTCATCTTTGGCTTACTACCACTACCCAGCCGCTGTTAGCCAAAGTCCAACACCGGTATAAGTTCCGGGTAGGAGATATGCTCAACTTTGTGCCCTACATGAACAAGGCCCGGTATTTTGACAAGGAATCCGAATGGTCTCTGCTGGAAAATGATGGTATGCCCGCTGTGGAAGCGATTCAAACGGCTGCTCAAGCTGCCCGGTAACCCAGTTTCCAGGCTAGGAAAACCTTGTTATTGTGGTAAACTAACCCTGTCTCCGGCTTTTATTCCCGCCTGGGTAAACCAGCCCTGGGGTACTTCCAGTGCATAACGGACAGAACGACTTGATCGAACGGAACTGGTATCTTTGGGGTACATATCCCGGATATCGGTGATTGTTCCGTCATAGCTGATATAGGCAATAGAAAGGGGAATAAGGGTATTTTTCATCCAAAAAGCAAGAACCTCGTCCTCTTCAAACATAAAAAACATACCTTTACCGTTTTCCAGGGTTGTACGGAACATAAGTCCCGTGGTCCGCTGTTCTTCGGTTTGGGCAATTTCTGCTTCCACCGTTACCGTCCCGCCGGAAGCTTTTGTTATGGAAACCGTTCGTACTTCAAGGCCGGTTTGGGCTTTGCCAGGATAACCCTGGCCGGAACAGGCGCTTGTAAAAACAAAGAAGAGACAAATATAGAGTATGTTTGTGTAATTTGTTCCGGCTTTTTTTGGATTCCTAAAATTCATTCAAAAACCCTTCCCGGCGGCGCATCTCGGCGGCTTCCCCGGCTTTTGCTTCGCCCATGATAGCCTTAAAGGTATTCATGTCTATATATTTTACCGTCAAGGGCCGTTCCAGGGAAACCCTGGTGGTATCGTTTTCCCACACCGCCTCCTGGGGGTTAAGGCTTACCGGTTCACCGTACTTTTTAATAAGAGAAACAAAAACCGAATAGTGATCCACCATGCGGGGATCCATAGTAAAGGCCATGATAAAGACTTTGCCTGACCTAAGCTGAAAAAAGGCCCGGCGGATAAAAGAAAGTCCCGTGGTTTCCACCAGGTTTTCTTCTCTGGCGGGAAGAAAAGAAACATCCCGGTCGCCCCGGAAGCTAAAAAGACTATCCGCAGACAGGGTATCCTTCAATTCTTCCAGGCTCATCTCCAGATGCAGCTCGCGGAAGGACCGGGGCAGTTCTTGTGAACCGGGAACAATCGCTGGTCCTGTCCGGCTGGGGATAAACACATCCCAAGGCTCTCCGGGAAAACCCGGTTCACCCTGGACTTGTCCTGCCTGCGGCTGGGCGGCTCCCTGACCTTGGGCGGGAGTTCCCTGCGTCTGGGCAGAGGTTCCTTGAGAAAAAACCGAAAGGGAAAGAAAAAGAAAAACCATAAGTATTATAAGGCAGTTGATCCGCTGTTTCATACTTTATTATCGGTACTATTTTGGCAGACTCCAGGAAGCGCCTTCCCGGCGGGATTTTTCGATCCGCTGCATTTTCCGGTAAAAATCGGTTTGTTTGGCAATATCCTCTACATCCATGGAATGGATCTTGTCCTTTTCCTTGTCTTTAATAATCTGTATTTTTTTGTTCTCCATCAGTTTACGAAGCACCAAAACCCCTTCGTTTTGGGGAATACCCACCATATTGACCAGTTCCTTGGGGCCAAAATCAAAGGTATAGGTTGATGTACTTATGGTTACCCGGTTTTTTTCCAGCTGAATAAGGAGCGCATCGTACATTCGGCCTATGGGGTCGTTAATAAGGGTATTGGCCAGCTGTTTATAGATAAACCAGATCCGTTCCGCCAGAAGTGTTGTAAGCCGGGCCACAATCTGGGGCTGGGTACCCACCATCCGTTCAAAGTTGGCCCGGTTTACCGCCATCACCTGACATTCTTCATAGGCTACGGCACAGGCCGCCCGGGGCTTGGATTCCAGGAGGGCCATTTCGCCAAAAATATCCCCGGATTTAAGTACCGCCAAAAGTACCTCGTTGTTGTCAACAATTTTGGCTATTTTGACGGATCCCTTTTGAATAATAAAAAGTTCTTCCCCCGGTTCGCCCTCGGAAAAAATCATATTGTCCTTGGGGTAAACCCGGTTAAATTCGTCGGCTTTGTAGTCCAAATTAACCGATTGGGCATAGGGCCCTATCTTCATCAGGAGTTCCCGCGCTTTGTTAATATTTTCCCCCCGGGGACAATATTTGATATACCGGTGGTATGCATAATAGGCCTGGTTATACTGGCTTTGGCGGGTATAGTACTCGGCTACTTTGTAAAGGTGGGAAGCATCTTCCTGGGCGTTGCTTTTTAGGGTCAGCCGGGTCAAGGCCTCGTCCAGATACCGCATCCGCTTGGAAAACTGGAGGATAATTTTCATGGCCACCGGGGTATTGTTCTGGATAAGCTGGCCGTACTGATCTTTCATAACCGAAATAAGGGTAACATCGGTCATTGCCTGGGCGGTTTCAATCTGGCTGTGGGAAGACATGGTAGAAACAACCCCAAAGAAGTCACCGGGGCCCAAAACGCTGCCCCCCTCTTCTTCTACCACTTCCACATCTTTAAAAAGACGTACCTTGCCCTGACGGATAATATAAAACCGGTCTGCGGATTTGCCTTCAACCACAATGTATGAGTCTTTTTTGTAGTTAACAAATGTTAACTGCAGCGGTCCGGCCATAGATCTCCACCTAAAATATCAGCTTCTATAGTATAGACACTATGCATAACTCTTGGCAATAGCGGTTTTGCATTTGTTAAAAAATCTAGTCCGGCAGATTTTTGGGTTTACCCGGCCTTTTTAAGATTTTTGGGGATAACAATCCGGGCAATGGTCTCGGTATTGGTTCTAAGGATGTCAAAAGCATCGGCCCCTATCCCTACCTTTTTAAGCATAATCACCAGCATTACCAACCCCAGCCCGGCCCCCTCAGAATCGTCCAGTATCTGGAAAATCGCCTCTTCCATATCAACAAATTCCCTGGCCTTGGAAAGTCTGCTGCGAATCCGCTCCAGTTCGTCGGCGGTAATGGTGGCGTTGTTTCGTACCTCAATGTTGATAAGATTGTCTTTAAGGTGAAGTATCAATTTTATATAGAGTCCCTGCTGACGCTGCAGGTCCAGATAGTAGTCAAGGTTATTAAGGGTATCATCCTTAAAGGTGGCCATGCCCTTTTGATAATCCGCCGCATTGTTAAGGTCCAGGCCCTGGTCTATAAAGTAGACCCGTTTGGTATTGGCCTTTTTGGCATTTACTACCAGTTCCTGAATACAATAAACAACATTATCCTTAAGGTTATTTTGCTTGACATACTCCAAAAAGAGCGTAACTACCTGTTCAATATACTGCTCTACCTTCCTTGGCAGCGTATAGGTAGTCATTACAAGCGGCACTTCCATTCTGATCGCTTTGTTAATTTTATCTACATCAACAAGGATATCATCAAGATCCGCCATTATTCACCTGCCTGAAAAAAAGTATTGTTGAAATAGTATACGGCATACCATGAATAAGTGTCAACGCGGCGCAGCACGCGGCGGCGCAGCACGTCAAGACTAAGGCCAGTCTCCGGTAAAAAGAATTTCCGGCTCCAGGTCTATGCCCAGGGCCGCTTTTGCCCGGTCCTGCAGTTCCGTTACGAGGGCCCGGATATCCGCCGCCCTGGCCTTACCCCGGTTAATGATGATATTCCCGTGCCAGGGGGCCACCTGGGCGTCTCCCAGGGCAAATCCTTTAAGGCCCAGCTCGTCGATGATCTTTCCCGTGGGTTTGCCAAAGGCCCGGTTATTTTTGAAGGCCGATCCTGCGCTGGGAAAACGATAGTGTCCCTTGGCTTCCCGGTCGTTCCGGTGCTCTGTCATTTTTTTTTGTATAAGCAAGGAGTCTTTTTTATCCAGGGCAAAGGAAACGTTCAGGATAAGATCGTCCCGGGTTTGGAAGGGACTTTTTTTATAGCTGAATTCTTCTTTTTTTGGCGCCAGGGAGATTAGTTTACCCTCTGCGCCAAGAAGTTCCACCTGGCTTACCACATCGGCCATTTCCCGATCATAACACCGGGCATTCATCCAGAGAGCCCCCCCGATAGAACCGGGCATACCTGCCAGAAATTCCAGGCCCCCCAGGTCCCGGCGGGCCGCTTCGTCCACGGCCTCATCCACGGAGCTTCCCGCCCTAAAGGTGAGTGTCTGACTGCCCTTCGAGGTATGGGCCAAACCGGAATTACCCGACATATCCAGCACAATACCCCGGATACCCTGGTCGGAAACTACAAGGTTTGCCCCGCCGCCCAATACAAATACGGGGATACGTTCCCTATGGGCTGCTTCCAGCAAAATGCCGGCGGCGCCGTTTTGCCAGTCTTCCAGCGAGGGTTTTACCCACAGATCCGCCGGCCCCCCCACTTTAAAGGTGGTGTGCGCCGCCATGGGTTCGTCAAAGCGAAAGATTCCTGAAAAACCGCCCTGGTTTGGGGTGTAATTGATGTTTTCCCAAAAATCCCTTATCCTATACACAGGATAACTATACCATGCCGCTTCGCTTATATAATACGCTTGGCCGAACCACGGAAGTCTTTACCCCCCGCAAACCGGGGGAAGCGGGTTTTTATGGCTGCGGGCCCACGGTGTACAACTTTGCCCATATCGGGAATCTCCGGGCCTATGTAACCCACGATATCCTTACCCGGGTTCTGCGGGACCGGGGTTACCAGGTTAATCATGTGATGAACATCACCGATGTGGGACACCTTTCGGGTGACAATGATTTGGGCGAAGACAAAATGGTAAAGAGCGCCGCGGAACGGGGCAAATCGGTACTGGAAATTGCCGAATTTTATACCAATGCGTTTTTTAACGATACAAACCGGATGAACATTATCCGGCCCACGGTGGTCTGCAAAGCTACGGAACATATAAACGAGATGATCGCCCTTATTAAACGTATTGAGGACAACGCTTATACCTATACTGCCGGAGGAAACCTCTACTTTGATATAAGCCGTTTTCCCCGTTACGGAGACCTTGCCCAACTCCGCATGGACGACCTTAAAGCCGGGGCCCGGACGGACCTGGACAAAAACAAACGTAACCCCGGCGATTTTGTCCTTTGGTTTACCAAAAGCAAGTTTGAAAACCAGGCTCTGGTTTGGGACAGCCCCTGGGGCAGGGGGTATCCCGGCTGGCACATTGAATGTTCCGCCATGAGCATCAAATACCTGGGAGAACAGTTTGATATTCATGCCGGGGGCATCGACCATGTTCCTATCCACCATACCAATGAAATAGCCCAGAGCGAGGGAGCCACGGGGAAAACTCCCTGGGTGCGGTATTGGGTCCACAATGAATTCCTGGTACTGGACCGGGGAAAAATGTCCAAAAGCTCCGGCGGTTTTCTTACCCTCCAAAGCCTTGTTGATAAGGGCTACGACCCTCTGGATTACCGGTACTTTCTTATCGGAGGCCATTACCGGAGCCAGCTCCAGTTTTCCTGGGACAGTCTGGAGAGCGCCCGCAATTCCCGCAAATCCCTGCTGGAAAAATTCCGCTCCCTGGCGGATAAAACGAATCCGGTGGAACCGACAGATCTGGCGGGTCTGGCGGATGCGGCGGCCGCTTCGCCCGCTGTAAAGACACGGCTAACGGCCTTCAACGAAGCCCTGGACGACGATCTTTCCACTCCCCGGGCGCTGGCGGAACTGTGGGGTCTGCTCAAAGATACAACCATAAACCCCAGAGAGGCCCTGGGGGGGGCCCTGCAAATGGACCGTATTCTGGCCCTGGGGCTGGAAAAGGCCCTGGAAAAAACAGAAACTCCCCAAGAAAAGGCCAGAAACGAAGACCCCGCCCTGGCTGCGGAAATAGAGGGACTTATCGCCCAACGGCGGGAAGCCAAAGCAAAACGGGATTTTACCCGGGCCGATGCCATCCGGGCGGAACTTGACCAACGGGGGATCATCCTGGAAGATACCAAAACTGGTACTGTGTGGCGTTTTAAGCAGAACATCGATCTGCCAACTCCATTGTAACATTTAAGGAAGTAGTTTGTTTTCAGAAGCAAGGACGGGTGGATCCGCCGAAGAGCGGTTCCGCCGTTTATATACATCGGTTTTCCCCATTCTGTTCCGGGTAGCAATCCGTATTACCAGCAGCGGGGAGGCGGCGGAGGATCTGTGCCAGGAGGCGTTTTTCCGCTACCACGAAAAGGGAATGATCTTTCCCAACCCCGATGAAGCCAAGTATTGGCTTATCCGGGTGGTAAAAAACGCCGCCCTGAACTATGCCAAGCGGAAGGAACGGGAGCGCCGGGCCTACCAGCGGGCGTTTCGGGAAGACTGGCGGAAAAACGAAGACGGCGAACAGGAATTGCTGGAAAAAGAAACCAGGCAGGAAGTAAGCGCTGCCCTTTCCAAGCTTCCTGAAAAGCTTCGCATTGTATTAGTATTAAAGGAATACGGCGAGTTGAACTACAAGGAAATCGGACGGGTCCTGGGCATTAGCGAAGGAAACGTCAAAGTACGGGTATTCAGGGCAAGAGAGCGGCTTTCTACCCTGTTGGCGCAAGCCGGGATGGAACTTCCCGGCGGTACAGCTAAGGATGGTTAATATGTGTCCCGATAGTCAAATTCTTTCGGTTTATTTCGACGGGGAATTGGATTCTCCCTGGAAAGAAAAGTGTGAGAAACACCTGGAGGCCTGTCCATCCTGCCGGAAACACCTGGAAAGCTACCGCTTAACCCGGCAGCGCCTTTTTGCCGTTTCCCCGGACCTGGGAAAAATGGAAGATTCCATGAACCGGGTTTGGGAAAAGACCTCCTTTGCCGCAGAAAAACCCCGGTGGGCGGCACGGTTTTGGATCAGGTCCGTCACCATTCCCCTGCCCGCCGCGGCGGCCGCAGGAATTATCATGGCGCTGGCACTGGCGGCCTTAATTACCCTCCGGCCGGTAAAAACAACGGATCCCCAACTGGCGGGGCTTGAAGTACAGGATATGATCCCCGTATCGGACATGGCGAACCTCTTCCAGTACCTGGGGAGCGAAAATTCGCCGGATATGGTGATTATCCGCCTCCCCGACACTACCTTTAAAAATGCCGGAGAACCTCAAATGCTCCGGGCTGCGGATTATTCAAGGAGTGGAACTTCCAGATGAGAGCCTCCTTTCCGGCCCTTACGGCCCTGTTGATCTTCCGCACCGCCCTGGGGGTTCTGGGAGCGCAGGAGCCGCTTTTGGACGAACTTCCCGCCCTGCGGGACAAGGCCATGGTGTTACAGATTACCACCAAAATAGCGGAAAACAGTCAGGAAGTGTGGAATGCCTACAATTCCAAGGTAACCATCCCCGGCAGACCGGTAAGCATTAAACTGGTGGGGGAAAACCTTATTGTAGCGATTCAGTTTACCCCCTATATCCGGGACGGTAAGTACGCCCTGGTAGCCCAGAGCCAGATATGGATCAATATTCCCGAAAAAGGCATGAGTTATAAAACATCTACCCATTCGCTGCCCATGGACTTTGGCGAGCCCATTTTGTTTTTCCCCCTGGGTTCAAATTCAGCGGCGGCGCTGGGTAACCCCCATATAGAACTGCTCCTGACCATGTACCGCTATGGTGAAGAACCCCCGGCGGGAGAAAGTACCAAAGAAACAAAACCTGGTGAAAGCGCCGCGGAAGCATCCACCGGTACTGGTACCGGCGGTACTGGCAGTACCGGTGGAGGCGGCGCAGGTGCAGCGGCGGCTCCCAAAAACCCAGGCCCGGCGGCCCCGCACTAATGGTTACCGTCATTTCCCTGGGGGGATCCATCGTTGCTCCCGACGGAGTAGATGTTCCGTTCCTTAAAAACTTTTATTCCCTTACCAAAGAATGTTTAGAAGCAGATGAAAAGCGGCGCTTTATTCTGGTGGTAGGCGGCGGCGGACCCGCCCGGGCCTGGCAAAATGCCTACCGGGAAATTGCGGCTTCCGGCGGTCAAAGTGCCGGCGGTCAAAGTGCCGGCGGCACCAGTGCCGTTGCTTTTAAGGACGAAGAAGCGGACTGGATAGGGGTTATGGCCACCCGCCTTAACGCCCAGCTTATCAAAGCTATTATGGGGGATTGGTGTACCCAGCCGGTAATTACCGATCCATCCAGGGTAGATCCCTTTGTGGGCCGGGTACTGGTGGCGGCAGGCTGGAAACCGGGTTTTTCTTCCGACTACGACGCAGTACTGCTGGCGGAACGTTTCCAGGCAGACATGGTCATTAACCTTTCAAATATTGAGCAGGTCTATACCGATGATCCCCGGAAAAATCCCAATGCCAAACCTATTGGAACCATATCCTGGACGGATTTTAGGGCCATGGTAGGCGAAGAATGGACACCGGGCAAAAATGTTCCCTTTGACCCCATTGCAAGCCGCCATGCCGCCAAACTGGGCCTTAAGGTGATCTGCGCCGCAGGCCGGGACCTCCCCAATCTGCGCCTTATTTTGGACGGCAAACCTTTCCTGGGTACGGTGATTGGATAAACCAGTTTTTTACCGCAAGAGTACTTCAACTATAATGAGCCCTATGGAAAAGAAAAGAAACATAAAATCTATAAAGCTAAAACTATAATGTTTGTATCCGCTTTTCCGGTTACGCAGGTTAAAACCCCGCAGCTCCGCAGAGATTGCCCCGCCTTCTATCTTCCGAACCGAAGAAACAAGGAGCGGTACACAGAGCGGCAGCAAGAGCCGTACCTTTTTAAAGAAATTCTTTGTGTCAAAATCCACCCCCCGGGCTGTTTGCGCTTCCATGATATCGCTCATTTCCTGCGAAAAAAGCGGAATAAACCGTATTGCTGTGGTAAGGGCAAAGGTATATTTGTAGGGTATGCGTAAATAGCGGTTAAGAACATTGGAAATGTCGCTCATGCGGGTAACGGAAAGCATGATTGTCAGGGGCATGGTCGCCGCGATAAGCCTGAGTACAAAGAGCAGCGAAAAAAGCAGCCCCGTGTCGGTAAGATAGATATTAAGGGGAAACCTTACCAGTATTGTACCTTCGCGGACAAAAAATATTTGAACAACAAAGAGGACTATGGAAAGCTTCATAAGGGAGAGCAGTATGCGCAGTGAGCGTCCAATAATTCCGGCAAGCAAGGCTATACATAGGTTTAAGACGATAATCCCAAGTACAAAGGATATCCTTTCTGTGACAAAACAGAAGGCACAGAGCAGAAAGGCAAGCAGCAGTTTGGTAAGCGGATTAAGCTTATGGAGCGGTGATGATCCGTTTACATAATCAATCAGACCGGTCATTGAAGAGCTCCTTTATGGCCCGCTGATGCGGCAGTAACGGCAGCGAGCATCTCATTGATAGTAAAGACTTTTTCATACCCAGGACCAAGCTGCATTGCAAGGGCAGGTATCTGTGCAGGGAGCAGCGAATTGGCATCCAGCAAAGCTTTGTTTTTCATCACTTCCCGCACCGTTCCGCTGCCGGCAAGTCCGCCATTATTTACTAAAAGCGCCCTCTCGGCAAAATCCGCCGCCACTTCCATATCGTGGGTAATCATCAGTACCGTGGTTCCTTCTTCATGGTACTGTTTGATAATCCCCATGATGGTCATACATTCATGGTAATCGAGTCCTGTAGTAGGTTCATCAAGAATCAGAACAGGCGCTTTGCGGGCAAGCACCGATGCCAGAGCAGTCTGCTGTCTTTCGCCGCGGGAAAGACCAAATGGGGCGCGTTCCGCTTCCAGGTTAAAGAGGTCAAGCATTTCTTCGCACCGGCGCTTTTTTTCTTCTTCCAGTTCCTGTTTATCGAGCCCTTTATCTGCAAGGGCATAGTCCAGGCCAAAACTGATTTCCTCCCGCACGGTATTCTGACAGAGCTGCCTGTCGGGGTTTTGAAAAAGATACCCGACACTGCGGGCAAGTATGCTTGTCTTGACTTTGCGGGTATCCTTGCCGTCTATGGTCACTGTTCCCGAAGCCGGTTTAAGAAGGCCGTTGCAAAGTTTGCAGAGCGTTGATTTTCCGGCGCCATTTTCTCCAAGCAGGGCGACAAATTCACCCTGCTTTATTTCAAAGGAAAGATCGCGGAGTATTGTTTCACCGCCGTAAGCAAAACTTACAGTATCAAATTTCAGCATGGCACGGCTCCGGCGCTATGGTCCATTCCTGCAGTAGGTTCCGCGCTGTATGACAGCGAGCGCATCATCGTTACTGCCTGTTCAAGATTGCAGGGTAAGGCGCCCTTATACAAATTTTTCTCTTTAAGCCGCCGCCCCAGCGTGGTAACACGGGGTATATTGACACCCGCCTGTTCAAGACTTTCGCCGTGCTGCAGCACTTCCGCGACACTGCCCTCAAGAGACAGGGTCCCCTTGTCCATAACGGCAAGACGCTTGCAGAATTCACAGAGCAGCATGATTTTTTGTTCCACGATGATAATCGTTATACCGTACTGTTCGTTCAACTCACGCAGATATTCAAAGATCTTTCTGCTCGACTGGGGGTCAAGCTCGCCGGTCGGCTCATCAAGTACGATCACCCTGGGCCGCAGGGCGGTGATTGCCGCAATGGCTACCTTCTGTTTTTGCCCGCCCGAAAGCGAAGATATTACCCGCTGCCGCAGGTTTCCTATCCCTGCGGCATCAAGGGCGCTTGTAATACGGCCCTCTATCTCGTTATGCGGAACAGCAAAGTTTTCAAGACCAAAGAGTAATTCGTCCTCAACAACAGCGGCAGTCATCTGGGCGTCTATATCCTGAAACACCGAACCGAGCTGCCTGCTTATCATATCAGGCTGTACGGCAAGTGTATCAAGGCCGTTCACAATAACCTCGCCGTAATAATCGCCGGGAAAATGATGGGGAACCACGCCATTAAGGGCATAACTCAGCGTCGATTTCCCTGCACCGGACGAACCGATAATGCCGACAAAATCCCCGTCGGGGATATCGAAGTTGATCCCCGAAAGGGCATAACGGGAAGCGCCCTCATAACGAAAACTCAGGTTCCTAATCAAGATCATCTTATTTCTTCAAGGCAAGTTTTAGCGGTATGTACAGGATCTGTACGATAACTGCATTGATAAGCGCCGTACCAAAGATGATAGCCATAAAGATTGCAAGCGGTGTCGGCTTGATATTTGCTCCGGTGTAATACATCAGGTACATGACACCGATGAAGGTAAAGCCGCTTACCAGGGTACTTAAAAAAGTACAGACCAGCGTTTTAACGGGCAGCTTTATTTTCTCAAGCGGTAACTTGATAAGAAGGCACATGGCGATGGCGCCTGCAAGCTCGCTTACAAAGTTGATATACGGCTGGCCGGGAAAGAACTGGCAAATAGCTCCGGCCAGGAGGCCTATAATCACCGCTTCAAAGAAACGGGGCTTTATAAGCAGGATGATGAGGCAGTACATCGCTATGATAAAGTTGGGCTTCATGCCAAAGTTGATAACCGAGCCGACAAAGAATTTGAGCACCGCCCCTGCGGCAAGCAATATGCCTATAAGCAGCACATCACCTATGCCAAGACCTTTTTTCGTCCTGGCCGTAACTTCACGCTTTTCCCCGTTTTGGGCCGCCTGAACACTGTTTTCCGATTCCATAATACACTCCTTTGTTTCTCTATATAGTAACGTTACTATACATAAGAACACAAATACGCTGTCTTTGTCAAGCGGTTTTTTTGAATTTTTCCGGAAAATTTACAACACAGAAACCAAGGCAAATAAACAACAAAGCAAAAAAATTAAGGAACAGAATCAGCTGTTTTCGTTCATTTTTGCCTTCCAAAATGCAAAAAAACCGGTATTTTTGCGTTTTTCTTTCCTAATTTCTCTGCCCTTGACCATATTTTGCCGGTTCGCTACACTTTCCAGCAATGGAACAACAAACAAAACTGCGGCGGGCCGTATCCGCCAAAACAGTAAAACCGCTCCGCAGCGCTAAACAGGCAAAACTTGTTCTGGAAGACGGCTCGGAATATTCCGGCTGGTCCTTCGGAAAGGCCCGTTCCCAGGCAGGAGAAGTGGTTTTTACCACCGGCATGGCCGGTTACCCCCAGTCCCTCACGGACCCAAGTTTCCGGGGGCAGATCCTTGTATCTACCTATCCCCTGGTGGGGAACTACGGCGTACCCCTTTCCAAAAGCGGGGAACCGTTTTTTGACGAAGCGGGAATTCCTGTTCACTTTGAATCCGGCCGTATCCAGGTTTCCGGTTTTGTGGTTTCCGAAGCCTGCGAAGAACCGAGCCACTTTGCCTCGGGTCTTACGCTTGCTTCCTGGCTTGAACGGAACAATGTTCCCGGTATCTGGGGCATCGACACCAGGGCTTTGACGATACGGCTTCGGGAACATGGGGTGATGATGGGAAAAATCCTCGTGGAAGGGAGCCGGGATGTAACCCTGGATTCCGGACTGGTCCCCCACCCGGTGGCGGATGTGTCCCCCGCAGAAACAAGTGTCCTTTTCCCGGCGGGAATGACCGAAGCGGAGGCCGCCGTACTGCCAACTATTGCCCTGGTAGACTGCGGGGCCAAGGCAAACATTATCCGCTGTCTGCTTGCCCGGAAGGTAAAGGTGCTCCGCCTTCCCTGGAACCACGATCTTTCGGGTATCACCTTTGACGGCATTTTTCTTTCCAACGGACCGGGGGATCCCAAGGCCTGCGGCAGAACCATTGCTATGGTCCGCAAGGCCTTTAGCCTGGGTAAACCTGTCTTTGGCATTTGTCTGGGTAACCAGATTATGGCCCTGGCCGCAGGGGCGGATACCTACAAACTTCCCTACGGACACCGGGGGCAAAACCAGCCCTGTATAGAATCCGGCGGACGCTGTTACATTACCAGCCAGAACCACGGTTACGCCGTCCGGGCCGAAACCTTACCCTCAGGCTGGGAGCCCTGGTTTATCAACGGCAACGACGGCACCATTGAAGGAATCCGCTGTTCAACCGGACCCTTCTCTGCGGTGCAGTTCCACCCCGAAGGATGCCCCGGCCCCCGGGATACGGAATTCCTTATCGACCGGTTTATTGAACAAGTGAAGGTTATGAAATGACTAAAGAAAAGATAAAGAAAGTTTTGGTTCTTGGTTCCGGCGGGCTTAAGATTGGCCAGGCGGGGGAATTCGATTATTCCGGTTCCCAGGCGCTCAAGGCCCTGCGGGAAGAAGGAATCAAAACTGTTTTGATCAACCCCAATATCGCCACGATTCAAACCAGCGAAGGCATGGCAGACGCTGTTTACTTTTTACCGGTAACGCCGGAATTTATCAAGGCGGTAATCGAAAAAGAACGGCCGGACGGCTTGCTGCTTTCCTTTGGCGGACAGACAGCCCTGAACGCTGGAGTAGCCCTGGACCGTGACGGTACACTCTACAAATACGGGGTAAAAGTTTTGGGTACGCCGGTTTCCGCCATCGAAGATACCGAAGACCGCCAGCGTTTTGTAAACCGCCTTAACGAAATTGGCGCAAAAACACCCCGCAGTATCGCCGTAAGCTGCGATACGGGAAACAGCGGGGACGGAAACAGTACCGGCGGAAACAGCACCGGCGGCGGACCAGGCAGTACCGCCGAAGCGGTGGAAGAGGCAGTAAAAGCGGCAGAGCAGATCGGCTATCCGGTAATGGTCCGGGCTGCCTATGCCCTGGGGGGTATGGGTTCCGGAGTGTGCCGCAGCGAAGGGGAATTACGCCGCCGCTGTGACCGGGCCTTTGCCAAATCCGCCGGAACCCAGGCCCAGGTGCTGGTGGAAGAATGGCTGGGGGGCTGGAAGGAAATCGAATACGAGGTAGTGCGGGATTCAAACGATAACTGCATCACTGTTTGTAATATGGAAAACTTTGACCCCCTGGGAATCCATACCGGCGAAAGTATCGTCGTTGCTCCTTCCCAAACACTTACCGATTCCGAATACCACAAACTCCGCCGTATTGCCATTGATGTGATCCGCCACCTGGGTATTGTGGGGGAATGTAACATTCAGTATGCTCTTGACCCGGAAAGCGAGGATTACCGGATTATCGAAGTAAATGCCCGGCTTTCCCGGTCTTCCGCCCTGGCGTCAAAGGCCACCGGTTATCCATTGGCCTTTGTGGCGGCCAAACTTGCCCTGGGGTATTCCCTTACGGATATTGAAAACCGGATTACCAGGGTTACCAAATCCTGTTTTGAACCTGCCCTGGATTATATTGTGATCAAGGTTCCCCGGTGGGACCTGGCCAAGTTTAAAAATGTGGACCTTCGTATTGGCAGCGAGATGAAAAGCGTGGGCGAAGTTATGTCCATAGGCCGGAGTTTTGAGGAAGCCCTGCAAAAGGCCCTGCGGATGACCGGCATAGGAGCGCCGGGCCTAACTGCAAGCGATGCCCTTTGCGGCGCACAATTCTCTGAACCCGGGGACGCGAAAAACTTCTCCCACATTATTCACGAAGCATTGACAAAACCAACGGACCGGCGGATCTTTGTAATCTACCGGGCCCTTATGGAAGGCTGGCCGGTGGATAAAATTCACCGGCTTACCAAAATTGATAAATGGTTTTTGTACAAAATCGAAAACATCCTTGCCGCAGAAAAAGAACTTGACGCCGCCGGGGCTGGTACCCGCGAACTTGGCGCCGCCAAACCTGGCGCCGCCGAACCTGGCGCCGCCGCCCCGCCCCGGATTGACAAGGAAATCCTGGCCCGGGCAAAACGGTTTGGTTTTTCCGACGAACGGATAGCGGAAATTCTGGGGATGAAGGAAATGGAAATCCGTTCCCTTAGGGAAGAATACCGCATCCGGCCCAGCGTAAAACAAATCGACACCCTGGCGGCGGAGTATCCGGCCAAAACAAACTATCTTTACATGAGTTATGGCTCAGGTCCCGCGGGCAGCAATGCGGACGATGTAAGCCCCGCAGGCCGGGGAGTTATGGTCCTTGGTTCCGGGGCCTACCGCATTGGGAGCAGCGTTGAATTTGACTGGTGCTGCGTTAACGCGGCCCAAACTGCCCATTCCCTGGGCCGTTATTCGATCATGGTAAACTGCAATCCCGAAACAGTTTCTACCGATTATGACATGTGCGACAGGCTCTACTTTGAAGAACTAACCCTGGAACGGGTGTTGGACATTTATGAACGGGAACGCCCCGACGGCCTTATTCTTTCCATGGGCGGGCAGATCCCCAATAACCTGGCCACCAAACTGTACGATGCCGGAGCGCTCATCTACGGCACCCATCCGCAGTCAATTGACATGGCCGAAGACCGGAATAAATTTTCCGCCCTGCTTGATAGACTGGATATTGAACAGCCGCCCTGGCGGGAACTTACGGACCTAAGGTCGGCCAAAGTTTTTGCCGCAGAGGCGGGTTACCCGGTGTTGATCCGCCCCAGTTATGTGCTTTCCGGCGCGGCAATGAATGTAGCCTGGAATGATGAAACGCTGGAAGAATACCTGGCCCTGGCGGCAGATGTATCGGCGGAACATCCGGTAGTTATTTCCAAGTTTATCGAAAATTCCAAGGAGATTGAAATTGATGCGGTGGCAAAACGGGGAGAAATTCTTTTCCATGCCATCACCGAACATATAGAAAATGCCGGGGTCCATTCCGGGGATGCCACGGTGGTGCTTCCCGCCCAGCGGCTTTATGTAGAAACGATCCGTAAAATCCGCCATATCGCCGAGGCAATTTCCCGGGCGCTCAGAATTACCGGGCCTTTTAACATTCAGTTCCTGGCCCAGGATAACCGGGTGCGGGTAATTGAATGTAATCTCCGCGCCAGCCGGAGTTTTCCCTTCTGTTCCAAGGTAAGCCGGGTAAATATGATCGATTTGGCAGTCAGGGCCATGCTGGACGAGACCGCCGAAAAAGCCGCCGTTTCTGCCCTGGACCTGGATTGGGTGGGAGTTAAGGCGGCGCAGTTCAGCTTTTCCCGGCTCCACGGTGCGGACCCGGTAAGCGGGGTAGAAATGGCCAGTACCGGAGAAGTTGCCTGCATTGGGCCGGACCTCAACGATGCGTTCCTTAAGGCCCTGCTTTCGGTGGGTTACCGGGTACCGCCGGAATTCAGCAAACGCAAACGGGCGCTCCTTTCCACGGGTCCCATGGAAGACAAGGTTGAATTCCTGGGGTCGGCAAAAAAACTTATCACCATGGGTTATGAAATTGTCGCCTCCCGGGGTTCGGCAAAATTTCTTGCGGCCAACGGCATTCCTGCGGCGGCCCTTAACTGGCCCCTGGAATCCAAGGAACCCAACATTGCCACCTGGATCAAAAAAAGGGAAGTAGATATTGTTATCAATATTCCCAAAAACAACCGGGAGACTGAACTAAAAAACGACTACCTTATCCGCCGCCTGGCGGTAGACTTTGACATACCGCTCTTTACCAATGTAAAAGTGGCCCGGCAGTTTATTGATTCACTCCTTGCCCAGCATGAAAAAGGCGGAGGAACCGGCGCTCTTGAAATAAAAGCCTGGGAAGAGTACCGGTAGTTTTCCGCTTAACGTTTCTTCGAATGTGTTATAACCGCCTGCGCTCCGGCCAGGCGGGCTATGGGAACCCGGAAAGGCGAACAGGACACATAACTTAAACCCGACCGGTAACAGAAATCAATGGTGGCAGGGTCCCCGCCGTGTTCACCGCAGATTCCTACCTTAAGAGAAGGATTTACCTTACGGCCTTCGGTGGTTGCGTGCTGAATAAGGAAACCCACTCCGTCTTCGTCAATGGATTTAAAGGGATCCACATCAAGCACATTCTTTTCCAGGTACACCGGCAGGAAAGATGCTACATCGTCCCGGCTAAAGGCAAAGGTCATCTGGGTCAGGTCGTTGGTTCCAAAGCTAAAGAAGTCCGCATACTTGGCGATATGTCCGGAGCGGATAGCCGCCCGGGGCACTTCTATCATTGTACCGATCTTTACATCCAGCTTAAGATTGGCCTTGTCAAAAACATTTTTCAAAATTGCCTCGGCATTGGGCCTAAGCAGTTTAAGCTCCCGGGCGGTAATCACAATGGGGATCATAATTTCCGGGTGTACGGGGATTTTCTGTTTAATGCAGTCCGCCGCCGCCAGGGCAATGGCTTCCACCTGCATGTCGTAGATTTCCGGGTACGTAACGGCAAGCCGGCAGCCACGGTGGCCAAGCATGGGGTTCGCCTCGTGGAGTTTTTCAATTTTGGGCAGCAGTACCGCCGGTTTTACCTTAAGGTACGCCGCCAGTTCGGCAGTTTCCTCTTTGGTATGGGGAACAAATTCATGGAGCGGCGGATCAAGAAGCCTGATTGTTACGGGCCGGCCTTCCATGGCCTTAAAGATACCAAAGAAATCTTTCTTTTGGAGAGGAAGGATTTTTTTAAGAGCGGCCTTCCGCTCTTCCGCCGTATCGGCAACGATCATCGCCCTAAAGTGGATTAACTTGGCCTTGTCAAAAAACATGTGTTCGGTACGGCAAAGGCCTACGCCCTGGGCACCGAATTCAAAGGCGCGTTTTGCATCTTCCGGCTGGTCCGCATTGGTTCGTACTTCAAACCCTTTAAGGCTGCCGCCGGGGGTACTCCGCACGGAACCGGCACGGATTTCATCGCACCAGGCAAGGAAGGTACTCATATCTTTGGAAATTTTTGGAACCACCAGGGGCAGGCGGCCGTCGTAAACATCACCGGTGGAACCATCCACGGTGATCCAATCCCCTTCCTTGTAGTTTTTCCCGCCGATGGCCACTTTTTTGCCCAGGACGGAAACGCCCTTGGCCCCAGCAACACAGGGAGTACCCATGCCCCGGGCCACAACCGCCGCATGGCTGGTCATGCCCCCGGTGGAGGTAAGAATGCCCTGGGAAACTACCATGCCGCCGATATCTTCGGGGCTGGTATCCTTGCGGACCAGGAGAATCTTTTCTCCCCTGGCATGCCAGTCTTCGGCATCCTTGGCAGAAAACACAATACGTCCCGTGGCGGCGCCGGGGGACGCATTGAGCCCCTTGGTCAGGGACTTGGCCGCTTTAAGGGCCTTGGGATCAACCATGGGATGAAGAAGCTGATCCAGGTGGCCGGGACTTACCCGCAGTACCGCTTCTTCTTTGGTGATAAGCTTTTCCGCCGCCATATCCACGGCGCATTTAACTGCCGCAGCCCCGGCCCGTTTGCCGTTCCGGGTTTGCAGTATATACAGAACCCCCTGCTGGACAGTAAATTCCATGTCCTGCATATCTTTAAAGTGCTGTTCCAGCTTGTTCTTGATTCCCACAAGCTGTTCGTACACTTTTTTGTTTTTCTTTGCCAGGGTAGCGATTTTTTCGGGGGTCCGGATACCGGCCACTACATCTTCGCCCTGGGCGTTCATCAGATACTCGCCGTAGAATTCGTTTATGCCCGTGGAGGGATCCCGGCTAAAACAAACGCCGGTACCCGAATCATCGCCAAAGTTGCCAAAAACCATGGACTGAATATTGACGGCGGTCCCCTTGATACCGCGAATTTCGTTAAGCTGCCGGTACTTGATGGCCCGTTCATTCATCCAGGAACCAAAGACAGCATTCATCGCCCCCCAAAGCTGATCCAGGGGCTTCTGGGGAAAGTCCTTTTTGGTATGCTTGTGAACCAGTTTTTTGTATTCATCCACCAGCTTTTCCAGATCCTTTTCGGAAAGGTCTGTATCAAGCTCTACCTTTTTGGCTTTTTTGATGGCGCTGATAGCCCCTTCAAATGTTTCATGGGGGACTTCCATTACCACGTCCCCGTACATCTGGATAAAACGGCGGTAGGCATCCCAGGCAAAACGGGCATTGCCGGTCTTTTTTGCCAGACCGTGGACGGATTTATCGTTCATCCCCAGGTTAAGGATGGTATCCATCATGCCGGGCATGGAAACCGGTGCGCCGGAACGGACCGATACCAGGAGGGGATCATCGGGATCCCCCAGTTTTTTGCCCATCACTTTTTCAAGCCGGGTAAGGGTGGCAATAACCTCTGCTTCAAGTCCGGCGGGATATTTTTTGTTGTTTTCATAAAATGCTGCACATACATCGGTAGAAACGGTAAAACCCGGCGGGACGGGAATGTCCAGGTTGGTCATTTCCGCAAGGTTCGCTCCCTTGCCGCCCAGGGTATCCTTCATTTTGGCATCTCCTTCGGCCTTTCCTTCGCCGAAGAAATATACATACTTGTCCTTTTCCATTAAGTCCTCCAGTAGGTATAGTATATGATAAAGTTATAGTATTCACTAGGAGGCCCCATGGCAAAGTCTTTTCCCCGCCCTTTGGCCAGGGGCCTGTTACTGCTCTACGAGGACCGGGATATTCTGGCGGTGGACAAACCCACAGGGCTGCTTTCCATTGCCGCCGGGGCGGAACGGGAAAAAACAGCCTACTGGATTCTTGCGGAGTATCTTTCAAAAAAAGGCGAAAAACGGCGGCCCGCGGTGGTACACCGGCTGGACCGGGATACTTCGGGGGTGATGATCTTTGCCAAGTCCGACATGGTTAAACGTATACTGATGGATAGCTGGGATGAACGGGTAAAAGTCCGCCGTTACACCGCCCTGGCGGAGGGTACAATGCCCGCCGCCGAAGGAACTATTGACGCGCCGCTGGGCGAGGACCGGGGCGGCAACATGGTTGTCCGGCAAGACGGTATGCGGGCAGTAACCCGGTGGAAACTCCTTAGCCAGGGCCGGGATTATGCGCTCATCAGCCTGGAACTGGAGACAGGCCGGCGGAACCAGATCCGCGCGCACCTGGCATGGCTTGGGCATCCGGCGGCGGGAGACCGGAAATACGCCGCCCGCACAAACCCCCTGGGGCGGCTGGCCCTCCATGCGGGGGAACTTGGTTTCCTCCACCCCCGCAGCGGCCGCCTTATGGAATTCACTTCTCCCCTTCCGCGGGGTTTTACCAGTCACTGTCAACCATTGTAAAACATGGTACACTATTTCTATGAAGTACCTTGATTTACCGGTTTACCAGCACAAAGATTTAATACTCAGCGCACTTGAAACAAGCCAGGTGGTGGTGGTAGAAAGCCCCACGGGTTCGGGAAAAACCACCCAGCTTCCGGTTATTCTCCACGATTCGGGGTACGGCAAAAACGGGATTATCGGCGTTACCCAGCCCCGGCGTATCGCCGCCCTTTCGGTAAGCGATTTTATCGCCCGGCAGCTGGGTTTTTCCGCATCGGGGGTGCCGGGCTGCCCCGTGGGTTACAAGATGCGTTTTGAAGATAAAACCGCGCTGGACACCAGGATCAAAATTATGACCGATGGAATTCTTTTACAGGAGATGAAACTTGATCCCTGGCTTTCCCGGTATGCGGTGATGATCATTGACGAGGCCCACGAGCGGAGCCTTAACATCGACTTTATCCTGGGCCTTCTTAAACGGGTGCTGGAAGAACGAAAAGAATTCAAAGTGATCGTTTCATCTGCTACGATCAACGCCGAAGTTTTTTCTGAATACTTCGGCGAATGTCCGGTGGTTAAAATTGATGCCCAGACTTTTCCGGTAACCATGGTATACGATCCGCCCCTGGTAAGCGCGGCCCCGGCAGAAGATTCCCAAAGAGACCGGGGGCGATCTTCCGGCGGCGGAAACCTTGTTATGGAAGCGCTGCTTGCAAAAATTGAAAACATCACCGAACGTTTTATAAGCGAAAAACGGCCCGGGGACATTCTGGTGTTTCTTCCCGGCGAAAAGATGATCAAGGACTGCATGAGCCGCCTGGCATTCGGCTCCGTGGGAAAGTACCTTCACATCATCCCCCTTTATGGAAGACTTGGCAAGGAAGAACAGGAACGGGTATTTGACGACCCCCCCCGGGGAAAAACAAAGGTGGTTATAGCCACCAACATTGCCGAAACATCGGTAACCATAGACGGTATTACCGCAGTGCTTGATTCAGGACTTGCCAAGCTTAATTTTTACAATCCCCGGACCTTTACGTCCAGTTTGGTGGAATCCCCGGTTTCCAAGGCCTCTGCAAACCAGCGCAAAGGCCGGGCGGGCCGTACCAGAGAAGGAAGCTGTTACCGTCTCTATAGCCGCAAGGAATTTGAAAGCAGGCCGCTCTTTACCACCGAAGAAATTTACCGTACCGATCTTTCCGAGGTGGTGCTTCGTATGGCGGATTTGGGAATTACCGATTATGAAGAATTTGATTTTATTTCCCCCCCTGGCCGGGAGGGAATTATCGCCGCCGTTGAAACACTTAACCTTTTGGACGCGCTGGAAAAAGATCGCACCCTTTCTTCCACCGGAAAAATGATGACCGAGTTTCCCCTGGGTCCCCGTCATTCGCGGATCATCGTGGAAGCGATACTCCGCTATCCCCAGGTAATTGAAGAAACGCTTATCGCAGCGGCGTTTCTTTCTACCCAAAGCCCCTATGTACTGCCGCCGGGAGAAGAGATGGATGCCCGGAAGGCACACCATGGCTTCCGGGATCCCCACGGCGATTTTGTATCCTACCTCAGGCTGTACCGCGCTTATGAAGCGGCGCAGAACAAGGAACAGTTTTGTAAAAAGAACTATCTGGACGAACGGGCCATGGCGGAAATTATGAATGTAACCATTCAACTGGAAGAGATTGTTACCGGTATGAATATACCCATACTGTCGGCGGGTCTTGGGTCCGCAGCTTCCGTTTCTGCGTCCGCTGCTACGGCAGCGGCCGCTTCCGCAACGGTGGAAGATTACCTCTCTTGCATCGGCCGGGGGCTTATCCAGTTTGTTTGTGTCCGCTCTGACGGCGGCGGATTTTCCGGCGGCAGAAACGCACCGGCCATGTACCGGAGCCTTACCGCCGACAAGATCATGATCCACCCCGGTTCGGTAATGTTTAAACGCCAGGACGATGCTGCCAGGTACATTGTGGCCGGCGAAATTGTCAGGACCACCCGGACCTATGCCATGTCGGTAAGCCCCCTTTCCCTGGGAACCCTTAAGCGGATAAGCCCCCTCTTGTCGGCCGAATGGGGAGGCGCAAGAACCGGAATGGCCAAAACAGAAGAGGGAAAACACCTAAGGCGGAACCTTACCAATCAAATCAAACTGGGAAAAGAAGTATTCCCCCTGGAAACCGTGAAGGGAAAAAAACACCTTACCCTGCCCTGGGAAAAACTTGTCTCCCTTAAACAGGCTGGTACAGGCGGCGCTGATTCTGCGGTTCTGTTAATCGATCCGTCCCAGTACCACGGACTTCGGGGAACGGTGACTTACCAAAACCATACCCTGCTTGCAGGAGAAAAACTTTCCCTTATTTTAACACTGCTCCCGGTCTTGGATCTGGAGGGTGTCCTTAACCGTGAATGGCCCCGGAAAACACATTTTTATTCCGGCGATAGTGAAAACCTCCGGGCCCTTATCAAAAATCTTCCCCTGGTGCTGCTTCCCGTACCGCATGGAAAAAGCAGCGGCCGCCCGGAAAAAAAACGGGGCGGTAAAGCAGCCGGCGGCAAAGCAGTCAGCGGTAAAATAGTCGGCGGCAAAGCAGCCGGCGGTAAAATAGCCGGTAAGGAACTGGGGTTTATCGCCCTTTTTACCGATGGTGCAGGCCGTTACTGGTTCCGTTGTTCCCGCGGGTTCCACACGGCCCTTAACGAAA
Source organism: Spirochaetia bacterium (assembly GCA_025997795.1). Classification (GTDB taxonomy): domain Bacteria; phylum Spirochaetota; class Spirochaetia; order Treponematales; family Breznakiellaceae; genus BNVB01. The sequence continues at coordinate 23,677 of BNVB01000009.1, read as the reverse complement.
GTACCGCCAGTCTTGAGGCACTTATTGACGAACTGGGAGACGAGGTGGACGTAAACGTTAAGCACGAGGTGAATCTTGCATACCGGAAGCTTGCGGATTTACTGGGAGAACAGGCTTAACGAAAATCCGTAATCAGGATTCAAAGCCCGCAGTCTGTCCACAAAGCCGGACATTAGCCCGCTTACGCGGGAGAGGCAAGCGGCTAAACTTGGCCCGCAAATTTTTATTACCGCAAGGTCGAAAAAGTAAAAGAAGTAAGATTGGGGCATGGAATTCTTTATCTTCTCATCCTTATTCGACTTCTTCGACCTTGCGGTTTAAAAGTCAAAGACCGGACTGTCCACAAAGCCGGACTTTAGCCCGCACTCCTATGTGGACAGATATTTACCTGCTTACCGTGTTAAAAAGCGCGGATAGCACGAACACTGTATGTATGCTGCTTGCCGTGGCCGTCCTGATAGCCGTCACTGAATTGCAGTGTCCACGTGTTAGTCCAACCGTACTGCGTCGAGGACCAGTATATGCCCGTGCCAATGCCGTCTATCGCCGTTTTGTTCTGAAACATCAAGGCCAGTTCATCCTTGCTGGGGAGGAACCAGTCGTTTTTGCCTCCGGCTGAGGAAGTATCACAGGCTTTTGCCGCGGGCGCGTCAGGGTCTGCCGCCCGTATCTTTGCGGTATTGGCTGCGCCTGTCCCGATGGCGGTTCCTAAGCCGTCTATGGAATGCCAATCATCAGTACCACCATACGCAGGAGGTAAAAATTGCGGGGAAGCCCACGCAGGGGTGCCGCTTATATCCGCCGGAGCCGCTTCCAGGTAATGGCAGGTTCCTTTACCGCTTACGGCAAAACCTGCAGCATCTACATAGAAAATTTTCCCGCCGCCGGGGCCTGGATCGCCGATGTCATATTCCGGTGTCCAGCCTGCCCCGTCGCCGCAGGATAAAACCGCAGCAAACAGAATTGCTGTAAAAACCGCTCCTCGTAAAAACTGTACTTTCTTTTTCATTTCTTTACTCCTCTATAAATTTTTCCCTGCCACGACAGGGTTTGAGACCAAAAAAAAGGTTTCCGCTAAAGCGGAAACCAGAGGTACGGAGAAATTTATGGGCAAGTTCAGCGGGAAAAGAATTTTTGTTAAGGGATACTATGAGAGAGAGAGAGAGAGAGAGAGCAATTTTCGTGCCAAGTTATGGACTTTCTCATAAATTTAATGCTAATTTATGAAAAAAGATATGTCAAGGGTTTTTCCTTGCTTGGAGGTCCAATTCGTGTTATTTTGTTAGAAAATGTGCCTGCACAGGGAATAAATGCAAATCCCGAGGAGAAGCCAAGGCCTCTTTCCCTCCGTTGGGGAAATTTGCTCCTTTTTATTCGCCGGGGGGTCGAATACCCAAGAACCTGCTACGCAGGGGAGCTTCAGGCGCAAGCGGACGGGGTATGTTTTTGACTCAGGATTCCGCCGCATCCATTCCAAAACCGGCCGCCGTAACATACTTTCGCAGCATGGCAAACAATTCTTCCGGGTCGACGGGTTTGCCCACATGGTCGTCCATTCCCGCGGCCAGGCACCTTTCTATATCTTCCCGGAATACATTGGCAGTCATTGCGACAATTGGCACCCCTAAACGGGGTTTCCTTTGCAACGCTGTTTCCTTTGAAAACTCTACATGATGCTGCAGCAACAATGCGCTGTCTTTTTCAAAGGCCCGGATCTGCCGGGTTGCTTCATAACCGTCCATTTCGGGCATCTGGATATCCATAAAAATGAGATCATAGGCACCGGGATTTTCCGTGTACATTTGAACCGCTTCGATGCCGTTTCCGGCACAGCTTATGGTAACTTTGGCTGGTTCCAGGAGGGATTGCAGAATTTCCCGGTTTATTTCCACATCATCCACCACCAGTATATGGCGGCCCATAAAGGACAAGGTTTCCAACTTTAGTGGAAACCAGGATTCCTCTTTAGAGGATAACCGGGGTCCCCGGTTATCCAGTCCAAGGCAGCTGTTGATGCAATCGATCACCGCAGAAGGGAACAGCGGTTTGGGAAGGAAACTTGTGATGCCCGCTTTCCGGGCCTCTTCCTCTATACCGCCCCAGTCCGCCGCGGAAATAAGGACCACCGCCGGTTTTTTTCCCGCCGCTTGCCCCGGCAGCCCGCTGTCACCGCCTGCAAGCGCAAAAATACGGCGGGAAAGTTCCATTCCGTCCATGCCAGGAAGTTTCCAGTCCACAAAACAAAGATCATAGAATTCATTTTTACCTATAAGGGCCAGTGCAGCTTCACCGGTTTCCGCAGTATCGCAGGTAATTTCATAACGGCCGGTAATTTCCCGGAAAAATTCCCGAATATCCTTGTCGTCGTCAATAACAAGCATCCGTATTTTACCCGGAGGCGCAAAAAAAGTATTTGTCTTTTCCGGCGCTCCCTTTTTAAGCCGTATGGTAAAGGCAAAAGCTGCCCCCTTGCCCTCTTCCGATTCAATCCAGATTTTCCCATTCATCATTTCCACAATACGCTTGGAAATAACCAGACCCAGGCCGGTACCGCCGTATTTCCGGGAAGTACTGTTTTCCGCCTGGACAAAGGAATTAAAAAGACGGCCCTGCTGTTCTTTGCTTATGCCAATGCCGTTGTCAACCACATCAATGCGGATAACACATTCGTCCCCTTCATCGCTGGACAATTGGGCATTAAGGCGGACAGTTCCCATTTCGGGGGTAAACTTGACAGCGTTGGACAGTAAATTGGCAATCACCTGGGCCAGACGCTGGCTGTCCCCCACAAGGAAACGGGGAATCTTCTGATCAATTTTTACGATAAAGACCTGGTTCTTTTCTTCCACCCGGAAGTTAATTACTCCCACCGTTTTTTGGAGCATCTTTTCAAAGTTAAATTCCGCCGGGGAAAGTTCAAATTTTTCCGCTTCAATTTTAGACATATCCAGTATGTCGTTGATCACCCCCAAAAGATGGGTTCCGGCATCCTCAATTTTTCCAAAAGCATAGTCTTTCCGTTCCGTATTTGCCGCCCCCTTGCCTATGGCGGTCATACCGATGATGGCGTTCAACGGCGTGCGTATCTCGTGGCTCATGTTGGAAAGGAAATCGCTCTTTGCCCGGCTTGCCGCAAAGGCTGTCTCCTGCGCTTCAATAATACGCTGGGTCATCTCGTTACGCATGATAGCATTGGTGATCAAAAGACCGCCGGAACGCAGGATCGATTCCTCTGCGCCGGTAAATTCCCGTTCTCTGTGGCAGTCGTCGAAACCTACAAAACCCCAGAACTGATCCTGCAGGAACACCGGGATAACCAGAATCGAAAGAATACCCTGGGGATCAAGCTGGTTCCGTGTAGCCTGGGGCATGGTACTGACTAAACCTTGTATACAGTCTCCTTTTGAGAGTGTTTCTTCCCATGCGGGGAGAGTCCTATAGGAAACATCCATCGTCAAATCTTTGCCAAACTGGGACATATCCTTCCGGTACCATTCGTCAACCTCGGTACAATAAAGTTCACCGTCTTTGACGTGATTTTTCCATATACGCAGGCGGTCAATCTGCACAGACTCGGCGATCATGCCCATACATTTCCATAAATCGACCGCAAATTTATTCAGCTCCGAACAGAACAGTATTGCAGCCACATCGTTCATTGTTCGCAGCAGACGGCTCTGATATTCGATCTCCCCTAACATCCGCCTGGATTCCCGCAGGTCCCAGTTATAACCGGCAACAAAATAGGAATCCCCATACTTAACCCGGGCCAGCACAATTTCGGCAGGCAGCGGCGTACCGTCAAGCTTTTGGTGCATCCACTCAAAACGTATTTTACCTTCCCGCATGACATCTTCAAATTGTTTGGAAACCTCATCCTTTGAAAGGAGTCCGTTAGGCTGGTACTCGGGCGAAAGATCCATAAAATGATCATGGTACTCTTCTTTAGAAGAGACACCAAAAAGTTTAAGCGTTTCCTCATTGCAGTCAATAAAACCGCCCTTTTGGTCCCAAAAGGTGCAGGCGACCGGGGTAGTCTCCATCATTATTTTTCCCCGTTCTTCCTCGTTACGGATCCGGATCATGCTATCATGAATAGTTTTTGCCAGGGTACCAAATTCATCTTTACGGTTTAGTCCGGCAATTGTTTCGCCCCTGAGGCTCCCGGTAAGATGTCTGAGGGGAAGAAGAACCAAACGGTGGACAATAATATGATTTACCACAAGATAAACCACAAAAAACAGCAAAAAGGCCAGGAGCAGCGGTAAAAACCGCCGGACATTTACCAGCGGACTGGAAGTAAAAAGAGTTACCACCGACCAGTCCGTATTAAGAATGGGAACAACGGCCATGTACCGGTATGATTCTGCTTTAATCATGGAAACCGCCGGATCGATACGCCGTTCAAAATAATCCTGGTATCGTATGGTTTGTAAATATGAATCAAGGGCAGGACTAAGACCGGGAACAACTGCATAAATAGTCTCTTCTATCTCTTCTTCAAAGATAAGCGGATCAAACGATTCCCCTTCCCGGCGGATAATAGCGCTGTCCATCTGGACAATCCCTTCCCGGTTAATAACAAGGCTCCGCGCATTTTCATGATCATAGGTTCCAAAAAGGGTTTCCTCTACTTCATTAAAATAAAGTCCGGAACAAATCACCCCAAGTATCACATCGCCGTTTTTAACTTTATAGTTGATCCACAGCCGTTTTTTACGAAGATCCTTGTCTATATCCACATTGAGCGTATAATCATTTTTTTCTTTAAGGCAGTTAAAATACCAGTCGTCTGCGGGAAGCTCCGGATTCAAGGGATTGGGAAAAGGTACAAAGGTTTCCATCTTTGTATCCTGGGTAACAGCGTATTCATCACGGGAATTTTCGATGCCAAAATAAAACTCGTTGCCAAGCATTACATCGGCATAACCCATTACTCTGTTGTAGGCTTCGGCTTTTTTTTCCTGGTTATCATTGTCTGCAAACCAGTTAATAAGTTCCCTGGATCCGGCAATCTTGCGGACCAGTTCAAGTTCTTTGTCCATATAGAGGTCGAATTTCTCCACCGTTCCCAGTGAATAAAAAGCGGCGTATTGTGTGGACATTCCCCTGGTGGTTCCGTTAAAGAGCAGCGCTGCCACTACGGCAATAACGGCAAAAACCGAAATGATGACAGCTCCATTAACCGCACCAAGATACGCGCCGATACTGCGGTTTTTTTCTGCCTGACTCACCTATATACCGCCCTTTTGCAAAAGAATCGCCATATACTCTTTTATTTTTTGTACAGTCCGCTTGCTGCCAGAAAAAAGATCCCGGTGCAGGGCGAGCCAGATTCCGCCGTTACTTTCCGGGTCCGGTCCGGGGATCACCTGCCAGTCCGCCGGAGGGGCCGTACCGCCGGGGACCGCAAAGGAACTTCCCGGCGGCAGAAAAAAAGTTACGGTCCTGCGGGGACTGCCGTTCTCAAAGCTTAATCCATCCCAACGGCGGTCCCGGAAAATCACCGTAATATCGGTAAACCACTTTTCCGCCCCGGCGGCAGTAAGCCCTGCCCTGTGAAGAGAATTGGTATGCTGAAAAGCGGGCAAAAGTTCATCCGCAGAGGGAAGCACCGCACAGGAACCAAAGGATCGTTCACTAATTAAAAATGATGCCACAATAAACGCATTGGGATCCCCCATCAGTTCCTGCACCTGGGCCGGATCCGACACATGGAGGTAACGTCCGGCAAGTTCCGGATCATAACAGAGTACTCCGGTTCCGGCATTGATAAAAAGCGCAGAGGGCAGACCATCCTTGTAATAGGCCGGAATCTCTTCCCTCCGGATCGGTGTCAAATCCAGGGTCAAACCCGCTTCCACCAGGGTTATCATAGCAGTTCTGTCAACCACAAACAATCCCGGCTTTAAAGAAGCGGTTTCCTCCCCGGCGTATGATGTATAGTTGATGGTGATTTTTTTGTAGGTTTCCCCTGGGCCGGTAAAGAGCTCCTTGAATTCGGGATAAGCGGACCAGACCGTTAATTCCGGCCTGGCACAGGAAGAGCAAAGCAAAAGAACAAGAGCGGCACAAACAGGGTAAAGTCTTTTTGTTATTTCACCATAGTGATTTTTATGATTCATCCTTCCTCTATACTATACGGTTTTACACTATTTTCCAACTCATCCAGCTCCATAAATGCGTCCAGTAAAAAAGCGTTTAAAAAGAGCATGATCTCTTCTTTTAGAGATACCGTCCTCTTTTGCCACTTTTCCAGGGTTCTGGGTATAATTTCTTCGATTTTTTTTCCAAAACGCCGGTTTACCAAAACCGGGTCAGGCCCTTCAATATAGCGGTACCCCATAAGGATCGTTTCCTTAAGCACCGTAAGCGGATCCAGGTCTTCCCTCAGTACCGTTGGCCCCGCTAGAAAGGCTTCGACATCCGGCGCATACCACAAACGAATGCCGCCGTTTTCCCCGATGATCGTTCCCGAAGCGGCGGGGCCTATACCTAGCCAGTTTTCCATACGCCAGTACCTGATATTGTGGACACAGCGTTTAGAATTGTTTTGGCCCATCAGGGCAAAGTTCGAAACTTCATAGTGTTCATAACCTGCCCTTATCAAGGTTTCCCGGCCCGTTAACCAAAGAGCATCCGCTTCTTCGGCGGCAGCCTGTTCGTCATGAGCGCCCTGTCCATAACGAAACCGGGCCGCCAGCGGGGTACCCTCCTCCACCGAAAGGGCATAAAGGGAAATATGACCGGGCTTATACGAAAGGGCTTTTTTTATATCTTCAAGCAGTTTTTCCCGGTTTTGGCCCGGAAGGCCGCTCATCAAATCCAGCGAAAGGCCGGGGCCAAAAATTTCCGCCGCCTCCCTCAAGCGCCGGGGAAGCAAGACCGTATCCCCCCGGCGGCCGACGGCCCGCCGCAGTCCGGTGTCAAAACTTTGCACCCCCAGGGAAAGGCGGCTTACCCCGTGATCGGCACAGGCGGCAAGGAAAGTCCCCTCCGCCGTTTCCGGATTGGCTTCCACGCTTATCTCCCGGGGCGGGCCGGCGGCAGGGGCCGGGCCGCAGATTTCCGCCAGCCCCCGCAGCAGCCGGCTCATGCCTGAGGCGCCCAAAACCGAGGGAGTGCCGCCGCCGATATAGATGCTTGGTACCGCCGCCGGTGTTAGTTCCGCAAACTGCCGTTCTGTTTCTGCCAGGAGGCTGTCTATAAAGCGATTTTTCAAAAAATCCTGTTCGCGCAGCGAAAGAGCGGCGGCGGGTACAGAATAAAAATCACAGTAGTCGCATTTTTCGGTACAGAATGGAATGTGAAGGTAGAGCGAAAGTTCAGGGCTGTCCAAGGCGGTTAAGCGGCCAGTACCGGACCAGGGCCCGGCCGGTAATTGAATTTGCCGGAACTGGTCCCCAGGTGCGGGAATCGTTGGTAATACTCCTGTCGTCGGAGAGTACAAAACATTCTTCTTCTTTTAAGGTAATGGTATCCATAAAACCGGAAAAGGGAATTGACTCGTCCCATTGGGGGGAAACCTGGGGCAGTTCGGGAACATAATCGCTTTCGGCCAATTCAAATTCGGTATACTCGTAATTTTCCCCGGCGGGTTTTACCCTAACCACATAGTTATTGATGCTCAGCGTATCGCCGGGCAGGCCGATAACCCGCTTGATAAAAAGTGTATCCTCCCGGGGAAAAAGGCTGTAGCGCTGGAGTGAAAAAAAACGCACCACCGTGTCCAGAAGCATTTTTGCCAGGGGTTTCCCCGCCGCCCGGTCCACCAGCACTACCTGACCGCGGCGAAAGGGCAGCCGTCCGCCGGGATGTTCCCGAAACAAATGCTGAATGGTAAAGGAAGAAAAAACAAAACGGTCTCCCGCTAAAAGTCCGGGTTTCATGGTATTGTTTTCCAGTGAACGGTTGGAAACGATAAGTCCCGAAATAATCGTGTGGATCAAAAAAAAGACGGCTATCCAGCTTAAGATAATCCGCACCCGGCGTAAATAATTTTTTTGCTCTGCATAGGAATACTGCCGCCAGCGGTTTGCCATTATTTTATCTGTCCCATCCTGCGCAGGGGCCAATACTTAATCGCCCCGGCGCCAAGGATTTTAGAAAGTTTTACGGTACCAAAAAAGCGGCCGTCCTGGGAATTATCCCGGTTATCCCCCAGGGGAAGGATACGGCCCTCGGGTACATACCACAGTCCCTGCCGGGCAAGCTGTTCCCGGTAACGTCTATCCTGGGGCAGGGCGCTTCTGATAAAGGAATACCGGGACTGGTTCCAGACAACCACATCGGGCTTGGAAGCCGTATAGGCATCGGCACGTTCCATAAGATCACCCGGCGGTAAAAGGCCCAGTTCCATATAGGCCTGGGCTTTTCCCCTGGCTTCCAATGCCGGATACTGTTCCGGCGTAATAAGCCGGGAAATGTTGTGGGTAAAACCACGGGCCGTCAGGTATTCCCGCTCGCTTACCCAGCGGTCCTCCCCGGCAAAACGGAAGTACATTTCCCCCTCCCGGCTTTCGATCAAATCCCCCCCCGCTCCGGCGGCGCGTTTTATTAAAAAGTGAACCCGGGGCTCCCCCGTTTCATTACGGTCAATATCTACCAGAGAGAGGGTAAGCATATAGATAATCCGCTGGGCAATGTCAAAAAGCGGACCATTGGAAAAGTATTCGGGATTTTCAAAGATAATCACATCTTCCCGTTCAGGTTTAATGGGGCTTGGAAGTTTGGCCACCCCCGGCAGTAATTCGGGACCATAGATAAGTTTGTTTACAAAGATCCTGTCGTCGGAAATACCCTGGCTCCGCAGGCCCCCAATAAGTGTGTCTATCATGGAACCGGAAGGAATCTGGTAGGCCTGGAAAAGATACTGATTGATAAGCAAGACCACGGCGGCAGCCCAGATAAAAGCTTCTACCCAGTCCAGAAGCGGATTTTTTGCCCGCTGTTTTTCTTTTTTTATACGCTGGACAGCCCGCTGACGGGTTAAGAGGGATTCGGTGAGGTTTTGCAGTTTGGTAAAAAAGGGATGTTCCGCCCGATCCTGTTTTGTACTCATTGCCAGGCAGTATAACAAAAAACGCCGCCTTGAACAATACCCGGGAAGGCGCTTATACTAAAGTTTATGTTACGCAATTTAGTGCGCCGTAAAAAAAGCGCCATTGAAATAAAAGAAGAGGATAAGGTGCGGTTTCCGCTTATTCTGGGAATCAGGCCCGGTTATTATCTAACCGGGTTTTATGCACTTATCCTGCTCGCCATCCTCTTTCTCTTGCTGCTCTATCCGGGGCTTTCAAACCCCGGTGAACTGGGTCTATTCAGTTCCGAACCTTCCGGGGCGGCGGTACGAATCGACGGCATTACCATGGGATACACTCCCTGCGAAGTGTTCATTCCCCAGGGGAAGCGCCGGGTGGAATTTATCCTTCCCGGTTTTACCCCCGACAGCCGGGAAATTGAAGTAAAGGGAAGGTACTTTGGTTCCCTCTTTGTTCCCCGCCGTCTGGCCCTTTCCGGCGCTCTTGAGGTACCGGACCCCGCCGGTACCTTTGCCCTTGCCGTGCTGGAATATATCCGCTGGTCCGCCGTGGGAGAAGCTGTCGAAGGGTTCCAGATTCCCCTAAGCCTTTCCGAAGGGGCCTATCGTACCGGCCCCGCGGCGGCGGACCCGGCAGTACGGGAATCCCTGCGAAACATGGCAGCACTTTCCCTCCGTTATGCGGAAACCGGAACATCCGCCAGGGATCTGCTGCGGGCCGCTTTTCTGATTGATAACGCCGGACGTTCCCCTTCTCCCCTCAGCCTTATCCGTTCTCTGCGGGAAGCTTCTTTGGTAATCGGACAAACACCGGCTGCGGCCTTATGGCTTACGGAAGTACTGCCCCATGAAACGGCGGACAAAATTACCCAATCGGCATGGGCGCAAAAAACGGCGGAAAAGACTGTTATTGAACGCGGGTCCCCGGGATCCAGCGGGTCCCCGGGATCCAGTGGGTCCCTTCTTTCCCGAACCCTGGAAGGGCTCAGCTTTATGGAAATTTCCCTTGACCTTTATGGAAACGGAGAAAGAGCGTCCTTTTTTGCCGCCAGCGAACCCGTCTCCGAGGCCGCCTGGAAGACCTTTACAACGGCAAACCCCCTTTGGTCCGCGGAAAACCGGGAAAATCTTGTTAAACAGGGCCTGGTGGGAGAAGACTATCTTATCCCTGTAGATAATGCCGCCTATCCCGTTCCGGCGGCGCCGGGAATCTCCTGGTATGCTGCGGCGGCCTACTGCGCCTGGCTTAATGCCGGACTTCCCCCGGCTTTTACTGCGAATGGAATGGATTATGAGGTACGGCTCCCCACGGAGGCGGAATGGGAATCTCTGGCGGCGGTACAGTCCACCGGCCTTTTGTGGGAATGGTGCGCCGATCCCTGGGCGCCGCTTTACTTTTTCCCCGCCCCGGAAAAGGCCCTAAACATCCTGGAACAAGCGGCCGCAAATGCACGGAAAGCAGCAGCAGACCGAGCGGATACCGCCGACAGGTCGGGCCTTTCCGTTATTGAACGATCCGTCAGGGGCGGTTCCTGGGTGAATCCCCCCGGATCGGCGGGCCCCGAAAGCCGGGGATCCCTGCCCCCGGATACCAGTTCTCCCTTTGTGGGTTTCAGGCCCGTCATCGCCCCCAGGGCGGAAAAAAACGGCAGATAATATGAGCGAAGGCGCAAAAGTTATTGCCGTTAACCGTAAGGCCCGGTTCGACTATGCCGTGGACGAAACCTACGAATGCGGTCTGGAACTTCTGGGAACCGAGGTAAAATCATTCCGGGACGGTAAAATCTCCTTTCCCGATGCCTGGGCAGAGGTGATCAAAGGGGAAATCTGGCTCCGGTCTCTCCGTATCGCGGAAAATCCCTTTTCTTCGATCTTTAACCACGACCCGGACCGAAAAAAAAAACTGCTCCTTCACCGGGAAGAAATTAAAAGAATAGCCCGCAAAACCGAAGAAAAGGGCTATACCCTTATCCCCCTGTCATTTTATTTTAAAAACGGCCGGGTCAAGGTAGAATTGGGATTGTGTAAAGGAAAAAAAGTCTACGACAAACGGGCGGATATCCGGGAACGGGACGTTAAACGGGAAATTTCCAGGGAATTCAGGGGTAAATTGTCCTAACCTCATCGGCGGGCCGGGCCGTTTCCTTCTTAAAAAGCATATCCCCCGCCAGGAAAAAGGCAAACAGCAAGAGTCCCATACAAAGGGCGGTAATCCGGTGGGCCTTATCGGAGACCGCCCGAGGCTGAATGGCGGTGCGGATCATCCCCGGCCGCAGATCGCTCCGTTTTGCACCGGGAAGCCCTACAATACGGACAAAACGTTCATTTGCCGCCCCATAACCAAGCTCCCGGGCCCGGACCCGGATACTTTCCGAATCATAGAGCAGCGCATCCATGGCTCCTTCCAGTTCCTGGTTTACCCTTTCCAGCCTGTCGAGATTTTCCAGTATTTTTTCCCGTTCTACCAGTAATTCACGGTAGGATACGATACCCGCCGCCCCGCTGTGCAACGAAATAATAGTATACACTGCAAGAACAAGCCAGGGAACCAGGAGGTATTTAGAACGACCCATTGTTCAATTTACGGCTTTTTTTACGGTCTTCTTTACCAAATTGGCGCCTTGACAAAGACAAAGTGATAATTTATAGTATAATTCAAAGAAATGTATGCTGATTTAACGGATTCTTCCGATACTTATTGATATACCTGTTTAGCGGGAGCGGCTAATGGCTGGAAAAACGGATCCTTCAATATACGATGACAGAACAACCATCGGTTCTTCCGATGAGCTTGATGAATACGGCGTGTGGGTAAAAACCGAACCTCAGGATCTTTCCGCTTCCCTGCCGGATATAGAGGAGCTGCCGGATATGGATGCAGGACTGGGTGAATTGCCCGATTTTGATGACTTTGCACTTGATTCGCCCGATACCGGAACTTCAACAGAAGAGGTTCTTACCGAATCTGTAACAGAAGATACTTTTACCGATTTTTCACCAGAGACCACCGACGACACCTTACTCGATTCATCCGACGAAACCTTCCTTGATTCATCAGATGTGGAATTTGAAGAAATTCCTGAAAATTCCGAGCTGCCCGAAGGTCCCGCTCCCATACCCATTGATAAAGACGGCTTTACCGAAGTTTCCATGAACGCTTTTCTGGACTCCGGCGATATTCCGGAAAGCATAGATTTTGGCGATTTGGATAATACGGTACCCGAAATACCGTCCGAAAAGGTCTCCAGCCCGGCCCAGAACCGCAGCCAGGGCGGCGCCGATCTTTCCACCCAGCTGCTCCAGAAAATTGCCGATGAGCTTTCTTCCATTAAGAATGAACTGGCCAGCCTTAAAAGCGAACTGTCCGCAGTCCGCAGCGAACCCAGAGGCGAAAGCAGCGCCGATAAGGGCGGCGGTTTCTTTGACGAAGAGGACGATGAAAAAATCGCCCTTACCGGCGATGAACTGGACAATATTCTTAACACGGCAAACTTTACCGAAGAAGCCGGGGCCGATGAAAGCCTTGCCGCCGGCGGCGACAGTATTGTCGGCGACGACAGTATTGTCGACGGCGGAGGGGATGATCTTTCCTTTGATATTCCCCTTTCAGATGCGGAAAACCTTCTTGATGAAACTTCAAATGCGGACACCCCCGGCGATGAAAGCTCTTTGGACATCAGCTTTGACGATTCGGACCTCTCGGAACTGGACGGAGCCCTCAAAGTAGAGGATGACCTTAAAAATACCGTAGACGATTTTTCCATAGAAGACGATCTTCCCGATTTTGGCGATGAATCCCTGGAACTGAATTCCCTTAGGGAAGAAGGGGCCGCTCCCATCACCAGCCCGCCGGATGACACCAGTTATCTGGAAGAAGATCCGCTGGCCCCGGCGGATGAGCATATCGACCTTTCCGGGGCGATAATTGACGAACCGGATCTTTCTGCGGACATAACGGAAAATCCTGTTTCCGAACCGTCACTGGAAAATATTTCTGTTGATCTGGATATGGAAGACCCAAGTCTTTCGGGCAGCGATTTTGGCGCGGCAGAAACCGCGGCATCAATTCCAGAAACCGCCGGGCCCGACGACTTTATTTTTGAAACAGAAGACACCCTGGAGATCCCCGCAACCGAAACACCGCTGATTGACGATTCAACGGATATTTCGCTGCCGGATTTTGGCTCCGATGATATTTCTTTTGATACCGGAACAGCCCCCCAGACAGATCTTACCGAAGAAGGTCCCGGCGAAACGCTTACAGACATAAGTGCAACAGACAAAGCAGCCGGAGATATTCCTTCCAACCTTAAACAGGAACTAAAAACTGTTCTGTCCTACATGGATCAGCTTTTGGAGTCCCTGCCGGAAGACAAAATTGAAGAATTTGCCAAGTCCGAATATTTTGATACCTATAAAAAGCTTTTTGAGGAACTAGGTTTAGTTTAATGGGGCTTTTACACAAAGCCGCGGTCAACTCCCCTCCCCTGCCTGATGAAACAGCGGAAGAAAAACATATCGCCATGGATATGTTTACCGTTGATGTGGGCAGCGCCTATAACCCGGACATAAGTGAACACAGTATTATGCCGGCAAAACCCAGTTTATCCCCGCTGGAAAAGGCGGTAATGGAAGCCCTCAGTTCGGGCCACAAAAAATTTGGCTCTTTTCAGGGTTGTGTCTTTGAAGCCCTTAAGTATTCCGCGGGGGAATTTACCGGACGTCTAAGCTCCATGATTTCCGGTTTCGGCGCCGCCCAGGGTTTGGCCCCCGGACGCTGCCTTATCATTTTTAGCGCCGCAGAGGACAAGGGTCTTATTACCTATCATCTTGATAAAACCGTTCCGGGTAAAACCATTTTTAGTTTTCAGGCGAATACTTCCCAGGAAGCTTTTTCCCTGCTTAAACCCTACTGCTAATGATCGAACGGCTTGTTCCCGCCAAAAACGGTTTTACCGTCTATGTAGAAGAAATCGCCCTTCATTCCCGGTACAACCCTGCGGAAGAGGCAGAACGATATATCGCTTCCCTTAAGCTGGAATCAAACCGCAGTATTATCCTCCTTGAACCGGGGCTTTTCTATCTGGAAAGGGCAATCCAAAAAGCCTTTCCCCAAATGCGGATCATCACCCTCCACTGTTCGGCTTTTTTTTCGCCGGAAAATCCCGCCCTTGGGTGCCAGCCGGGAAGTTTAAGCTGGAACCCCGCGTCACCTGAAGACCTGGAAGATTTTTTGGAACGGGTCAGCGGAGAGGACGGGGACACTATACGGCTTATTGAATGGCGGCCTTCAATAAACGCCTATGGCAAGGCCTGTGTAGATTTGGCGGCCCGGACGGTGGAATGTATCCGGCGTATTAGCGCCAACCGGGTAACGGTGAAAAACTTTGGCCGCCGCTGGCTGTCTAATGCCCTGCGAAATATGGATTTGCTGGGTAACGCGGCGGAAATACAGGCCGGTTCTGCGCCGGTGGTAATCTGCGCCGCAGGGCCGGGACTGGAAGATGCCCTTGATACCATAAGCCGCTGGAAAGAAAGTCCTGCGCCGCCGCTTATTATCGCCGTTTCTTCCGCCGTTCCCGCCCTTGTGTACCGGGGCATTATACCGGACCTGGTAAATACCACCGACGGCGGCGGCTGGGCGCTTTTTCACCTGGTGGAAGATTACCGCCTGATGAGCGGAATAAACAAAAAGCAGGCAAATCCGGCGGCAGACCAGACAAGCGGACTGCCAATCCTGGCGGCAGACCAGACAAGCGGACTGCCAATCCTGGCGGCGGCCCTGACAGCGGCCCTCCCCTCCCAGGCTGCGGGAGAACCCATCCTTATCCTTTCCGACGGGAGCCTTTGGCAGGAAGTGCTTTTGCAGGCCTTTGGCCTTCCCTTTGTACGGTTTCCCCAGCGGGGTACGGTAAGCGCCTCTGCCCTGGATCTGGCACGGTTCCTTTCCACAGGATCCATCTACCTAGCGGGACTGGATTTTTCCCACCGGGATATTAAAACCCACGCCAGTCCCTATGCCTTTGAAAAACTCTTAAACCGGTCTGCATCCCGGTTTTTTCCTTTTTATTCCCGGACCTTTGAACGGTCAAGAACCATCAATACATCGGGCAGTCACGGGATCTATGCCGTTTGGTTCAAGACCCGCCTAGAAACACTGTCCAACGAAGGAGCGGAATTGTTCAGCCTTGGTCCTTCGGCATTGGGAATTCCCCCGGCGGGGCCTTTGCCCGGCAGCGGCAGCGGCGGCATCATGCCCCGGTTTATATACGGTAACAGAAGATTGCCGCCGGGAAGCGGCAAAAAGCGGGCCAGGGACCTTTTGCTGGAAGCTCTGACAAATCCCCTGACGGCACGGCAGATTGGCAAAGAACTGGGGGAATTACTTGGTTCAACAAAACCGGAAGATACCGATACTGTAAGAAATGAACTCCTGGACCTCTATGGATAAACAACTATTTGAACGAAATGTACTG
The DNA here is from genome assembly GCA_025997795.1 of Spirochaetia bacterium. Classification (GTDB taxonomy): domain Bacteria; phylum Spirochaetota; class Spirochaetia; order Treponematales; family Breznakiellaceae; genus BNVB01. The sequence continues at coordinate 8,161 of BNVB01000009.1, read as the reverse complement.
GCCCTTTCAAAAACCGATCCTCTATTGTGTACCCGCCTTTCTTCGGCCCTGACTTCCGGCGGGGTATACCGTTTTATTGAATCCCGGTCCGGTCAAGTGATCCCCGCTCTTACCAGTCCCGGCGGCGCCGCCCATCCGCTCCATTCAACGGTGGATCCCCGCAAGGAAGGGGAACGGCTTGTTTCTACCCTGAACGAGGAAGGGTACATTGTCTTTTTGGGCATGGGCGGCGGTTTTGGCGCAGAGGCGGCGCTGCAACGGAGGGGTACCAAAAAAGTTTTGGCCCTGGAGTATGGCGCCGACGGTTTAGCGGAACTCTTAAGCAGCCGTGATTATATGTCCCTTTTTGGGGATCCCCGGTTCCGGCTTTTGGCAGATCCTTCCAAAACTGAACTGGAAGCTTACATTCTTAACAGTTATATTCCTGCCATCCATGGGGGAATCCGGGTATTTCCCCTAAGGGCCAGAGCCGGAACAGATGAACGTTTTTGGTCCGCAGGAGAAACGATCAAAAACACCATTGAGAGTGTCTCCAGGGATTATTCGGCCCAGGCCTACTTTGGCAAACGGTGGTTTTCCAATATTATCCGGAACCTTCCCCTGGCGGAAAAACAAAAAACCAGTATCCCCCCAATCAAGCGGGCGGCCATCTGCGCCGCAGGACCTTCGCTGGATCTGCATCTTCCCTTTATCAAAAAAGAACGGGACAGCAAAGACCGGCCCTTCCTTATTGCTTCCGATACTTCCCTGCCCGCGTTATTGAGGGCCGGCATAAAACCGGACGCGGTAATTTCCATCGACTGCCAGCATATCAGCTACCGGCATTTTTTTGATCCGCTGCCGCCTGAAACAAAACTTTTTCTGGATTTGGCAAGCCCGCCGCCGGTAGCGGCCAGAACGGAAAACCGGGTGTTTTTTTCAAGCGCCCATCCCCTTTCACTATACATCGGCCGGTTTTGGCGGGCTCTTCCGGTACTGGATACCTCCGGCGCCAATGTTACCTACGCGGCCCTTTCCCTGGCAGAAAATCTGGGAGCCCGGAGTTTAAGCCTTTACGGTGCGGACTTTTCGTATCCGCTGGGAAAAACCTATGTCCGGGGGGCCTATATTTATCCTTACTTTGAACGGCTCCAGTCACGGTACGCTCCGGTAGAGGCCCAGCATTCGGCATTCCTTTACCGGGATTCATCGCTGGAAAAAATCACCCCCGAAACCGGAGACTGGTACTATGAAACCAAAACACTCCGCTTTTACCGGGAACGGGCCCGCATAAAAGAAGCGGCCATTAACAGTGTAACAGCCGGGCGGGAACGGAGCATTTTTTCTTCCGGGCCCTTTAGACAAAGCGCTGCGGATTTTTTACAGGATTATCAAAAAGCGGTAAAAGGACTTTGCTCTTTTGACGGCCTGGAAAAAACCGGAACCGAAGCGGAACTGCTTACCACCTTATTGCCCATGGCCGCTTCCATACGAAGAACCAAACCGGCCCTGGATTCACCGGAACTTTTTGATATGGTCAAATCTGTTTCGCTGGAAGAACTTTCGCGGGTTATTCATAACTAAATCCGTCTTTGGTGTTGTACTTCATATCGGTCTTGAATTCTTTTACGGGCTTCCACTGAACCACAAAAGAAACCTGGGTATAGAAACGGTAGCCGGCGATGGGTGATACAAATTCCGGCGCAAGATGTATTCCCAGGGTAGCATCCCAATCCCCCAAATGGTGAACCAGGTTAAGGTCAAAGGATTTAAGCTTAAACCCCGAGGCTTTACGTTTTCGTATATCGTCAAAGCGGAAGGAATTGAGTAAATCGACCAGCATATTTTGTTCCCCCGGCACGGTAAGGCCCGTATTGCCAAAAATGGGCGTATTCTGGAAATAACGGAATATTTCGTTGTTTTCCGAATGGGAACTCAGGGTAAGATCAAGAAAGCGGTTTATTGATGCTGTAATACCCAGGGTAAAAAAGAACCGCGAATAGGTATAACGCTGCAAATCAAAGGCAAGGCCGGTATTCACCGTTCCCGTAAGACTTACCCTGCCCCCTTCGTTAACGGACTGGCTTTTCTGGTAGGCAATACTCAGTTCCTGGGGGTTAAGCTGTTCTTCGCTGTTATTATCAATGTACCAGCCCGAGGTGGTAAGACCCGTATCAAGCTCGTAGGATCGTGATCTGGTGGCGGTAAAAGACGCAGTAAGGCCGCCCCACACAAGGCTCGTGGTCAGAATGGTCAGGCTCGATATTTCCGGATCGTATACCATATAGTGCCTAAGGGAGATATGTTCAGTAAACCGGAGGGTCTCGGTAAAATACACCGGCTCATAAAAGGGTTTTTCAAAGGGTTCCCGCACCCTGGCCCGGGCATTGGTTTCGGATATCCACACCCTGGCGGTGGCATCCCCCGCCAGGGCGCTTTCTTCCGGCGGCATATCCGCCGTAAGGGAAAGTGTCTGGAGGTAATCCATCACATTGGCGTTCATGTTTGCCTGGAGGCGGTGAAATTCCAGATCTTCCCGGTTCCAGCTTCCGCCGACAAAATCCCAGGAATCCCCCATAGGATCGTATACCGTTTTTGCCAAAAGCCCTTTAACATTGTACCGGAAGTTACTTGTGCGCCACATTTCGCTCTGGTAAAAAGGCCGCAGGGTAAAGGCATATTCAGCGGAACTGTTAAAGTAGGTCATGTTGTGCGCCTGCCGATAGGCCGTATCCCGCTCAGGAGCGGTGTCATAGGCAGAGGCGGTTTCGTTAAGGTAGGTATAATCCTGCCAGGACGAAGAACCGTAAAACCGGAGGGAATGGGTATAGATGTCCCGCTTTTCAGACAAGGTAAGGCCCACATTTGTATCCGCCCGGATCGTATAAAGCTGGTAGGCAAGGTCTCCCCAGTCTATGTCATCCGGAGTATACCAGCGGCCGGTGGTTCTGTCGGAGTTAAATTTAAGTTCCGATGCCGCCGAAGGACTAAGCCGGTAATCCAGCGTAAAACGGTTCCCCCCCAAAAGCGGAGAACTCATTGTTCGTGTTACAGCGGGGGGAGAAAGATTCAGGGATTGATCCGGATCATTTGTATCCTGATCCGGATTGATGCTTCCCCAGGGCGGAACCGGTTTTCCCCAGCCGTCAATGACCGCATCTTCCCCTGCTGCCGCCGTTCTTTCACCCAGGACGATAGGCATGCCGCCAATAACCGCAGCCACCGAAAAGAGGGTAAACTTGTCGGGATAGTAAAATTTAAAATTCGGCGGATACGAAAGCTGGTAGTCCGGAGGGGGATTGGTATTTCGTGTTTCAAAATTAACCGCCATGGCAGCGCTCGTTATTGCCAGCTCGTTGATATAGGGATTAAAGCGGGAAGCGGCAAAATTCAGGTTGCCGTTAAGCTGCCATATATACGAATCCAAAGAAGTATCACTTATTGTTATATCCGGCGTGGTGGCGCTCTTGATAAGGTTAAAGAGGCTTGAATCTTCTGAACGGCGCATAAAATCGTTATCCACATAGGGATCTGCATAAAAGGGAATACTCCAGGAAAGATTTGCCTGGCTTACCGTTGTACCCGAAGCATTTACCGATCCGCTGGTGATAAACCGGTACCGGAAGGGAAATTCAAAATCAAAAAGACGTGACCTGTGCCAGTTACTGGTTCCATCGTAACGGGGATAAAAGGGGGTATAGTAACCGTCCATGGCAATGTCCCGGCTAAAGGCAAAACCGCCGGAAAAAAACAATTCGCCAAAATTACCCTTGGCGGGAATAAGCAGTTCCGATGCAGCAAAGTATCCCAGGTTCGTATACGCATCTGCCATAAGTGAAAGCCGGGTCTCTGTTGTATCCCTTACCCGGCGGCCCGTACTGCGAAGGAACACCCCTTCCTGAATTTTTTCCATTCCTTCGCCGCTTCCCATAATACTGGTGATGGAACTTTGCTCGCTGGAACCTGTTAGCTTGGGCCTCCCCAAAATGTAGGTAGTAGTTTGGACAAAGGTACCTTCCCTAGTACGGTACCCCAATACGGGATGAAAAATAATCTCGTTGGCGGGATAGTAAAAAGCGGGAAAATAAAGCACGGGAATTTCCCCAACCTTAATTACCGCGTTTAGTACCGCCCAGTCTGAACCGGGCAAGAGCCAAAGCCGGGACGCGTTGATGGACCAAAAGGCTTCCGGTTCATTGGCGTTGGTAATTTCCGCCCGGCGCAGTACGGTGGAATTTTCCCCGCTCCGGGAAATGACTTCGCCGGAAAAACGGTAACTGGTTTCCCCTTCGTTCATCTGGTGATCCGAAATACCCCGCATAAAGGCGGTTGACCAGTTGTCCAGATTAACGGTAATGCCCTCTCCCCGGAAGGTTTCTACCGTGTCCCCTTCTTCCTTGATGTATACTACACCACCCGAGGCAGTAAGCAGTTTGCGTGTCCGGTTGTAAAGAATTTCTTCCGACCGGACGCGGTGCTGTACTTCTCCATTCCGGATGGTTACCGACACCCCCCCCCTAAGCCGGACATATTCTTCCTTAACAGATTCAACGGTAAAGTATTCGGTGGACCGGGCGCTCTCTATGGTGATTATCATTTCAGCACTTTCGGCTGCTGTTCCCGCTGCCGGCGCTGTTCCATCTGCCGGCGGTTCGGCTGCCGCTGTGTCTGCCGCCGTATCCGGTTCGGCCGCAGGCGGACTTAACTGGTAGTATTCCCACAAGCGGGCTGTAAGGGTTTCCTTGCTCCCTTCGCCGTCCAATCCCAGGCTTCGGCACCAGTCGGCCAGTTCCGCCAGGGAGGAAGTGGCCAGATCCCGTTCCATCACAAAGGCCGGGGAAAGTCCCTGTTTTTTTGTTTCCAGAGGGGTTTCCGCTGTTATTCCGGCGGTATTTTCTGCGGGATTTTCCGCAGGGCCTTCCACTGCTGCTTCCTGGGAAAAAAGTAAACCCGCATTAAAAAGCGCTATGATGAGACTTCTCTCTATTATTCGAAGTCTAATCCCGGTTTTTTTCATTTTTCTCTGGCAAACATTTCCTTAAGGTACTTGCCCGTATAGGACTTTGTACAGGCAGCAACTTTTTCCGGGGTACCGGTAATAAGGAGTTCCCCGCCGCGGTCCCCCCCTTCAGGGCCCAGGTCAATAATATGATCCGCCTGGAGCAATACATCCAGGTTATGTTCGATCATCACCACCGTGTTTCCCTGATCCGCCAGGCGCTGGATCACTTCCATAAGCTGTTTTACATCGGCAAAGTGAAGCCCCGTGGTGGGTTCATCCAGAATGTAGAGGGTTTTGCCGGTGGAACGTTTGGACAGTTCCAGGGCCAGTTTAACCCGCTGGGCTTCGCCGCCCGATAAGGTAAGGGCCGACTGGCCAAGCTTGACATACCCCAGACCCACCGAAAGCAGCGTATCAAGCTTCCGGGCAATCTGCGGTATGGGCTTAAAGAAACCCGCCGCTTCTTCAATGGTCATGTCCAATACATCGGCAATATTTTTTCCCTTGTACCGGATCTCCAGGGTTTCTTTGTTAAACCGTTTGCCATGGCAGATATCGCAGGTAATGTATACATCGGGAAGAAAGTTCATTTCAATTTTGATTGTTCCGTCGCCGGAACAATTTTCGCAGCGGCCGCCCCGGACATTAAATGAAAAACGGCCGGGCTTATAACCCCGCAGTTTTGACTCCGGTAAAGCCGCGTACAAATCCCGGATGGCGCCAAAAACCTGGACATAGGTAGCCGGGTTGGACCGGGGTGTTCTGCCAATGGGGCTTTGATCGATATCGATCACCTTGTCGATATTTTCATCCCCTTTCAGTTCTTCATAGGCCCCTTCCTGATAAGAGGATCCATAAACCCGGTTTGCCAGAGCCGGATAAAGCACATCGCTTAAAAGCGTGGACTTACCCGAACCGGAAACTCCGGTGATACAGGTAAAGATCCCCAGCGGTATATCCACGTCGATATTTTTTAAGTTGTGTTCCGTCACTCCCCGCAGTTTAAGAAAAGTACCGTTTCCCTTCCGGCGTTTTTTGGGGATTTTCATTTTAAGGGTGCCCGCCAGGTATTGGCCGGTAAGGCTTGCCTTGACCCGCATTACTTCCCGGGGCGTACCCTGGGCCACCACTTCGCCGCCATGGACCCCTGCGCCGGGTCCCAGGTCTACAATATGATCCGCCGTACGCAGGGTCTGTTCGTCATGTTCCACCACAATAAGGGTGTTCCCCAGGTTCCGCAAATAGAGCAGGGTATCAATAAGCCGCTGGTTGTCCCGCTGATGAAGGCCAATGGAAGGCTCGTCAAGGATATAGAGCACACCCACCAGGCTTGAACCAATTTGCGTGGCCAGCCGGATACGCTGCGCTTCACCACCGGAGAGAGTGGCAGATTTTCGTTCCAGCGAAAGGTACTCAAGTCCCACGTTTTGCATAAATCCCAGCCGGGCATTTATCTCCTTTAGGATTTGTTTGGCAATCAGCTTTTCGCTTCTTCCCGGTTTAAGGGTTTCAAAAAATTTGAGGGAATCGCTTACCGAAAGACTTGAAAGTTCCCAGATGTTTTTTCCGCCCACGGTAACAGCCAGGGCTTCGGGCTTTAAGCGCCTTCCTTCGCAGTCTTCGCAGGGTTTTTGACTCATAAATTTTTCAAGCCATTCTTTAATCCCCGGCGACTGGGTTTCAAAGTAACGGCGTTTTAGATCTTCCAGTACGCCGGGAAATTTTGAATTATACTCAAAACGGCCCGTACCATCCCGGTTTTCATAGCGGACCTTTATTGCATCCTTACTGCCGTAAAGTATGGCCCGGAGTATGGGTTTGGGAAGTTCCTTAAAAGGCGTATTAAGGCTGAACTTGTAATGTTTGGCCAGGCTTTCAAAACGGCTCCGGTGCCAGGCGCTGTCGGGGTTATAGGGAACACAGCCGCCTTCGTTAAACGAAAGTCCCTTATCGGGAATGACCAGGTCCTGATCGAATTCCATTTTGATCCCCAGGCCCGAACAGGAAGGACAGGCCCCATAGGGATTATTAAACGAAAAAAGCCGGGGCTGGAGTTCGGGGATAGAAATACCGCAATCGGGACAGGCGTTTTTTTGGGATACAAAGTATTCATGGGTCCGGCCGTTCCCTTTGTTTTGGGCCAGGATCAGCATGATCCCGTCGGCGGTCTGGAGGGCGGTCTCCACCGATTCGGCCAGCCGGGGCCGGATACCGCTGCTTACTACCAGCCGGTCCACGATGATTTCTATGGTATGTTTTTTTTGTTTGTCCAGTTTAATATCTTCATCCAGGTTCACCGGCACGCCGTCGATCCGCGCCCGGGCAAAACCCGCCCGGCGGGCATTATTGATAATGTCCCGGTGTTCCCCCTTCTTGCCCCGGATTACCGGAGCAAGAAGCTGCACCTTGTCCCCCTGGCCCATGGCAAGGATCGTGTCGATGATCGAATCCACCGCCTGTTCTTTAATTTCCCTGCCGCACTGGGGACAGTGTGGAATTCCCACCCGTGCATACAAAAGCCGGTAGTAATCGTAAATTTCCGTAACCGTTCCCACGGTAGACCGGGGATTGCGGTGGGTGGTTTTTTGTTCAATAGAGATAGCAGGGGACAGTCCCTCTATATAGTCCAGGTCGGGCTTGTCCATACGGCCCAAAAATTGCCGGGCATAGGCAGAAAGACTTTCCACATAACGCCGCTGGCCTTCGGCAAAGATCGTGTCAAATGCCAGGGAACTTTTTCCCGACCCGGAAAGGCCGGAAACAACAATCAGGCGGTCCCTGGGAAGTTCCAGGTCGATATTTTTAAGGTTATGCTCCCGGGCGCCTTTTATGCGGATAAAATCCGCCCGGATTTTATCCTCGGGTTTGTTCATGGTTCAGTATAACCGGAAAAAAGGGGCGGTTTCAATGCTGCAGATTATCCCCGCAGGGCTTTACTCTGTTGTCTCCGCACCGGCCGCCAAAACAGACCCTCCATACAGTTCCTTGGGATACACCGTAATGCCAAGTTTTTTTTCTATCCGGGAAAGCCGGTACATTTCTTCTTCACCGCCAAAACTGGCCATAATTCCCCGCCTGCCCGCCCGGCCGGTTCTGCCCGCCCGGTGCAGGTATAGCTCACTGTCTTCGGGAACATCCAGGGCAATTACATGGCTTATCCCTTCAATATCAAGTCCCCGG
>BNVB01000008.1 GCA_025997795.1 Spirochaetia bacterium | reverse complement strand
GTTTTGCCTTTTCTACATATCCGCGCAATATCTGAACCGCACAGTCCACTTCACCGCGGGCTTCGCGGATAATTTTTCCCATTTCTGTGCTAAGCAATACTGCCAGTTCTTCAACGTTTTTTTCCAATACATCGGCGCTTGCAAGCAGTATTTTGGCTCGTGCATGCATGGGTGTCGCAGCCCAAATCTTTTTCCCCTTTTGGGCTATGCTTATTGCTGTTTCAATATCCTCCGCAGTTGCACTGGGAACCGTATCTATTTTTTCCTGGGTAGAGGAATTTAACACATCAATGGTTTTTTTATCCCCGGAATCAACCGGCTTCCCGCCAATAAACATCTTCATTTTCATCCATCCTTTTAATAGGGAACCTCACAGCATTTGAGCCATGAGGTTCCGCAAAATCTACAGCAGCTTAAAATCGCTGTTCAGACTGTAACGACTGTGGATTATTCCCACTTACCCGCATTCCTGTATTGCTCAGCATTGGAGATTGTGATGATAGGTGAATCCATGTAGTTAATCTTGTCAACAGTTTCACCCGCAAGGATACGCGCCATCACGGCAATGCCCTCGGCGCCGATTACATTGGCATCGTTGTGGCCTGTGGCCTTGTAGTTTCCGCCTTCAAGGATTGCCAGGATAGCCGGGTTCGCGCCGTCAATTCCGGTAAAGAACATCTGGGCGGAACGGCCCGCGTCCGCAGCCGCAGACTGAGCGCCGAAGCTCATGGAGTCATTTTCGCAGAAGACAACGTCAATCTTGGGGAACCGTGCAAGCATATTTTCCATGGCTGTTTTGCCGGCATCAGTAGCCCAGTTACCAAAGTCAGGGGAAACCTGAATGTCAAAGTTACCCGCCGCCGTAAGGGCCTTGACGACACCCTTGGTACGGTTGATACCGATGGTATTCTCGGCAGGGCCGCCGCGGATAATTACTGCGGTACCGCCGGAAGGCAGCTGCGAAACGATGTACTGGCCAAGCTGCTCGCCCATGAATTCGTTATTCGGACCCACCCAGGAAGTAAAGTTCTGGGAATCGAACATACGGTCAACAAGCACCACGGGAATACCCGCTTTTTCAGCGGCATTCAGCGCTGCCGGAATGTCGTTGAACCATGCGCCGGAGATGACGATGCCATCTACGCCCTGGGCAATGAAGTTTTCGACATCAGCCACAAGCTTGGCATCATCGCCGTCAGCATTGGTAGCATTGACCGTCCAGCCGCGTTTTTCACCCGCTGTGACAACCGCATTACGCATACCGGTAAAATAATCACCCAGGGCAAGGTTTGCCATGCCAATGGTGACCTTTTTTTCAGTTGGTTTTTCCGAGCAGCCCGCCATGATGCAGATAGTGCCGAGAACCAGCAGGCTGGTAATAGCCAGGGTAACCAATTTCCTCATTTTCATACTTTCCTCCTCGATATTGTTATTGCGCTTATGCCGGCTGTGGTTTGGACAACGTCACACTCCACAGCCGACGCATAACCTCTGTTACCTTTACCCTCGTTCCTGAGAGCGGGAGTGGAGCAGGACCACCGCAATGATGATCGCTCCCTTAAAGACCAGCTGCCAATAGGACTCCACGTTGCGCAGCGACAGCAGGTTGTTCATGACCGCCAGGATTAAAACCCCCATAACCGTCCCCTGGACGGTACCTTTGCCTCCGGCCAGGTTGGCCCCGCCGATTACGCAGGCGGCTATGGCGTCAAGTTCGAAGGCATTACCCAGTGACGGCTGAATGTTGCCTAGGCGTGAAGCAAGCAAAACACCGCCCACCCCGGAACAAATTCCGGAGATAATGTATGCGACAGTGATGCCCTTCTCCACCGAAATCCCGGCCAGCCGCACGGTATCACGGTTACCGCCAATGGCTATGGTACTGCGCCCAAGGGGGGTACGGTTCAGGAACACTGCACCAAGAATAAAGAATACCACCATGATCATCGTTGATATTGGAATGCCGTAGACCACAGCCGAACCCAGTGTGGTAAAACTGGGAACAGTGCGGGCGCTAATTGCAATTTCAGAACGAACATAGGTTAGGCCGCGAATGGTCGTCATCATGGCCAGGGTTACCACAAAGGGCGCCAGCCTGAACCAGGCAACAAGGGATCCGCTAACCAGCCCCCAAACCGCTCCGGCGGCGATACCCAGGAAAAACGACACCCAAACCGGCAACCCCCAGTGTACCGAAGCGCCGCCGGCGAAGATGGCAGAGAACGCAACGACTGATCCGACCGACAGGTCGATTCCCCCTGTTAGAATAACAAAGAGCATACCAAGAGAGAGCAGTCCGGTTGTTGTCATCTGCCGCATCAGGTTAGTTAGGTTGTTGGTAGTGAAGAACACATTTTTTGTCAGCGGATTAGCAATGACGATAAGTGCGATCGCCACTAAGCCAAGGATAAGCGACATAGTCACATCTTGACCGGAGACCTCCAAACGGGGCCGCCGGGAAATTACAAACCGGATCGAAAAACGGGTTTTTTCCATAGTTCCAGATTCTTTCATTCTTTGCCTCCAATCGCATATGCCAGGACTTCGTCCTCGCTGGTTCCTGCCGCATCCAGCTCTTTCAACACCCGCCCATTTCGCATTACCAGTACCCGATCCGCCATCGAGACCGCCTCTGTCAGGTCCGACGAGACCATCAAGATTGAGATGCCGGCAGAGGCAAGTTCATCGATTTTTTTGTAGATATCTACCCTGGTGGCCATATCCACACCGCGGGTTGGTTCGTCCAGAATCAGAATTGACGGGTGGGTCAACAGCCATTTGGCGATTACGGCTTTCTGTTGGTTGCCGCCGGAGAGCTGCCACGCCGCCATGTCCTTGCAGTGTTTAGGGTGAATCGACAGCTCGTTGATCATCAGTTCCGCATTGGAACGGCGCTTGACCATGGAGAGCAGTATTCCGTGCATGGTTGCCAGGTTGATATTCTCGCCAACCTTAAGGCCCAACACCAGTCCGGTACGCTGTCTATCCTCCGTTATTAAGGCAAGGCCCGCTTTGATCGCATCAACAGGGGCATGGAAAGTCTTGGTAAGACCGCCAATCGATATTGACCCGCTGTCTGGCCGGCGGGATCCAAAGATCGTTTCGACAAGTTCGCTGCGCCCCGATCCAACAAGGCCAAAAACCGACAGTACCTCACCTCTGCGCAGGCTAAAATTAACATCAGTAAACTCGCCGGCACGGGTTAGGCCTTTAACAGCCAGCGTCGGTTCCCCAAAAACCTTACGCCGGTCGGGGTAGATCGCTTCGATCTGACGGCCGGCCATCAAGGTAATCATGTCATCTTCGGTGGCTTTTTTTGGGTCAAGTTCAGCGACGAAGCGGCCGTCTTTCATGACGGCGATCTTGTCTGCCAGATCAAGAACTTCTTTAAGCCGGTGGGAGACATATAAGACAAGGGTTCCCTTATCGCGCAGTTGACCAACCAGGGCGTAGAGGGAATCCAGGTCAGAACCCGACAGTACCGCAGAGGGCTCGTCGAGTACCAGGACCCTGGGTGTAGAAACCAGGGCTTTTGCGATCTCAACCATCTGCTGTTTGGCAATCGGTAAATCGCGTATTTTTGCTGCCGGGTCAATGGACCCAAAGCCAATTGACGTAAGAATCTCTTTAGCGCGTATACGGGCTTCCCGCCAAGCAATGAGTCCCCAGCGCCTGGGCAGAACGCCCAAAAGGAGGTTCTCGGCAACCGACAACTCCGGTACCAAAGACAACTCCTGGTAGACCGTACAGATTCCCTGCCGAATGGCATCACGCGGCCCCTTTAGGTCGAGTTTTTGGCCATCCAGTTCGAGTTCGCCTGAGTTTTTAGGAACCGCACCAGAGAGGATTTTGATCAGGGTAGATTTACCGGCGCCGTTCGCTCCAACAATCGCTACCACCTGGCCAAACCTGGCATCCAGGCTGATACCGTGTAAAATCACGGTGTTTCCGTACGACTTGCGTACGTCACGCAGTGCTAACGTCATATGTTGAAAGTGTAACACGGCTTTTTTATTTGTAAAGTACGCACTATTTTGTGGGATTGTTACAATTTTGTTACTGTTGTTTGTTAAAAAAAATCTTTGACACAACAAAGTAATGCGGAGTAGAATGACCCCCATGAATGAAGTATTGGAAACATTAGACAAGATAGGCATTGTCCCGGTTATCAAAATAGATGACGCCGCAAAGGCGCTGCCTTTGGCGGAAGCATTACAGGCCGGCGGCATTCCCTGTGCGGAAATTACTTTCCGTACCGCCCAGGGAGAAGAGGCGATACGCACCATTGCAGCAAAACTGCCCGGCATTTTGATCGGCGCCGGGACTGTGTTGACAACGGAACAGGTTGACAAGGCCATTGATGGGGGAGCAAAGTTTGTCGTAAGTCCCGGCTTTAATCCCGCGGTGGTTGCCTACTGCATCGAAAAAAAGATCCCCATTGTACCGGGCTGTTCTACCCCATCGGATATGGAACTGGCTCTGGAAGCAGGTCTTGATACGGTAAAATTTTTCCCTGCCGAACAGGCAGGGGGATTGGATTATATCAAAGCGGTTTCTGCGCCTTTCCCCAGGCTTAACTTTATGCCCACCGGAGGAATTAACGCAGAGAATATCGGCAGGTACATAAGCTTTGAAAAGATCGTTGCCTGCGGCGGTTCCTGGATGGTTCCTGCGGATCTGATCAACGCCGGCAAATTTGAAGAAATTACCCGGCTGTGCCGGGAAGCTGTTACCAATATGCTTGGGTTTTCCGTTGTCCACATGGGAATCAATACCAAAAATGAAGATGAAGCGATTCGGACCGCCGGATCTTTCGGGCAGCTTTTTGGTTTCCATCAAAAGCCCGGAAGCGGTTCTGTGTTTGCCGGAGATTTTCTCGAAGTAATGAAGTCTCCCAATTACGGTACCCACGGGCACATTGCCGTTAGAGTCAATTCCATAAGCAAGGCACGTTACCATCTGGAAAGACAGGGATATGCGTTTGTGAACGAGAGCATCAAAAAAGATGCCAAAGGCAGAATGACGGTGATCTATCTAAAAGATGAGATCGGCGGTTTTGCGGTCCATCTTCTGCAAAAAACATAAAACCAACACTTGCGAACAAGAGGTCATTAAACAAGAGGTCATTATATGGAACGGATTATCACTTTTGGAGAAATAATGCTGCGCCTGGCGCCGGAAAATTACTACCGCTTTGTGCAGGCAAAAAGTTTCGGGGCCACCTATGGCGGGGGCGAAGCCAATGTAGCTGTTTCCCTGGCCAATTTCGGTTTGGATGCCGCTTTTGTAACAAAACTCCCTTCTCATGAAATAGGCCAGGCTGCGGTCAATTCTCTGCGGCAATTTGGAGTGGATACTTCACTTATTGTACGGGGCGGCAGCAGGATAGGCATCTACTATCTTGAAAAAGGCGCTTCCCAAAGGCCCTCCAAAGTAATCTATGACCGGGCGGGTTCCGCTATCGCTTCTGCAAAGGCCGCCGATTTTGACTGGGAAAAAATCTTTGAAGGCGCCCGGTGGTTTCACTTTACCGGCATTACCCCCGCTTTGGGGGATACTGTGGCCGGTATCTGCCTTGATGCCTGTAAGGCCGCCAGGGCAAAGGGGATCACCGTTTCCTGCGATTTGAATTACCGGAAGAATCTCTGGACCCGGGAAAAGGCAGGGGAAGTAATGGGCCGCCTTATGCCCCAGGTGGATCTCTGTATAGCCAACGAAGAAGACGCCGCCGATGTATTCGGTATAAGGGCAAAAGATACGGATCCCGCCTCGGGAAAGTTAAGCAAGAGCGGATACGAGGAAGTAGCCCGGACCCTTACGGAACGCTTTGGATTTAAGCAGGCTGCCATTACGCTTCGCGAATCAATCTCCGCCAACGATAACAATTGGGGCGCTCTGTACTATACCGGAGGAAAATCCCATTTTTCCAAAACCTACCCCGTCCATATTGTCGATCGGGTCGGCGGCGGCGACAGCTTTGGTGCGGGACTTATCTACGGCATCATCAAAAAATTGGAGCCGCAGGAAACAGTTGAATTTGCCGTTGCGGCAAGCTGTTTAAAACATTCCATAGAAGGGGATTTTAATTTGGTCCCGGTAGACGAGGTGCTTAAGCTGGTTAAGGGAGACGGGTCAGGCCGGGTACAGCGTTAATCGGGAAGAAGGCTCCGGCCCTTCTTGTATGCTTAACAGATGAATAGTACTAAAGCCTCACTGCATTAGCGGGTATGTTTAATCTGATATGCAAGGACAAAACCGACAATCCAGAGAGGAAGCATCACCAGCACAATTCCAACAAAATATATCATAGTTTACTCCTTCGTAATGGCTAGAAGTATGATACCCAGCACAATAAGCAAAAGGCTGGTGACAAAACCGCCTATCAACAACGCTAATGGCTTGATATCCCCGCGCAAAATACCGCCCAAGGCTATACTGCCCAAAACCAGTTTGCCGATATCAATCGACACTTTTCCAATATCAATGATAATCTCGCGTTTTTTTCGTCTTTTTGCAGCATTTATCTCCATCCCATCCACTTTAACGTCCATGCATCTACTATACCCCACATCCCGACAATTTTGCAACAATCGTCTTCCCAATTGAAGTTGCTATAACAACAATTATGCCTGTCTTTGCGGGAATGTTCAGACTTTAAAATAAAAACCGTTACCGAAGTAACGGTTTTAATCTTTGTTTTCTTACTTAGGAAGAACGATAAAGTCAACACTTACCGTATTACTTTGGTTGCCTTGACTGTCTACAATATAGACTTCAAATGTGTAGTTCCCAGGTTTGGAAGCCTGGCGCCAACCCCAAAAACCTTCGTCAAAGTTAGAATTTTCCTTTAATATTATATTTGTCTTGAGTGTACTGGATTTACCAATATCAACTGGGACCCCTTCTTTTTTTAGAACAACTATACATTTTGTTACTGCATTATCACCAATTCTTCCTTTAAATACAAAAGCGGGTATATCACCATTTACAAATGTGGTTTGGGAATAGTCAAACGAAGCTCGGCTATCTCTTAATCTTTTTGCAGTTTTGGTAGTTAAAGTGGTAATTCCTGTGATAACAGGCAGTACAACAGGTTCCGGATCTTTTGCCGAAACAGCGCCACTAAACAAAGTCCCCAAAATTAAAACCAAAGCCATGATTTTCAAAGTTTTCATTGTAATCTCCTTAATAGGAAGGATTTTCCCCTTCCTTACATATTAAAATTATTTCAAATTTGTGTCAAAACGCTAATCTGGCACAGGTCTGTTTCACGTGAAACAATCCGTGCTTACAGCGCAGCCTAAGTAAGCTTGGTATTTTATTTTTGGTTTGATATATAATCTTTAGTACGCAATCTGCCGAAAGTATCAGAACAGGAGAATTTTGTGAAAAAGTTAATTTTTGTTGTTGTTTTTGGGATTTGTTCATGGGCGGCTTTTGCCCAGGCCATAACATTTAAGGTCGCTTCTTATCAAATTAGCAGAAGGCAGGCCGCCCCCCAGTATACCAAGGCGGAACTTGTTGTTAACGACAACGACCAATCCTGGGAAATAATTCTCTACCGGAAAGACGGCGCTGTGCCGGAACGGATTAAACTGGAAAAGTTTGATGATATTGGACACAACCTTGGGGTCTTCCGGACCATTACCATTCAGGAAGCTGCGGGTACTTCCGGCAGTAATCTCTTTGCCTATATGCCGGTTTTTGATGGTAATAAAATCCGGGTGGATCTCTGCGATACCAGGACCGAGGGAGTAAAGCGCCGGCTGATTATTGAGTATATCTAGGATAATGTTTCACGTGAAACATTATAGGTTGCAGTTCCAAAATCTGACATTTTGGAACTGCCTCAATTAACAAAGACTAAAATGACCTCCTTGTTGTTTCCATCAACGGTGGAAAGTTCCAGTTTGTTCTGGTTGAGCTTCCAGCTTTTAACAGCGGTAAGGTACCGGAAGTATTCCTGTTCTCTAAGCCGTTCGGGGTCGTAAACGGCGATCCGGGTGCCGGTTGGGGGCTGGATCGTAAGGGAATTGTTGGCCCCCGCCTGGTACACTGCGGTATAGCGGTTGGGGGCGGCCCGGCCGCTGATCCGGGCAGTATCCACCGTCATGGTAAAGAGATCCCCCATACCATCGGCGGCAAGTTTATTCCGGTCCATAACAAGGATTTTTTCGCTAAACCGGACTTCTAAGAGTTTCCAGGTTTTTCCGGTGATACTGCTTACATAGTTGGCCCCTGTGGAACTTGTCTGGGCTGGGTTAGTGCTGTTTTGAGCCAAGCCGGTTCCCGCAGATGTTCCAGGCGCCGGTGTGGTTCCGGAAGTTTGCGCCCCGGAACTGCTTTGTGTATTGGAACCCCGGCTATCTAAAGAGGGTCCCTGCACCCCGGAATTGCTCTGTGCGTTGGAACTGCTCTGTGTACTGGAAGTGTTCTGCGATCTAGTATTTTGAGAACCAGCCTGGCCGGTTCCCGCAGATGTTCCAGGTGCTGATGTGGTTCCGGAAGTTTGCGCCCCGGAACTCTGGCTGGATTCCACTTTGGAACCGCTCTGTGTACTGGAACTTTGTGCGCTGGAACTGCCCTGTGATCCAGTATTTTGAGAACCAGCCTGGCCGGTTCCCGCAGATGTTCCAGGCGCCGGTGTGATTCCGGAAGTTTGCGCCCCGGAACTCTGGCTGGATTCCACTTTGGAACCGCTCTGTGTACTGGAACTTTGTGCGCTGGAAGTGTTCTGTGACCGGGATTGCTGCTGTTCCGTCAGGTACATACTTTCACAATCACTCACACTGGTCAGCAAAAATCCGCAGACCAGAAAAATGCTCGTTATATACAAATTTTTCAGTTTTTCTAACATGGTTTCTCCTGTTTTGATAATCCTTACTTCTATAAGTATACTCTTTTATTCGCTGGGGGTCGAATACCACTGGTTGGAGGCCGAGCCGCCTACTGGCGGCGAAGCGTATAGCCTGTTTATACTAATTCCATTTTTATTTTCTTACCAACAATTGAAGCGGCCTTTTTTAATGTAAATAATGTTACTGACTCATTATATGGATCGAGCAATCTATCTACTGCCGCACGAGATGTTTCCAGCTTTCTGGCTAATTCCGTTTTTGTCAATTTTTCATTCTTTATTGTTTCTTGAAGTTGAAATGCAATGATTTTTTTTATTGAGCCATTTTCAACTTCATCCTTTATTCCTTCCTCTTCCAAAAAATCGTCAAAAGTGCTTCCAATGTACTTATTCATTTTCTACCCCCATTGAATGTATATTATTACGCCTTGATTTTGCCAAATCAAAATCTTGTTTAGGTGTCTTTTGTGTTTTCTTGATAATACAATGCAACAAAACCATATAATTCTGCCACACGGTAAAAAATACCCGGCATTTGCCTATTTCCAAGGTTGTTCTTACTTCCCATAAATCTTTAGCAAGCTTTCTTACAAGCGGTATGCCAACCGGCCAAGTATTCTCGACCGTTTTTATATCCTCACCGATTAACTTTTTATTCTCTTTTGTTTGTTCTTTTAACCATTCCCGTACCGGTTCTTTTCCATTTGAGGCTTTATAAAATCTGACAATTATACGTTTTTCCACCTTCATTATATGATAGTGTATCATATTTGGTACAATAGGTTAAGTAGAAAACACCTAAATTTTGCAAAAAATCCCACAAAAACGCTTGACATCCTCCCTAAAACAGGCTATGTTTAATACAGCGAGGCTGTGAGATTCAAAGCCCACCGCCCCGCCAGCCTACCGGACGCCCCTGCGCCCGGTTTTTTATCGCTCTTTTGTCTCAAGATCGTCCACATTCAGATAAATCAGGTTTTTATGACCTTTTATCTTGAGAATTATTTTACCGCCAATGAATTTCTTATTGTAGGTACCCCAGTCATCGCTATTACGTGCCCCATGAAGATAGCTTATGACTTCATGTTTGGTAAGCGGAGATGTCTCAAGGTTAATAAAAACATTTGGGGCTTGTCTGCGAGACCGCAAAAAAATGCTTCTTTAGGGTTTTTTCGCTGTTCCCGCACATATTTTTAAATTCCATCATTTGGCCGTTCACTATAGCATCATATTTTTTGCCAGGCTCGCGGCTGCTTTCAGGAACGAGATACGTGGTACTGCCAAATTTTTTGAGAATTTGTGCATCTCGTTTTTCCTCTACAAAGCTTGTTCCTTCTCCAATTTTCTTTCGTGGCGATAAATAGATATTTTCTTCAAGTTTTTTCCACTTTTCGCTGGGGAACTTTTGATCCGCGGTTGTTTTTGCTTTCTTGGCATTGTCCTCTCGCCTGCGTTGTTCTTTTTCATTCTTCGTTTCAGCTTTTGGAGGATTCATCACCGACAACCCCTCGAACCATGGTAAAGCAAATCAGACTACTTGTTTACTAAAAGAGGCAAGTTTTTCGATTAAAAAGTCATTATCAGCCCGGTTTCTTACCGCTATGCGAATCCATGAACCGCCGGTTTTTCCGTTGGAAAATCCCTTTTTGTCACTCAGGTCTTTAATGAAGATGTTGTGATTTTCCAGAAGATAACGCGCCATATCAGCGGCATTCAGGTTATCCCGCAGATGACACAAAAAATAGTTGGCCGCTGATGGATACACTTTGAAAAGGCCGGTTTTTTCCAGCTCCGTGTAAAAACGCCCCCGCTCTTCGGCAATGCGGCGGCAGGCAATACGGTAATCTTTGGCATATTTCCCAATAATCTGCAAAAAATATTCGGCAAAGGAATTGATGTTCCAAATGGGAATTTGCCTGCGCACTTCCTGTATAAAGCTGCGGTCCCCGGATGCCAGTATACCCAGGCGGAGACCGGGAATGCCGTAACTTTTGCTCAGGCTTTTAATCACGATAAGATTGGGAAATTCATCAAGCGTTTCCTGCCGTAACAGAGTCTCTTCCCCGGACGTGTCCGCAGACAAGTCCGGGGTATCGCAAAAATCGACAAATGATTCATCCAGCAGCAATCTTTTATTTTGGGCTTTTAACGTTACAAGCAGACGTTTAACATCATCCTTTGGAATATAATTACCAGAAGGGTTGTCGGGATTGATCAGCACCAGCGTCTCGCACCCGGCTGACCATTCCAGCAGCTGATCAATATCATAGTTGATAGATTCGGGACAGAAAGAAACTAACTCGGCGGCGCCCAGGCTTTCGGCATATTCGTTAAAAGTGGGGTAAATAATGCCAACCTTGCCCCGGATAAGATGTGATACCGCACGGATAAGTTCCGCCGCACCGTTGCCGGTCAACACATTTTCTGCGTCCAGATTGAACATTTTCGCCGCCAGCAGGTTTTGCACATTTAACCCCGAAGGATACCCGGCCAGCAGCTCATCAAAATATGCTTTCATCTCGCTGCGCATCTGTTCCGGCGGAAAATAGGGGTTTACCAAATAACAGAAATCCAGCAAATTGGGGAAACGCCAATAGCCGCCATAACGGGAGGAAATTCGCTTGAGTCTTTCTTCGGCGGTATTGGAAAAAATTGTTTCTGCAATGTCTTTGTCCTGCATATCGTCAATTTCATACCACTTTTTTCCGGTTATCACAAAAGCTTTCATTTCACATTTATCCAGACTCGCTACAACCCGCAGAACCTGCTCGTAATATTCATTGTTTCCCATGGCAGCCAGATACGCCCCCAGAAAAGGGACATAGGTCTTTTCGGAAAATTCTTTTGAAAACTTATAGATGTTTACCGTTTTATAGTAGCTGTCCTTTTTTTCAAAATCAAAGCAGCTTTTGGGGATAAAGGCGGAAATTTTGTTTTCCTCCTCCAGGGAAACAACGGTCCCATCCATCCAGGCTTCCCATTTTGCCACCGCCGCCACTGTTGAACCGGCAGAGTAAACTATTTCGCTGATAACGCTGTCTTCGAAGATCAAATCGCTTTCCATAAGAATGGTATCGTCTTTTACAAGATACTCTTTTGCCAAATAGAGGGAATAAATGTTGTTAGTTTTATCGTATATATCATTGGAAACATAACTGACATCAATGTTCCCGTAGCGTTCTCCAATAAAGGAGATAAGATTTTCTTTTTTATAGCCGACTACGATTATACATTTTTTTATTCCCGCCTTTTCAATGGCATCCAACGCCCTTTCTATAAGGGTTTTCCCGTTAATCTCCAGCATGCATTTGGTATTGTTCCTGGTATACCTGCCAAGCCTGTTTCCCATGCCCGCCGCAAGAATTATTGCCTGCATTACACTGTTATCCTACCGATTCCCGGTAGATACGAAGTATTTCTTCCTGTGTGGGTTGAATATAGGTATTGGCGCCATTTTTCATCGGCTGGCTGCCCCAGTCCTGCAGTTCCGCTTCACTTGCCTTTTCCCGCTGGCCCAGCAATTTTTCCAGGATGGCAAAAAACGGTTCCAGTTCCATGCCCAGGGCGGCACAAAGTTCGGGGATTCTTGGGCTAATGGAAGCGGCCGCTTCCCGTTCCCGGCACCAAAAAAGAAAGCTCTTTAGTAAAAGGCCGTTGGCTCTGCCGTGATCGGTATTCCAGTTAATGGTAAAGAGATACCCCATGGAATGGGGCAGTGCCGTACCCGTCTGGGCTATCACCATGCCGGCAATGGCGGAGGCAAGTAACAGTTTTTCCCGCGCTTCTGCGGGAAAAACTGCAGCGGCGGAATCAACGGTAAAGGCAAGCAGCGGTTCTACGTTATCCATAATCAAACAGATACTTTCTTTTGCCAGGATATCGCTTACATAATTGGCCCGGCGGCTGAGGAACCCTTCTACCGCATGGGAAAGGGCATCGATGGCGGTATTTACCGTAGTTTCACGGTTAAGGCCAGCCATGTACTTGGCGTCAAGAAAAGCAAAACGGGGAAAAAGCAGGGGCGATCCTATGGAACGTTTTGCCGGGCCCCCTTCCTTGGGTGTTTTGCCGTCGGGACCGGTGGTGTCTACCAGCACCGAATAGGGGGTAGTTTCCGAACCGGTTCCGGCGGTGGTGGGAACCGCCGCCAAAGGCAGGGCGCTGGTAAAGGAAGTACCAAACAGGTCTTCCTTGGGTATGTCCTTTATTCCAAGTACCGCGGCAGCTTTGGCAGCGTCCATGGGAGAACCGCCGCCTATGGCCAGAACAAAGTCGCAGCCTTCTTTTCTGGCCAGCGCCCCGGCTTCGTATACACAGGTATCCGTGGGGTTTGCCATAACCCTGTCGTACAATACATAATCCTGGCCATTGGCCGTAAGGGCCTTTACCGCGTCATCGTAAGCGCCGTTTATCCTGGCAGATTTTTTCCCCGTAACCACCAGGGCCTTTTGCCCCAGTTGTGCCAAAAAAGATCGCTCGTTGTATACACTGTCTTTGCCCGCAAGAATCCTTGTGGGCATAAAATAATTCAGGGTACTAACGGGATTCATGAAGCACCATATCGATGGTAATGGCTGTGGCGACAATGGCGATTTTTTTGGCATCTTCTTCAACAGCGGGATTAATGGAAACAATATACTTATCTGCGGAAGTTAAGGCCTCTTTAAGGATACCATTCCATTTTTTGGTAATCGTACCTATTTGATTACCGTCGCTGCCGGTGATGGTAAAATTCCATGCTTTCCAGTCGCCGGTAATGATCCCAATGGGGGCTCCGGCGGGATCAAGAATATTAAAGGTTGGTTTAAACATCTTAAACTGTTGTTTAATCTGGGCAATAAGACTGCCCTGGGAATCGAGAATAGCGATCTTGGATATAAGAAGGGTCCAACCCCGCTTGATGGTGGTTAGGACTTTTTCTTCTCCATCCAGAATGTCCAGCCTAAAAGGAAAAAACGATCTGTTAATAAAGAGGCTTAAAACTTTAAGAAATGCCGGCATGGTTTCTTTAATAGCGCCGATAAGTTCGCCGGAACTGTCGTAAACTTTGTAGGCATTGGTAAACTTTAAAAAAGCAACTTTTTCGTCTATAAAATAATCGTCGTGGTTAAAAAATTCCTGTACATTGGTGTCCATGGCTCCTCCGTTATTGCGTAAAATTTGTAGAGGAAGTATACCCTGTAGACCCAAAAAAAACAACCGCACGGAGGAGCTTCGTGCGGTTAAAGGGAGGCAGCAGACCCTTAGGCTGCTTTGGCGCTGGCTACTTTATGAATCGCTACATTTCGCTCCTGGAGGAACAGTTCTTTTTCTGGCAGGAGCCTGTCATCGGTGAACACCGCCGAAACCTGTTCGGTCCTGACCAGTCCTTCCGTTCCCTGGTGGAGAAACTTGTCCGAGTCGGTAAGGATGATTATCTCCCTTGCCTGTTGGGCCATGTCCCGGGCGGTCTGGGTTCGCAGGTGATCCCGGCCGGTAAAGCCGTATTTCTCGGTAAAACCATCGGTACCCATAAAGAACTTGTCGGACATAAAGATTTCTGCCCATTTGCTGGTCATGGAACCCACCATCACCTGGGAGCTGTTCTGGTACTCACCGCCCAGAAGAATTACATTGGCATAGGGAGCGCGGCGTATATGGTTGGCAATAAAGGCCGAGTTGGTGATAATCGTTACCTGTTTGTTGTTGGCCAGTTCCTCCGCTAAAAGGGCGCAGCAGGAGCCGGATTCAATAAGTACCGTTTCTCCTTCTTCCACCGTTTCCGCCGCAGTTCTGGCGATTCGCCGCTTGATGTCGTAGTTGATTGCCATCCGTGTATCCACGTCTTCAATAGAACCGAAAAGGGCATATCCGTGTTCACGTTTGATAAAGCCCAATTCATCCAGATAATCCAGATCCTTGCGGATGGTGACCTGGGACACCTCTAGTTTTTCCGCCAGGGTGCTGACTTCTACTCGCTGGGTTCCTGCCAGGATTTCCAGGATCTTATCTTGTCTGTCTGTCATGGTACACTCCTTATTTTGTTTTCTTGCTCTGTAAGCTGATACATATAACATACTAAAATAAAATTAAAAGTCAAGAAAATCTGTTTCATTTGAAGCTTTTTTACTTACACTTGAAATGCCTGATTTTTGAGGAGAAAGGCAGTTTTTAGAGAGAATTGTACCTAATCAAGCGTATAGGTTTCGCCGTATTTGACAATTACCGGTTCGGCCCGGCATTTTTCTTTCAGATACTGCTTAAAGGCCGTCTGGGCTTTTGGTTCGCCGTGGACAATAAATATTTTTTTAAGCCGGGAAAGATCCAGCGAAGTCAGCCAGTCACCGGCCTCCACATAATCGGCATGGGCGCTAAAGGCATTGATGTTTTCCACGCGGGCCTTTCGCTTGAACCACATTCCGTGTATCTTTACTTCTTCTTCCCGGTTTTGGAGCCGCCGCCCCAGGGTATTATTTGCCATAAAACCCACAAGCAATATGGTAGCAGCAGGATCGCTTATGTTGTTGATCAGGTGATGCTGAATCCGGCCTGCTTCGCACATACCATCTGCGGAAATAATAATGGCCGGCTCTTTAAGATCGTTCAAAGATTTGGATTCTTCCACACTGGTGGTAAAGTGAAGGTTATTAAACCCAAAGGGATTTTTATGATGTTTGATAAACGCTTCGTGGATATCTTCGTCATAACATTCCGGGTGAACCTGGAAGATCGTGGTAGCATTGGTTGCCATGGGCGAATCCACATAGATGGGCATCTGTGGAATTGCTCCTTCGTCTGTAAGGAGGTGAAAGTAGTATACCAGTTCCTGGGTCCGTTCTATGGCAAATGAGGGGATAATGATCTTTCCCCCTCTGGCCGCCGTCTGTTTGGCAATTTCCGCCAGCTGCTTCATGGCATCGTCTGTTTTGCCGTGCTGCCTGTCGCCGTAGGTACTTTCGATAACAAGGTAATCCGGCGTTGGCGGCCGTTCGGGGTCGCGGATTATGGGTTTGCCCTTGCGGCCCAGGTCGCCGGAAAAAAGGATGGTTCGTTCTGTGCCGCCCTTGTTTACCGTTACATTGGCCATGGCTGAACCCAGGATATGGCCCGCATCAAAAAATTCGCAGCTTATGCCATCGCCCATAAAAAAGGGCCGGTGGTAAGAAATGCCCATAATTTGGCTTGTGGCTTCGATGGCGTCCTTTTCGGTATAGAGGGGCTCCCAGGTAAATTTTTCGCCCTTTTTTTGGGCCTGTCTGCGAAGGTAATCGGCGTCACGGGCCTGGATATTGGCGGAATCCATCATTACCAGGCTGGAAATATCCCTGGTGGCCGGGGTGGCATAGATGTTTCCCCGGTAACCCCCTTTGGTTAAAAGGGGCAGCATACCGCAGTGATCAAAATGGCCATGGGTAACAAGTACCCCGTTTATGCGGTCCGGCTCTATGCCGAATTCCCGGTTTTTCCGGTCTGCTTCGGCCCGGGAACCCTGGAAGGCCCCGCAGTCCACAAGATAACTTTTACCGTCCACCTCAAGCACATGTTTTGAGCCGGTAACTTCCTCTGCCGCGCCAAGGGAATAAAAATTCATTTCCATGGGCTAAACTACTTTACCGCACTGATAATTTCGCCAATAACCTGGTCCGCCCCGGCATAATCCGCCTGGCAGGTACCTACCTGGATATGGCCGCCGCCGCCGTATTTTAAAAGCAGACTTCCCACATTAACGGAGGCGCTGCGGTTGATGATACTGTAACCCACGGTGACGGCAACATTCTGTTTGTTTTTGCCGTCGATGATCCAGACAGAAATGTTTTGTTTGGGAAAGAGCGTATAGATAAGGAAGCGGTTCCCCGCATTGATTGTTTCCACCCCCCGCAGGTCCACCACAATGGCGTTTCCGTCGGTTTTGGCGTATTTTTTGATCATCCCCTTAAAGGCTTCTGCCTGTTCCAGGTATACTTCTATCCGTTCCTGGACATCGCTCATGGCCAGAATTTCTTCAATGGGTTTGTCCATACAGGCTTTGGCAAGGACCTTCATTAGTTCATAGTTGCTTATGGTAAAATTCCGGAAACGGCCCAGGCCGGTTCGGGGGTCCATAATAAAACCAAGAAGTATCCAGCCGGTGGGATGGAGTATTTCCTCTGAACTCAGGTCCCCCGAATCAACTTTGTCCACATAGTGCAGCATGGTATTAAAACGGCCCATTTTTGCTTCGCCGCCGTAGTAATCAAAGATAACCCTGGCACAGCTTGGGGCAAGGCGGGAAACGCCTTCAAAGTACACATCTTTGCCCAGCCGCTCGGATTCGCTGTAGTGGTGGTCGAACCACAGTTTGCAGCCCTTAACATAGGGAATATTGGCCAATATATCGTTGGAATTTGCTTCCACCAGGCCATCCTGAATATCCTTGGGATGGACAAATTTATATTCATCGATAACGCCCAGATACTCCAACAGGGCCCCGCAGGCTAAACCGTCAAAATCCGACCTGGTTAATAGTCTCATACTCACCTCTGGCTCTAAGTATAACATCATATTTTATTTTTTGGTATACTTTTGTATATGAATTTTATAAAACAACGGCTTTTAAGTCCTTTTTTGTTGTTTCTGCTGCTGGCCGGCGGCCTGTTTTGCCTTCCGCCAAACCAGGTTTTTGCCGCCGATCCGCTTTTTGCCCTGCCTTCGGGGGCCCTCTACGGCGGACTGGGCGGACCGGAAGACCCGCTGCCCGCCAAAGCTGCTTTACGGAAAGGGGTACTTCCCAATGGTTTAAGCTATTATATATTGGAAAATTCCCTGCCCGCCGGGCGGGCTTTTCTTACCCTGTCGGTTAATGCCGGATCGATCCTGGAAGAAGAAAACCAGCGGGGACTGGCCCACTTTGTGGAACACATGGCCTTTAACGGAACCCGGCGTTTTCCCGGGACGGAACTGGTTAACTATCTTCGCTCCCTGGGAATGCGCTTTGGCCCGGAAGTAAATGCCTATACGGGTTATGAAGAAACGGTTTACGGCATTGAAGCGCCGGTAGAAACCGGAGCCGATGGGATTAAACGTATTCCGGAGCGGGCCCTGGCGATTCTGGACGACTGGACCTGGACGGTAAGTTTTAACGAAGCTGATGTAGACAAGGAACGCCTGGTTATTATGGAAGAATACCGTACCCGCCTGGGCGCATCGGAACGGATACGGCAAAAACTAATCCCGGTTATCTTTCGGGGTTCCCGCTTTGCAGAGCGGCTTCCCATTGGCCTTCCCGATGTTATTCAAAATGCCCCGGCGGAACGGCTGCGGAACTTTTACCAAACCTGGTACCGGCCGGATAACATGGCCCTTATTCTGGTGGGGGATTTTGACGGAGCGGCCCTGGAAAGGGACCTGGCCGCCCATTTTACCGCTCCCAAAGCAAAGGTCCCCTTTACCCGGCCGCACTACGAACTGCCGGAACCCCAAAAGGGAAGTCTTGTAACTACCGTTGCCAGCGATCCGGAACTTCCCTCATCTACGGTGTACCTCTACTATAAACGGGATTCCCAAAAAATAAGCCGTACCTTCCGCGATTACCGGGAAGGACTTATAGATTACCTTACCGAAACAATGATCGATTTTAGGTACGGTGAATTTATGGTGAAGGAAGATACGCCCTATATCCACGCCGCTTCCTGGAACGACCGCTATGGTTCCGCTTCCCGGTACTATATCATGGCCGCCCAGGCAAAAGCGGGGCGCGCCGCAGAAACCCTGGAAGCCCTGCTTCTGGAAAAGGAGCGGCTGGCCCGCCATGGCTTTACCCAGGCAGAACTGGACAGAGCCAGGGCGGCGCTTCTTTCCAGTCTGGAAATGATGGCCGCCGAACAGAACCGCCGGGAGTCGGAAGATTATATCCAGGAGCTGTCGGCGGATTTTCTCTACAACCGCTATGCCCTGGACCCCGGGTGGGAACTGGAAGCTGTAACCCGGATGCTGCCCGCCATAGGGCTTGGTGTGGTTAACACCGCCGTCAGGGACTACTATGCCGGCGGCGATCTGGCGGTATTAATAGCCGCTCCGGAGGCAGAAGCGCCGCTGCTGCCCAATGAAGCTGCGGTGGCCGCCATGGTAGAAAAAAGCCGCCTTGCCGAGGTGGCACCGCGGTTTCCAAAGGAAACCTTGGCAGAAACATCCGCCGTCCTTAGCCTGACCAGTGAAGAACCCAAACCGGGAAACATTGTTTCGGTTACCGGCGATGAGTCGGGGGCGGAGATTTGGCAGCTTGGCAACGGCATGAAGCTGATCCTTATGGAAACCGCCAACAAAAACAACGAACTGGATATCTATGCCCTGGCAAGAGGCGGCACGGTTAATCTGGACGTACTAAGCCGCCGGAACCTGTTGGATCAAACGCCGGAATTTGGCCGTTTTTCTGCGGAATTTGCGGCGGAAATAAAAAGCGCCTCCGGGCTGGGTAACCTTTCCCGGACCGATCTAATGCATTTCCTTGCGGATAAACAGGTGTCCCTGGCGTTCTGGACCAACGCTCATATCCGGGGTTTCCGGGGTTCCGCCACGGTAAAGGATTTACCGGTGCTGTTTCAAATGCTCCATGAATACTTTGACAAACCCAACATTGATGATACGGGCCTTAGGCTGGTACTGGAACAAAGCCGGACAAAGCTGATCCAGGAAACGGATAGCCCGGAAACAGTTTTTTACAAAGAACTTTCCCGGCTTGTATACGGTAACCATCCCCTGTTTATACCTGTGGAACTTGCGGATCTGGAAAAAGTACAGGGCGATACGGTGAACCGTTTTATGCGCCTGGCTCTAAACCCCGCCGATTATACCCTGGTGCTGGCAGGAAGCCTGGGAAACAGGGATGTACTGCGTACCCTGGCGGAAACCTGGCTTGCTTCCCTTCCGGCCCGGGACCTGCCCCGCTGGAATGAATGGACAAACCCCCGGATTACCCGGCCGGGCAAAACAGAAAAAATCCTCCGTAAAGGAAAGGAAGAAAAGTCCATCGTTTACATGGGGTGGTTTGTTCCCCGGAACTGGACAGAAGCGGACAATGCGGCGGTACTAGTGCTGAACGAATACCTGGACATTGTATTAACCGATGAAATCCGGGAAAAACTGGGCGGGGTTTATTCCGTTTCCGCCGGGGTTTCCTTAAGTCCCATGCCCGTGGGGGAACTGTCCCTGGGAGTGTACTTTATCTGCGACCCCCAGCGGGAGCAGGAACTGCGCCAGGCGGTTCAGAAACAGCTGTCGGCCCTGACTGCGGGTATAAACGAAGAAACCCTAACCCGCTCCCGGGAGGCGCTGGTTAAAACCTTTGAGCGATCTATGGAAAATAACGGTTTTGTGGCCCGGAATTTGGCAAATTTTACCGTTATTACCGGGGCGCCCCTTTCCCGTCTGGCTGGGCGGCCCGCCCTTTACCGCGGCGTAACAGCAGAACAGATCCAGGCCCTGGCGAAAGATCTGCTGGCCGGAGGCCCCGCGGAACTGGTATTATTACCCGAATCTACCGATAATTAAGGGAAGAACTGATTTTTTGGAGTTGTTATGAGTACATTGGGCATTATCAATTCGGACCCGAAAATTCGCCAGCGGGTAGAACTTGCTTTTGAAGAGATTCCTGGCCACAACTATGATCTGCTCTTTCTGGTAGAAGAAGACGAAATTCTGGAATTTTTAAACTATGCCCTGCCGGAACTGGTGGTGATCAATTTTTCTGATACTCAAATAAATGTTGAACAGATTATCGATCATATCAGAAACGACAAGTGGATACTCAATTTTGGAATCATCGGTCTTTATTCCCACGAAACGGACAAAGAAGAAGAACTTTTGCGGAAGTACAAGGCTATCAATGTACTTACCCTGTTGGACAATTTCCGGCTTAGAACCCATCTGGTAAAAAGCATCCAGATTATTGAACAAAATTACCAGATTATCTTCCAGCGGGAATTTACCAAAAATCTTTTGGAAGGCGCTTCCGGCAGTTTTGCCATAGACAATGATATTCTGGCGGTGCCCCTTTATTCCGGTATTGGTTCAACAATTCTGGCCCAGCGGGGGCTTATTAACCCGGACAGTAAAATGCACCTCCAGCTGGCCCTGGCGGAACTGATTGTTAATGCCATAGAACACGGCAACTGCGGCATTTCCTATGATGAAAAAACCAAAGCCTTAGAGGAAGGGATTTCTCCTGTTGACCTGATTGTAGAAAGATGCAAAGACCCGGTTGTTGCGGCAAAAAAAGTTTCTTTCCTTTGGGAGATTAAACCCGATCGTTCAATTTTTATTATCCAGGATCAGGGCAAAGGGTTTGATGTCAAAGCCCACATTAAAAAGGTAAGCGAACAGGACGATTACAGCCTCCATGGCCGGGGAATTAAAATGGCCGCAAGCCTTTCCAGCGAGTTAAAATACAATGCCAAGGGAAACCAGGTGGCGCTGATCATTAATCACGATACATCGGTGGAACATGAAGTTCCGGTTGGATTTTCCCGGGAGCAGATCGTTAATGTAAAAAAGGGCGATACCGTACTGCGGGAAGGAGAACCCAGCGATTACCTCTACTATATTTCTTCCGGTACCTACGAGGTGTTCCACAACGACAAACTTGTAGGAACCCTTTCCCCCCAGGATATTTTTATGGGGGAAATGTCCTTTCTCCTTAATCAGCGCCGTTCCGCCACCATCAAAGCTACGAGCAGCGGCAAACTTATTCTTTTAACCCAAAAAACGTTTATCAATGTTATCCGGGAATATCCCCATTACGGTATATTCCTTTCCAAACTGCTGGCAAAACGGCTGGTCCGGAGTAACGAGCAGACTGCGGCCCGGCTTAGCGGCGATTTGTCTCGAACGCAGACATACCAAACGGTTTAACGTTCCAAAAATGCATTTTTGGAACGTCCATTAAACAATTATTGAAACAATTTTACCCGGAGGGTACACTAATTCCATGAAAAAGCTTTCAGAAAAAAACCGCAGGATTCTTCCATGGATCCTTTCCGGTCTGGTACTTGTGTTTGTATTTGTAACGGCCTCCAGAGCATCGGCGCAGAATAATCCCCAGGATAGACCCTATGCATCAATAATTCAGAATGTGTTTGATTTTATCCAGCGAAACTATGTAGACGAGGTTGAATCCCAAAAACTTTTTGAGGGCGCCATGAAGGGAATGTTCGATTCCCTGGGGGATCCCCATTCGGCCTTTTTACCGGAACGGGACTACATGGATTTGAACGATACTACTTCCGGCCACTTTGGCGGAGTGGGACTCTATATCAGCAAACCCCTGGAAGCCAAGCCCGATGGTACGCCGCCCTTTGTGGAAGTTTCTTCTCCCATCGAGGACACCCCCGGCTGGCGGGCGGGAATTAACCCCGGCGATCTTATTATCGAAATAAACGGTGAACCTACGGATGTGCTTTCTATGGATACGGTACTGGCCCGGCTGCGGGGAGTACCCGGTACCGATGTATCGCTCCTTATCCGCCGCGGGGCCAAGCTGGAATTTCCGGTAACCCTTACACGGGCGGTTATTGAAGTGCCGGTGATCAAGTACGAAATGATCGGTGACATTGGGTATATACGGATTATTTCCTTTACTCCCAAAACGATTGTCCATACACGGGAAGCGCTGGAAAACTTTGCCCAAAAAAAATACAAGTCCCTGGTGGTGGATCTGCGGAACAACCCCGGCGGGCTGTTGGATTCTGCGGTGGGAATCTGCGAACTTTTTCTTGATGGCGGCGTAGTGGTTTCCACCAAATCCAGAATTCCTGCGGAAAATTATGTTTACCATGCCCGCCGGTCTCCGGTGGTGCCCAAGGATATGCCGCTTATTGTGATGATTAACAAAGGGTCGGCATCCGCTTCGGAAATTGTGGCGGGAGCCCTAAAAGATCGGGGCAGGGCCTACCTGGTGGGAGAAAAATCCTACGGCAAAGGTTCGGTACAAAAAGTGTACCCCGTAGGAGCCAATACCGGTTTCCGGATCACCACTGCCAGGTACTATACCCCCAGCGATGTCAACATTGACAAGATAGGAATTCCTCCCGACCGGGAAGTGCTTTTCCCCGAATTTTCCGCCGCCGATGTGGAAAAACTTAATGAACTTCTTAAATCCAATGCTATTGCTGCCTTTGTGGCAGATAACCCCAATGCAACAAGCGCAGAGATAGATGCCTTTGCAGGGGAACTTACTGCCGCGTACCATCTGGACTCTACATTGCTCCGGCGGCTTATACGGAACGAACAAAACCGTACGGTTATCGCCCCGGTTTACGACCTGGAATACGATATACAACTGCAGGAAGCGGTTAAAATACTGCGCAGCGGAAATTATACCCAGCTGATGAAAACCAGCAAAACCCTGCGGGATCTTCAGGAAGAAGCGGACGATACGCTGCCTTTGGCTTCCTAGAAACCGCAGGCGGAAAAAGCAGGTACTTTTAGGTGAAGCAATTCCTGCTAAAGGAAGAACCGGTCTACTCCGCCAAGACCGCCAAGGGCCCCGCAGGCGGCCCCGGCGGCTGCGGTTGCGGGGTTGTCAAACTCCGGGGCGAAGACTATCACTACCTGGTTCATGTGCTTAGGCTTAAACCGGGTGATGTTTTTAACGCCCTGCTTCCCAACGGGCTGCCGGTTACCGTAACGGTAACTGGCAGCAGCAGTCACACCCTGACAGGCGAAATTTCGGCCATTGCCGCGGCAATGGCCGCTGCCCCGGCACACGTCCCGGCGGCAGAAACGAATTCGGCGCCAAGCGCCAAATTCATTCTGTTTCAGGCTTTGCCCAAGGGTGCAAAAATGGATCTAATCGTTCGCCAGGCGGCGGAGCTGGGGATAAGCGAAGTGGTTCCCTTTGCGGCGGAACGGTCTGTGCCGGGCATAAAAGCCCGCAGGCAAAACCGGGAGGAAACAGGCCG
This sequence comes from Spirochaetia bacterium, assembly GCA_025997795.1. Taxonomy (GTDB): domain Bacteria; phylum Spirochaetota; class Spirochaetia; order Treponematales; family Breznakiellaceae; genus BNVB01. The sequence goes on along the minus strand of BNVB01000008.1, from coordinate 29,231 downwards.
GGAAGAACGGTGGCGGCGTATTGTAAAAGAAGCCCGCCAGCAAAGCGGTTCTTGTGTTGATACCCGGGTGCTTTCTCCGCTTGGCATAGACGCACTTTTTGCCTACTGGGAAAAACTCCGTTCCGTAAAGTCGGGGGATACCGGCGCTGTATTGGGACTGATCTTTCACCCCCTTGCGCAGGGCAATCTTCACCAGTATCTTTATAGGGAACCAGTTATAACGGTTTTGGCGGTGGGACCCGAAGGGGGTTTTTCCGGGGCTGAACTTGATCGCTTTACCAGTGCGGGGTTTAAGTCCCTTAATCTGGGGGATACCGTGTTGCGGACCGAAACTGCGGCCCTTTATGGAGCGGCGGCAGTTAAAATGATACTTATGGAGCGCTCGCAGTGGACGCTGAAACAAACCTGGAACGAATCACCCTCTTAAAAACACCGCTGGATATTGTAGATCCGGAACAACTGGAAGATACCGTTTACCGGCTTTTAAAAGAAGACAAGGGACAGGATGTAATTCTTCTTTCGCTTTTGGATCTTCTGCGGGCCCGGAGCAACTATGAATACCGCCCCTTTGTACAGCGGGCTACCATGGTTATCCCCATTTCCAAAAGCCTTGTTAAGGGGGCGCGGTTCCTTAAAAAGAAAAAAGTGTACCGGTATATGCCCTTTGATTTTGTTATCACTCTTTTGTCCATACTGGAAAAACGGGAGCTTTCTGTATACCTTTTGGGCGGAAGGATGCGAAGCCTTAAACGGGCGGAAAAAAACCTCCGCCAAACCTTTCCACGGCTGCGCATAGTGGGCCGTTATGTAGGTAACTTTAAACATCAGGAAGAGGCCACCATACTCCAGGCTATCCGGAAAGCTGCCCCTTCCCTGCTTCTTGTTGGAAAGGGTATTAAAGGCGGTGAACGGTGGATAGCCCGTAACGGCGGCAGTCTTAACAAGGGTTTGCGGCTCTGGTGCAGCGATCTCTTTGAAGTTTTTGCGGAACGCAAGCGCCGCCCCTCCCGGAAAGTTTTTGAACGGGGTTTTGAGTGGATCGGTTTTTGTTTCCATAAACCCTGGCGTATCTTTAGGATATTCCCCTTCTTCTATTATAAATTCCTTATATTGATGTATAAGCTGTTTAATCTGGGTTAGAGAATTTGCTTCCCAGCCTTCCCGCTTTGCTTATAATGGTACTCAAATAGCGGCCTTCGCTCAGGCTTAAACCTGAGCGGGCAAATATGTCCCGTAAAAAGCGTTCCTGTTCCGCACGGCCGGGATGTTTATAAAAACCGGTGGAGGCCAGGGAATCGCTTATGGACCTTACCATGGTGTTAATTTCTGCGGCAGTCATGGGAACCCACTGGCCGGGAACCGGATTGGGGCCCCGGGGTTCCTCTAAAGAGGAACCCCGACTGTCCTTCGTCAGCACCTGGTACAGTTCGTAGGCATAAACCTGAACCGCATGTGAAAGGTTCATTGAAGGAAAAACGGGGCTTACGGGAATATGGGAAGCCATATTGCACAGTTCCAGTTCTTCCCCGGAAAGACCGGTTCGTTCGCTGCCAAAGACAATGGCGGCGGAACCGTCTTTGTCTTTGAGGAAGGTCGCCAGTTCCCGGGCTGTAAGGGTGTTGGACTTGCGGTATCTGCCCCGGCGGCGGCTGGTTCCTACCGAAAGTGTACAATCCGCCAGGGCTGCTTCCAGGCTGTTAAAGTGTTCCGCCGTTTCCCAAATATCCGCAGCATGAACCGCCCGGGCCAAAAGTTTTTCCAGTCCGCCGGACCATTCCGGGGCGGCAATCCGGAGCCGGTGGAGGCCCATGTTTTTCATGGCCCGGCAAACCGCTCCGGTATTGCCCGGTTCCGAAGGCCGGGCCAGTACGATGGTAATGTCGTGCAAGCGCATAAATACCCCCTGTCAGCGGTTTTATTTTATCCTTTATTCAGGTACAGTTCAGCCATGGAACGGGTATTTACCGGAAAACACGCCCTGGTTATCGGGGGAACCGGCGGTATAGGCCGGGCGGCAGCCCTGGCCCTGGCGGAACGGGGCGCCGCTGTTACCGTAACCGGGGGGAATTCGCCGGAACGGCTGGAGGCAGCCCTGTTTGCCCTTGGGACAAACAGGGCGGAAATACCAGCCGCAGAGGGGTTTTTGTGCCGGATTGGCGGGCCTAAGGGGTTTTCGCCGGAACAGGCGGCGGTTTATATCCTGGAAAAGGTTCAATTTCCACAGCGGCCGCTGGATATACTCGTTTTTGCCTGGGGCCCCTTTAAAAAAGTCCCTTTGCACGAAACAAAACCGGAAGACTGGCGGCTTTTGGTAGAAAGTAACCTCATTTTCCCGGGGATACTGATTTCTTCGGTTTTATGTAGTATGATTAAAAGAAGATGGGGCCGTATTTTGCTCTTTGGCGGAACCAATACAACGGAAATTCGGGGTTTTTCCGGAACAGCGGCTTATGGAGCGGCAAAAACAGCTTTGGGGGTCTTGGCTAAATCGACAGCCAGGAGCGCCGGGCCGGAAGTTACCTGTAATGTACTTTGTCCGGGGCTGACCGATACGGAGTATAACTCGCCGGAAGAGCAAAAGTACAACAAAACGAAAAATCCGGGCGGGGCGTTGACTCCGGCGGATATTGTCCGTACTGCCATGGCGGTTTTGGAGAATCCGGCAGTGAATGGAGCCCTGATCCCTATTGACAGAGGGTTATGGCTTTGACATTCTCTTGAAAAAGGTATAGTATTTAAGTGATCTATCCGATAATAAATGAGATTAGGTAAAAAATGTTAAAATTTGACTGGAAGGGAAAGCTATGACGAACAATGATATAGTCAATGGTTTTGACGACGAAAAGGATGACAGCCTCAAAATCAAGCTTCAAAAAGTAAACGAGGTTGAAGGATGTCTGGTATTGTATCTTACCGGGTACATTGATACCTATAATTCCAATTATTTCCAGAAACGGGTTGCCAAAGCCATAGAAGCGGGTTTTATCCGCCTGGTATTTCAGTGCGGCGGCCTTAACTATGTCTCCTCCACCGGTATTGGTTCTTTTACCGCTTTTCTCAAATCTGTTAAACCCCGCGGCGGAGATCTGGTACTACTGGAAATCCAACCCAAAGTATACGAAGTCTTCCAACTCCTTGGTTTTTCCCAGTTTTTTAATATCAAGGATAACCTGGATGACTCCATTAACTTTTTCCGCAGCGGATCGGCATCCGAGACAGTATCCCTGTTCCCCAAGGTATTCTCCTGTCCGATCTGTTCCAAGAAGCTTAAAGCCTTAAAACCCGGACGGTTTCGCTGTTCAGAATGTAAGACCATTCTGGCCATCGATAACGCGGGTCAGGTTTTCCTGGGTTAAGACAGATACAGTTCTTCAAAACTTGTCTATCCACATTTTTTGTGGATAAGTTGTTAATAACACAGGGTTTTGAGACTTGCTGTATCTGTTTTTATACAGGTCCTGTGCGGCGGCAGGGCAATTTTGCGTAATTCCTTGTAATATAAAGACTTAATTTTATTATGACTGAAGAAGTCAGCTAAGAACAAAAAAAAGTATGTCCGTGTAAGCTATTAGATTTACCTTTACTGTGGAAAACTTGTGGAAACTCTGTTTATTCGCCGGGGGCCGAATACCTTGAAACCACGGGTCCTTGCGAATTGAGTGCCATCATGTTAGGCTAGTGGAGTGAAGAATTTCGCCAAACTGGTGCTTTTTTTCTGTTTCTCCTTTGTAGGCATACTGGCAGCGGCAAGTTTGCTGGGTTTGCTGGAGGAATGGGCTGGTCAGGCGGTGATTTTTCCCCCTTCGCCGGGAAATTCCGGCGCTTTTACCGGAAATATGCTGATGTATCTGACCAATTCCCTGCCGGCAACCTTTTATTTGAGTATCATGCTGGCCCTTAGTTATGCTACCCGGCGGCGCATGGCATATCCGGCGGTGTTCATGCTTATTTTGGTCTTTGTCCTGGCCTTAAGCGGCGCGGTATTTTTTGGCCTGGAAACGTTTAAACAAATAGGCGGGTTTACCATTACCATGAAAAAGCCCCCCACCGATCTGGTAAAACCCGGTTTTATCCTTGCTCTGCCCATTGTAAGCGAAACAACGGTACTTTTGACCGATCCTTACCAGCCGGGGGGTCCCAGGGCTGTTACTTCCAACGATTCACTTAACTACCAAAGCCAGGGCAATACGCTTACCATACGGCTGCCTTTTGTACCGGTAAAGAATGCCATCTTTGGCAATATAAACCGGGAACTGGAACACAGCGCCAGGGTTTTTTCTGCATGGTTTAGGGAAGGCTTTTTGCCCTATGGGATATATGCTGGTTCTTTGGCGCTGTTTCTTCTTTCGCTGGGCTGTTTGGTGAATATCAGTTTTTGGTCCCTGGCAAATCTTTTTTTTGCCGCCCTGGCATTCCGCGGAGCCCTGGCTTTGGAAAATCTGCTTAATCAAACCAAAATACACACTTTGCTGGCTTCTTTTGCAGGGAACATTATTCCCGAATCGCTGGTGAACCCGGTAATTTTTACTGCCCTGGCTTTTCTGATCCTGCTTTACTCCGGTCTGGTATACCTGGCCAGGGGGAGGGCCGATGGCTAAACAGGAAACCTACACCACTCCGCTGATCGTGTTTATTGTTTTTATATGTGCCGCCTTTGCAGGGATATGTGTCTACCGTTTTGTTTTTCCCCTGGCTGCGGCAGAGCCCGTGGAAATTCTGGGAAAATTTTCCTTTTTCTGGTACTTAAGCGGCGGTATTATTACCTTTATCAATCTGTTTCCCGCCCTGGCTTTTTCTGCTCTGGTAATTCCCTTTGGTCTTAAGGAACATTCCGAAGGGGGGTATGCAGGAAATACCTTTGTGGGCAAAAAGGGATTTTCTGTTGTTTTTCTTAAGTACCTTACCTGGCCGGTGATTGCCGCTTCTACAGCGGCGGCGATGTATGGGGTTCTGTTTTTCCTGGTTCTGCCTATAACCATGAATGCCCGGATATCTATGATAAACCGGAGCGATTTATACGCCCAGGCCAGGGGCCGGGCCCAGGCGCTGGCGGCGGACAAGGACTGGAAAGAGGCCGCCCGCTTTTTGGCCCTTTGCCAGGGGATTTGGCCGGGGGATGATAAAATTGAAAAACTTAAAGCGGATATTACCAGCGCTTTGGGCGATTCCGGCCAAATACCGGAGCCGCCCCGATCTGCGGAAAATGCCGATGGAACTGTTCCGGTTTGGCTGGGCATACCGGGAAATCCGGTTAATTCCTCCGATGCCCTTAGTCTGGCGGAAAAAGCTTTTGCCGCCGAACAATTCTACGATGCCCATTGGCTTGCTACTTTGGCCCAGCGGCTTGCCAAACCGGGAGCGGCGGAGACAGCCGCTGCCACGGCTTTGGCAAGCCAGTCCTGGGAAAAAATAGCTAATCTGGAACCCAATGCCCAGGAAAAGGAACGGTTTGCCCTTTACCGGATGAAACGGGATGGTTACGAAGCCATGGTTGCCGGCGATTGGATAAGCGCTTTTTATACGTTTCAGGAACTTGCGGGTCGTACTCCCGAGGATCCGGATGTAACACGGTATCTGGAAAATTGCAGAGCCGGTATAACCAATGTGGCGTTCTTTATAGATGAACTTGATTTAGCCATTGGTTCTACCTTAAACGCTCCGGTATTTTCTTTGCCCAGCGAAAACGGCGGCAGACTGGCCCTGCGTTTTGCTTCTTTGGCGGTCCAGCCGGATCATGCCTATGCCTGGGGTCCGGAAATTGTAGCCGCCGCAGAAGACGGTACATTCCGTTATCGGGTAAGCGCCGATTATGCCAAGCTGGTGCCGCTGGCGGGTTCCAACTTTAGTGGAAACCGGGGTTCCTCTTTAGAGGACTCCGGCATTGAAAGTACCGGCGGCAAAACGGGCATTGCCGGAAAAACAGTACTTTTGCTGCGGGCTCTGGACCGTACCAACAAAGAGCAACGGTACAATCCTGTTTGGGTACCCGGCGAGAAAGCGCTTCCCGATCCTGTTATTGGTACTTTCCAGATATTGCTTAACCTGAACTACGATGATTTTCTTTTGCTTGCAAAAATGCGGCGGGGTATAGATACCCTCAATTTGCGGGAACTTTTTATTGCAGAAAAGAGATTTGAAGCCTACGGTTATGCGGGGCGGAGTTTTAGGGCAGCGATACTTTGCCGCCTGGGGGATGCAGTGTTTTTTCTTCCTATGGCAGTACTGGCGTTGATCCTGGGTTGGCGTTACCGGGCACAAAAAAAGCCCAGGTATGTGTATGTTCCCATGCTTGGTATTCTGCCGCTGGTATTTTATGGGGCGGTGCTTTTTTACCGTAATATCCTTGGCAGTCTTTCGGTATGGTTTTCCCTAAGCATTGGACTTTCCGCGGCGATGATCTTCTTGTGCGCCGGGGCGGGGCTCTGTTTTATTCTGGCCCTGGTATTACTTGCTGCCCAGCATGGGTAAATTCCAATGATAAAGCTAAACTGCAATTTTAACATTAAATCTTTTATACCGCAAAAAATTACCCTGTTGCTTGTGGCTGCCGCCGGTCTGGGAGGATTACTTGTGGCGGGTCTGCCCGGTCTGGGAATTGGCATTGTGCTGGGCTACTTTAGCGGTGAACTCTATTCCCAATTGGGAAGCGACAAGGCGGCGATCAACTATTTTGAAAACCCCGGGCCGTCTTCTTTTTACGAAGGCGAACCGGGCCTGGCGGCGTTCTGCGCTTTGGGGGTGTACCTTATGTCACGGGCCGTTCCCAAGGTGCTGGAGGACGAAGCCGCCGCCGCCCGGGTAGCGGGCGGAGCGGTTTCGGTTTTTCCCCAGGGTAAAAAAATCGGTTCCCTGGCGGAATCGTTCTGCCGTTTAGCCTTTACCCGGCTTTTGGTATTGAACCCGGATCTTTTAAGCGAAAGTTTAGCCGCCCGCCGCCGGGAATTGGGAGACCTTGCCTTACTTGGTTCGGAACTTGGTTCCATGGCTATGGGCCGGGAAGCCAGGCAGGAAGCGGATTATATACGGCGGTTTTTGGATCCCAGCTACCAGCCGCCGCTTTCGGAAAACCCCGAGGACGATCCCTACACAGTGCTTGGTATTTCCAAAGGCGCTTCTTATAACGAAGTAAAAAGTTCTTTCCGCAAGCTTGCCTTAATGTTCCACCCGGACAACCAAACCGGCCTAAGTGACGAGGAACGAAAAAAACTGGGAGAAACGTTTATCAGAATTCGCGATGCCTACCGGGTTATTACCAGAGAAATTGTTAAGTAGTGAGCTGGTTCAAAAATCTGACATTTTGGAACTGGCTCTAGTGTTAATCCCCCCGTTCTATCTTTGCGCCCAGGGCAGAAAGCCGTTCCACGAGGTTTTCATACCCCCGCTCTATCTGGTATACATTGCGGATAATGCTTTTGCCTTCTGCGGTTAGGGCGGCAATAACCATGGCCATACCGGCGCGTACATCGGGGCTGGTTAGTTCCGACCCTGCAAGTTTTGCAGGGCCGGAGATTACCGCCCGGTGGGGATCGCACAGCACAATCCGCGCGCCCATACCAATCAGCTTGTCTACAAAAAACATCCGGGACTCGAACATTTTTTCGTGAACCAATACGGTTCCTTCTACCTGGGTGGCTACCACAATGATAATGCTGGTAAGATCCGGCGGAAAACCCGGCCAGGGAGCATCGTCGATTTTGGGGATCATCCCGCCAAGGTCGTGGTTAACTTTGAGGGCCTGTTTTTTGGGAACATGGAGCACGTTTCCTTCGTGTTCCCAAACAATGCCAAGCTTGCTAAAAGCTATTTTTGCCGGGCGCAGATCGCTTGGTTTGGGGCCGGTAATTTCCAGTTCGCCCCTGGTGGCAGCGGCCAGGCCGATAAAGGAACCAACTTCCATGTAATCCGCCCCAATGGAATAATCGCAGGGGCCCAGTTTTTTTACGCCGGTGATCGTTAGGATGTTAGAACCGATTCCTTCGATGACAGCGCCCATGGATACAAGCATACGGCATAGATCCTGCACATGGGGTTCGCCCGCGGCATTGTTGATGATCGTTATACCTTCTGCCAATACCGCTGCCATGACGGCGTTTTCTGTGGCGGTAACAGACGCTTCGTCCAGAAAAATATCGGCCCCTTTAAGTTTTTTTGCCGAAAATACAAAGGCATCTTTGGTACTTACTGCCGCTCCCAGATCGGTAAGGGCCAAAAAGTGAGTGTCCAGCCGCCGCCGGCCAATTACATCCCCGCCCGGCGGGGGCAGTATTGCTTTGCCGGTCCTTGCCAGGAGCGGCCCGGCAAACAAAATGGAAGCGCGGATTTTTTTTGCCGCATCCGCAGGTACCCGGGGCTCTTTAATGTTTCCCAGGCAAAGCCGGTATGCGTTGGGTTCCAGCTGTTCCACTGAACCGCCAAAGGACCGGTAAACATCCAGCATAACCTGGACATCTTCTATTTCGGGAATGTTGCGCAAAATTACCGGTGCATCGCTTAGAATTGCCGCAGCAATACAGGGCAGGGCGGCGTTTTTGTTTCCGCTGGCTTTAATTTTCCCGTTAATGGGAGCGCCGCCGGTAATCAGGTACTGGCTCATGACTAGACTGTACTATGGAAAAGACGGAAAAGTAAAGCGGCCTAACGGGAACCCGGCTATTGTAAGCCGTTTTCCATCACCGGAAAGCGCCGCCGGTTTTGCCGCCAGGCAAATTTTTGCTATAAGAATGACTGCCGTCCTGAAATATGTCAATCTTGTGATTTAAAAGATAGATGTGATGGCTCATGTAGATTTAACTTTTCTTTCGTCACTTTCCTTCTAGTTGTTCAAGAGAGTAAGTGGCGTCTCTCCAATAGAACATTATAACCTGATATTTTATGCTTTTAACATTATTAAAGTTAATTAAAGTAGTAGAGGATACACACCACTCAATAGGAAGCTTTTCAGTAATTTTTTTATAGTTCGATTTTTTTAGTTTTGATCGGCTGGTCTCGTTATATTCATCAATTCTAAGTTCAGTATCTATAATGGAATTAACTTCCTTCAAAGAAAGCCCAGATTGGTGGATAAGAGTATATTTATCCTTTACAAAATTATAAACTTCTTCTTCACTCCAGGTTTTACTTTCATAATTAGCCTTGATTAAGGCAAAATCTTCATCAGAAATATGGGTGTATACAAGATGATAATCTGACGGTTCAGGGTCTTTTGCACAGGCAATGCCACTAAAAATAGTCCCCAAAATTAAAACCAAAGCCACGATTTTCAAAGTTTTCATTGTAATCTCCTTAATAGTAGGAAGGATTTTCCCTTTCCTTACATATAAGATTTTTTAAAACCTCGTTCAAAATGTATCATACTTTCAACTCCTTATCAAGTGCTTTTATGGTTCCAAAGCTTCTCCTCTACATCATTCACAGTGTATGGTCCTTGGCGAAAAATTATAGACATAAATACAAGTTTGTGTTACAATCGTAAAATATAATGAAGTTAACAATAGAGACATTAAAAGAAGAAGCCTCAAAATTCTCTGTTTTGGAGTCAAAACATGAAGAAGCTTCCATTTTTGGCTCCACAGATGGTAAAGCTGTAGGGACTTATTTAGAGCACAAGTTTCAACGCCATCTTGAAAAAAAGTATTCGTTTACGACAGGAAATTCGGCAAGCGGCATTGATTTTCCGGATAATGAAATATGCACTGATATAAAAACAACCAGTATCACACAGCCACAATCTTCCTGCCCTTTTCAATCACCCCGCCAGAAAATATTTGGATTAGGGTATAATTTACTGGTTTTTGTCTATAGCAAAATAGATGACAATGTGAAAAAAGTAAGCAGGTTAAATATTCTCCATACTGTATTTGTTGAGAAAACCCGTACCGCTGATTATCAATTAACGACATCAATTCAATCAATACTAAAAAACAACGGTAATAAAGATGATTTACTCGCGCTGTTTTATGAAAAAAATTTACCTGTAGACGAAATTGAAGCGGGTAAAATAGCCGATGAAGTTATTGAACATGAGCCAAGCATAGGTTATCTTACAATTTCTAACGCACTGCAATGGAGGCTGCAGTATAGTCGTATTATTGAAAAAGCCGGAAGCATTCAGGGAATATTTAAATTAAAATGAATATACAATATACAACCAAAAAAGAATACGGTGATTTTCAAACCCCCCTTGAATTAGCAAATCTAATGATTAATATTTTGAAGTCAAAAAAAGTAAAACCTGAAATTATTGTAGAACCAACATGCGGGACTGGAAACATTCTTATTGCGGCTTGTTCTGCATTTTTTTCTTGCAAGAGTATTGGCATAGAAATTAATAATGAATATTGTAATGCTTTAAATAAAACTTTTAAAAATAATTTATTTATAAATATTATTAATGCTGATATTTTTAGTTCCTTTAATTTTCTGAAAAATGAAATAGTAAAAACATCAAATTGTCTGTTTATAGGAAATCCGCCATGGGTTACGAATTCTGGTCTTTCCACAATTAATGGAACAAATATACCTATAAAGGAAAATTATAAAGAATTACGTGGAATAGATGCAATCACTGGAAAAAGTAATTTTGATATTAGTGAATATATTATTACAAAACTAATCGAAAATTTTTGTTCACAAAAAGCAATATTTGCTTTTTTATGCAAAACTATAGTAGCACGTAATATATTAAAATATATTTGGGACAAAAATATTCCATATAAAGAAGCAGAAATATATCCGATTGATTCAAAAAAATATTTTAATGCGGCTGTTGATGCTTGCTTTTTTGTAATAGATTTCGCACAAAAAAAGAGTTTAAAAGAATGTCATGTATTTGATTCTATTGAAAATAAAAACAAAAAAAACAATTTAGGTTTTTTTCAGGGCAAAATAATCGGTGACATTGATAAATTCAAATCATATAATTATTTAGGTAAAAGTGACTATGTCTGGCGGAATGGTATAAAACATGACTGCTCAAAAGTTATGGAGTTAACTATTGAAAAAGGAATGTTAATAAATGGATACGGCGAAACTGTTGAAATTGAAGATGATTTACTTTTTCCATTATTGAAAAGTTCTGATATTGCAAATGGAAATATTGAAATACGAAAGAAAGTTATTGTTTCACAAAGATATATTGGAGAAGACACAATTCTTATTAAATCAAAATATCCAAAGACCTGGAAATATCTCAATTCACATATAAAAGATTTTATGAATAGAAAAAGCTCAATTTATAAAAATAAACCATTGTTTTCAATATTTTCCATAGGTGGCTATAGTTTTTTTCCAATAAAAATAGCTATCTCTGGATTATATAAGCATTTGTCCTTTCAATTACTTTTACCAGAACAGAACAAATCTATTATGGTTGATGATACATGCAATTATATAGCGTGTAAAACAGAAGCAGAAGCAGAGATTATTTATGCATTATTAACAAGTCCTGAAGCCATAAATTATCTCAATTCAATTATATTTTGGGATTCAAAACGACCCATAACAACGGAAATATTAAATTCAATAAATTTGTTGAAAATAGCAGACAAATATCATTTTGGAATGCAATATAATGCTTTATCTAGTTATAATAAATCTGTGGAAAAAGAAAATGTAATGCAAATGGCATTGTTTTAGCGCCTCCCTGTATATTTTTTCGCTATTTGTGGAAGAAAAGGCCGTTTTTTAAGAAAAATCCCAAAAAATTCCGGTTTGATACAAGCAGCAAGCATGGTGGTGCCATCTTAAGATCGGAGGTAACTATGAAAAAGCTCTTGTATTGTGCAGTGGCAGCGCTGACCTTGTGGACCGTTTCCTGTTCGACCGAAGCGGCCCTGCAGCGGCTCTTGGGAACCGATGCTGCCGCTCCGGTGTTTTACGGCTATAAAACTCAGGCGGATGGGGAGGTAAGCTTTCAGTTTTCCCGGCCGGTGGAGGTTTCGTCTGTTTATTTTGATCCGCCCCTGGAGGCGGAAGTATCCGGCCAGGGAGAAACGGTGACGGTCCGGTTTAATTCGTCCCTGCCCGGAGGTTCCAGGGTTACTGCGGATCTGCTGGTGGAAGACGAAAACCGGAACACCCTTAATGTGCTGGTCAACTTTAGGACCCGGAACAGCCGGATGCCTGCCATGGTGATCAACGAAATTCGGACGGAGTACAGCAAACCCAAGGCGGAGTTTGTGGAACTCCGGGTGCTGGCGGCGGGAAACCTGGGGGCTCTGCGTCTCTTTGCGGCCTACGACAAGACTGAGCCAATTTTTGAATTTCCCCCGGTGGAAGTAAAAGCCGGGGATTATATTGTGGTTCATACCCGCAGTATCGAAGAGGGCATTGTTGATGAAACAGGCAGTGTAAACGCATCCAAAGGAACCGATGCTTCCTCGGCCAGGGATTTTTGGCTTCCCGGTACCCTCAAACTCCACAGTACCAATGCTGTCTATTTAATGGATCAGGATGACCGGATCATAGATGGGATAACGCTTGTTAACAGCAAGTACAAGTGGAAGGATTCCGTAGCGGCGGCGGCGGACGAAATGGCCCGCCAGGGAGCATGGGTCGGTACCGGAGCGGATAATGCGGTAAACTCCGATGGCACCACATCAACCCGTACTATCTGCCGTACGGCTGGCAAGGATACCAACAGCGCCGCCGACTGGTACATAACCGTTTCGAGCGGGGTTACGCCGGGAACGGTCAACAATACGGGCCGCTATAAAAAGTGATCGCCTGAGCGGATAATTACAGGTACTTGTTGACCAGGGTTTCTATCTCGTTTTTGGGCAGCGCTCCGGGCTGGCAATAGGCCAATGAGCCGTTTTTATAAATCGCCAGGGTGGGTATGGAAGCAACATTGTGTTTCATGGCAAGATCCCCTTCTTCATCAACGTTGATCTTTCCCACCTTGAGCCTGCCCGAGTATTCATCCGCAATCTGCTCGATAAAGGGAGCGATTGTTTTACAGGGCCGGCACCAGGAAGCCCAAAAATCCAGCAGTACCGGAATGGAAGCATTAAGTACTTCGGCGTCAAAATTTGCGCCGGTAATGGTTATTTCGTTACTCATATAATCAGTATAGCAGAAAACAAAAAAAAACCAAGTGTTGGTCACAGTGGTGTCGCAGCATTGCGCAGTGGACTCCGGCGGTCTTTTCGCAGTACTATAGATGACTATGGTAGAATTATTGGCTCCCGCCGGATCGCCTGAAGCCCTGGATGCGGCAATTGCCTGCGGGGCCGATGCGGTTTACCTGGGGCTTAAATCCTTTAACGCCCGGATGCGGAGCGCCAACTTTGCCTATTCCCAGTTTGAAGGAGCCCTGCGGTCTCTGCACCGCATGGGCCGCAGGGTGTATGTAACGGTAAACACCGTTTTTGAACAGCGGGAAGCGGACCGGGTTTATCAACTTTTAAAATACCTTGCCGCCCTGGGACCAGATGGTATTATCGTTCAGGATTTTGGCATTCTTGTTATGGCCAAAGAATTTCCGGGCCTTAAGATTCACGCCTCCACCCAGATGAACATCGCTTCCGCCCGGGGAGCCAATGCCCTTTCAAAACATGGCATCTCCCGGGTGGTGCTGGCCCGGGAACTTTCTATAGAAGAAATAAAAGCTGTCAAACAAAGTACCAATACGGAACTGGAAGTTTTTGTTCACGGTGCGCTCTGTGCCAGTCTATCGGGGCTGTGCCTTTTTTCCAGTTATCTGGGCGGAAAATCCGCCAACCGGGGAATGTGTACACAGGCTTGCCGGCGGCTTTACCAAACGGAAGCCGGGCAGGATGGAAGCGCTCCCAAAACAGGTTATTACTTTAGCCCCTGCGATTTGTCCCTAATCGGCCGCATTGGGGAATTGGCCGAAGCAGGGGTGCGATCTTTCAAAATCGAAGGAAGGATGAAAAGCGCCGAATATGTGGGTACCGTGGTGTCCGCCTACCGCCAGGTAATCGACAGCCTTGGCGGCGGAGAGAACGAACGCCGCCATGCGCTGGAAAATGCCCGCGATATTTTACGGAACGATTTTGCCCGGCCCAAGACGGAATATTTTTTTAGCGGCTTTCCAAGCGGCAAAACCGCAGAAACAGCGCCAGGCGCTGAAACGGCAGACGCCATTTTCAGGCCCGGGCAGAACGGCGGAACGGGTATTAGTTTGGGAATCATTGTTACGGTAAAAGGGGCCGGACCGGACCGGCGGGCTCTGGTAAAAACTGCGGGCGGCGCAAGTGCTGGCGCAAACTTTGCCAGCGGCAATTTTGCCGGCAAGCTTTCGCCGGGTGATTCGGTGCGGCTTCACCGGGCAGACGATTCCCGGCGCTTGGCCCACAAACTTACCTTTGTAGAAGCCGCTGGCAGGAACGGTTACCATATCTCCATCCCCGAAGGTTTTGATCCGGGGGATTCGGTATACCTAATCCAAACCAAAGCGATGACAAGGCGTTATCCCCCGGTGATTCCCCGGGACCTGGGGGCCTTTAGGCGGCAGCCCGGCAGGGAACGGGCCCCGCAGCTGCCTCTGGAAACCGCCAAACAGGGGCGGACAAAACAGGGAAAACCGGAAATCCCCGAAGGGATCTTTGCCGCTGTTGCATCGATTGAGGATCTTTACATTGTGCAGTCAATCCGGCCCGCAGGGGTGATCGTCCCGGTAAACCGGAAAACGCTGCGGGCCCTGATGGAAAACAATGCCCTGCCGTTTAAGCCCTGCGACATTATCCCCGCTTTGGATCCGTACTTTCCCCAGGAAGAAGAACCCTTTTTGGCCGAAGCGGCGGAGGCGTTGGAAGAGCGGGGCTGCCGTGCGTTTATCCTTAACAATCCCGGCCATTTTTCGCTGTTTCCCAAAAACAAAAGCCGGGCCAAACTTATTGCCGGGCCCTGGCTTTATACGTTTAACAGCTGGGCCGCCGCCTTTACCCATGCGCTGGGGGCCGCCGCCATTGTTACGCCCCTGGAGAATAACCGGCAAAATCTGGAAAAAACCATACCGGCTCCGCAGCGCCGGGAAATTTTTGTTACCCTCTTTGCCTGGCCGCCGCTCTTCCGTATTAAAACCGGGCCAGGCGGCCTTCACAGCTTTAAGGAATTCAGCGGCAATGGCAGCAGCCGGAACGAAATTTTTTCCCTTCTGAACGGTGATGGATCTTCGGTGGTTATTCCCAGCGAGCCATTTTCGATTATCGACAAACGGCCCTTTTTGGAAGCAGCATCTTTCCGGCGTTTTATTCTGGACTTTTCCGGCGGAACCTTTAAAGGATCGTTTCCCCTAAAAAAGAAATTGTACAAAGAAGTGATGAAGGCCGTTGAGGAAGGGCAGCCACTCCAGGGAGTTTCCCGGTTTAACTGGAAAGACGGCTTTTTCCAGGAGAAAGAATAATATACAGAAATTCCCGTACAGCCCTGTATTTTCCTAAAATTATACAAAAAAGCAGCAAATTTGCCCGCCAATACAAGCAACAAAACGCTCTCTGCCATATAGATAAGCGCAGGGGTGATCCCTGTACGGAGGGCGTTGGCTCCCCGGATTTTTGATGATGCGGAGGCATTATGAACAACCTTAACTCGATTTTAATTGAGGGTAATCTGGTCAGGGATCCCCTGTGCCGGACTACTCCCAAGGGAACGCCGGTCTGTACCTTTACCCTTGCCTCCAACCGTTTCTTTAAACAAGATTCTGGCTTGGAAAAGGAAGTAGGGTTTTTCGACGTGGAGACCTGGGCAAAGCTTGCCCAAAATTGTTACAACCTGGGCCATAAGGGCAGGGGTGTGCGGGTGGTGGGCCGGCTTAAACAGGACCGGTGGAACGGTAACGATGGAAAGTCCCATTCCAAGGTAACCATTGTGGCGGAGCATGTGGAATTCCGGCCGGACTTTAAGAAAAACGAAGCAGCGGCAGAAGAACCCAAACTTGCCGAAGAACTGGCCGGTTCAGCGATGGATACTCCCCTGGGAGGCGGCGATTTTGAAAGGTTTCCGCAAGAAACCGGGTTCCCGCAGGAAATTGGAGTTTCAGTGGAAACTGAACGGGAACTGGAGGCGGTAAGCTTCTAACATTTTTTTGTTTAAGCGCTCCGGATGTGCCTTAATAAACTGGCTTATCCGGAGCGGTTTTACATGACTGATTTACTGATAAACAATTTGACCAAATATACTTTGATATATAAAAAGAGGGCTTTTTGGTCGCTGATCTTTTGAAGCCCCGCAGAACTGTTTATAATAGAAGTGGTTAATTTATCCAGCGTACTCCGGTTAACGGTATTGTGTTTTTGAATCCGCAGGATGTTCCGCAGTCTGTCCCGGATAAGGGAATTGACATCTTCCACCAGGTTATCCCAGGCTTGTTTGTTAAGCAGTTTTCGCCACCGGGAACTTAGTTCGTCCAGATAACTGTCCAATGTCTGGTTTTCTGGAACAAGATGGACCTTTGCTTCCAGGGCTGTATTCCGCAGACGTTCCCGCATGGGGTCTTCTTTTTCTTTGTAAACTTCCTTTTCGTCCCGGGTTACCTTTTTTTTCTTCCAGAGATTCATAAAAAAAGCAGCAAGCTGGCTTATGATGGGCAGCGTGTACCAAAAGGGCATAAGCAGTTTTGTGTCGCTTAAAAGCTGCCTGCGCTTTAAGAGAAGCAGTACCCGCAGGGGAAGCAGTTCATCCCGGTCAAAGAGCCGGGACGATTCGGGAATGCTCCGTTTGGAATTTTTCATTTCTTCGTGAACCAGGTAGAGTTTCCTGTCGCCAAGAAGGGCCTTGAGTACCGGCGCGTATTCATCCACATAAGAGGCGATAAGGCGCTCAAATTCCCGGTCGTCATCCATGGCATTTTCCCGCCGAAAATCCTTAAGCAGTTTTTTCCAGCGTTTGGAAATAATCTTGATTATAATCAGCCGGGCTTCGGCAAGAAGCCGGACACAGAGGGACAGCAGTTTTGTTTTTTTTACGAGCCAGGAAGCGCCGTCGTCGGTGTAAAAGTAAAGCAGGTCCGGCAGTTCATTGGGAGTCACAGGTTCGGTAACCCGCTTTTTGATATAAGCATCAAGTCCCGCCTGGGTATACTGGCCCAATAGGGGAACACCCTTGTTATCCTTAAACCGGGTAATGGCATCCCGGGAAAAATAATAGGGAGGTTTTTCCAGTTCAAGCTCAAAGTTTTTAAAGGCCAGTTCTATTTCTTTTGTCTTGGTGGTCCGGTTTTTGAAAAAACTGCTGCACACTTCAATAATAGAAACAGCCTGGATAGCGCCAATTTCTTCCGGCAGCAATTCGTTTTTTTGGTTAAGATCTATCCGTACCAGATTGCAGAAGCTGGCCCAAAAATAAAACGAAACTTCCCTGCCATTTTTAAGATCGTTCAAACAGTCGCTGGGGCGTATCATAATTTGATCAAGAATTTCCCGCAGGTGTTCTTCCCTGCCGGTAAATTGGGGGGCCAGTTTGTGCTGGATATACTCTTTGTTGCCATGCCGGAGTAAATAGTTCCGTACTTTAAGAAGGGAAAATTCCAGCAGGGTTAGGGGTATCATGGGAGCAATAACCAGGGCGCTGCCGCGGTCATTGGCAAAAACCAGCTTGATGATGGGCACCATTTCCTCTTGGGGTTCTTCCAGATAACGGGGAAGATCCATCCTAATATCCAAAGGCTTAAGCTGTTCCGGGGGAATGGTGATTTTAAGGGATTCTTCGTCAGGGAAGGGCATAATCGAATCTTCGTCGGCATTCCGGTAGGCCTCTTTTATCTGTTCAGCATAGTAATAACAGAGCTGTACCCTGTTCATGTCGCCGCCGGTAATAATGATTTTGCCCTCTTCCTCCAGGTGATTTGCCTCGGTCCATACTTTAGTTCCGGTTTCTTCTATCCACCGGGTCCATTCGGGTTTTTCCCCATAAATTCGTTTTGCGTATTTTTCCAGAAAGGGAATAAAAACCCCCATTTCTATAACAGGAGATTCATTCTTTCTGGCAAAAGAGTACAGGACTGAGTACAGATCCGTCTTCTGTGGCATAACGACAGTATAACATTGTTTTAACCTTTTATCCATGGTATACTAAAGTTATGCAAAGGTTTCCGGTGGTAATAATGCTGATTCTGGGCATGACCGTTCTGGCGGCCCAGGCAAAACCGGATAATCCGGATTACCCGGATTATGTGGTGGAAAACAAGGTTCTTGTTAAGTACCGGGGACATGAGACCGATGTGGTTATTCCCCCCCGTTTGGGCATCGACCGTATTGGTCCGCGGGCCTTTGCGGGAGTCCCGGTTAATTCGGTGATAATCCCCATGGGAGTAGGTTTTATTGACGAACGGGCCTTTATGGGCTGTTCGTTCCTTAAAACCGTCCGCCTGCCCAATACGCTTAGCACCCTGGGCCGGAGGGTCTTTTTTAACTGTTTTATGCTGGAAACCATCAACATACCCCGGAGCCTCCGTTCCATAGAAGACGGGGCCTTTTTTAACTGCCGCAGCCTTAAAGAAATGGATCTTCCCGGTACGCTTCGCAGCCTGGGTTCCCGGGCTTTTTCCGGCTGTGCCGCCATACAAAAACTCAGTCTATCCCGGCGGACCACCCTGGGGCAGAACCCCTTTATGGGTGTTCCACCCCAAGCTATTACCTGGAAGGATTAGCCATGCAGACAAAACAGAAAACCGGTATGCCCCGAATAACAGTTATAACGGGTTTTGCCCTGGTTTGGGTTTTCTGCGTTTCCTGTAATTCCAGGCTGGCGGACTCCGCCGTAAAAATGGAGGAAAACGCCATTACCGCCCTGCGGGAAACAGCGGATTCGGGAACAGAGGCTGCTGCTGGGGGAACTGCGGAAAATTCCGCCGCTTCCAGGCTGGTGCTGGAACAGGGCAACTACTGGACCGCGGGCATACCCGGTTTTGGAGGAAACGCGCTTTCCGCCTTTACCGGGCAATACCGTATCCCCGGCAAAAATTCCACCGTGCAGGTTTGGCTTACCAGGGAATTCCTCTACTACGAAGGCTGGGAACGGCGGGGCAGTCAGTCGACGTATGTGGTACTGCAAAAAATCGAAGGAATAAGCCGCCTCGCGGCGGTAACAACGGATATCTGGACCATTGTAGCCCTCTTTCCCGGCGAAGTAACAAAAGAAGAAGAGGACATCCTCGTAGCGCTCTTTATCGATAGGTTTTCTGGCCTTTCTGGCCAAATCCAGAATATTTCGCTTCCCGCTCTGCTTCCTTACCAGGCCCCGGAAGGCAATTAAGCGCTGGTTTGATCCTTGCAAAATGCTCTTTGCAAAATGCTTCTTGCGAAATTCTCCGTTTCGGGTCATAGTAGTAGTTAATGACAATCAATCAGGAAGACGCCCTTTACGACTTTCTCGAAAATGTAACAGAACCTTTTACCCTGGACGATCTTTCTGCCTTTATTAGAATGGTGGAGCCAAAGCGGAATAACCGCTTAAGCGCGGAAATTGCCTCGTTTATGGAAACCCGGCACATTGCTTTTCCGCTGGAAGCAAAACGATACATCTCCCGGCGGGGGGCTTTTGAACGAGCCCGGTTTGTCATAAAACCTTCCCGGCTGGAAATTGCCAACGGTATTCTTATTCCCGGCCACCGCTGTCTTCCCTTTGCCAATCCGGTTTTGTTTCCCCAGGAATACCTGTTCCGCTGGAAAGGAAAAGATATTGCCTATACCACCACAGAAAGTCCGCCGGAGGATTTTTATCCCTTTTATACGCTCTTTGGCGAAGAATATGCCCCCCAGTATGTGGCCCGGGATAATCCGGAAAACGAAGCGGCCTTTAACAGCGACCTTTATGAGGACCCGCCGGAAGTTTCCATTCAGACCCTGGATATGCGGAACGTTTACCGTGAATCGTCTTTTGTGCCGGGGGATATGTTTGCCGTGTCTACCATTAACTGGAAAGAGGGAATTTTTTCCCTGGAACGGGTAGAGGCAAAGGCCTGGGCGCAGAAGGAACTGGATACCTGGGCGGCGGCGGCGGAAGAGGGTTTCCGCGATTCTTTTGCCCGCGTGGGACCGGGTTCTTCTACAGAGGAACAAATTGCCTATGCCTGCTGGTTTGGCGGGGAACGGATGCGCCGCCTTCCTGCCATGACGCTGGAAGATTTTTTGTATGATGTAACGGATCATATTGAAACCGTTCCCTATGGCATCGAAACCCGGTTCTGGTATGCCGGTAAAGACATTCCTGACCGCAAAGACCTGGAGGGAATGAGGACCCTGCCGGACAGAACCGTAATAGAAGAAATTCTATACCGCCGGGGAGTGCCTGTTTCCGAATATGTAGTGCAGTCCTTTGTACGGGATGCTCTCTACCGGGGCGAGGACGAGGTAAACCAAATCATCGACCGGATTATTCCCGCTTCGGCGGTTCTTGAAGGGCGGGACCGGGAATACCTGGCAGATTATGTCCTTGAGGTCCTTAAGGAATTTACAGAAGATTATTCCCGCTTTACCGATAACGCCATGGGTCCCATACGCCAGCGGGTGGGGGAACTTCATACCGCCGTGGTGGAACTGGCGGGAAAACTCCAAAAAAGCGGGATGGATCCTTCCTGGCTGCCCCGGCATACCTTTATCGTTCTTTCCCAAATTGCCGGACACGCCGCGGGGATCCTGGAAGATTTGGATACCGGCGAAGCGCCGCTCCAGGCCGAACTTGAAGCCATGGACAATTCGGTGGACAGCATGATAGAAACCTACGAAGATGTACGGGATCTTATTACCGAAGCGCAGGATAACTTTCGCAGAAACAACATCGGCCTTTGGCAAAAAACCGGGGCGGGCGAAAAAACTTCCTGGCGGCTTATTCAGATTAGTCTTGGGGGGACTGACGTCTGGCGCCGTCTGGTACTTCCCGACTCCTGTACCCTGGACAAACTGGCGGAACTTATCAAATCGGTCTTTAACTGGGAGAACGAGGAACTTAACTTTGAGGTAAGCGAAAGTAAAACCATTGGTGAATTAAGCAGCCGGGGTTTAAGTGAAT
The DNA here is from genome assembly GCA_025997795.1 of Spirochaetia bacterium. Classification (GTDB taxonomy): domain Bacteria; phylum Spirochaetota; class Spirochaetia; order Treponematales; family Breznakiellaceae; genus BNVB01. The sequence continues at coordinate 8,261 of BNVB01000008.1, read as the reverse complement.
TTACCTGCGAGATAGGCGCCAAGTGGACCGTTAAGGTGATCATCCTTTCATGGTACCAGGCAAAACCCGGCGAGGGGATTAGCTGTGTGGCCGGCGCCGGCGCCGCGCCGCCCCGTTTTATCGACGGCCCCCTGCGGTTTCGCCGTTTTATCTCTGCTCTGGAACGGGGCAGCGATCGTGAACGCCGCCTTGTCCAAAGCGAACTGGGCCGGGATTACGACCCCGAAGGTTTTGACATTGATTCCTGCAACCGGGCAATTCAGGGTGATGCGGGAAACCAAAACCCCGGACGGACAACCGAACTGCGCTTTCCCACAGGAGACAGCCATGGCTAAGGAACTTTCTGCCCTGCTTAGACAGGGGGGAATTTATTACGATTTACCGGGACGACAACCCAAAGAAGCGCTGGCGGCCCTTGTAAACGCTGTTCCGCCCGCCGCAAATAAGGAACAGCTTCTTAAGGCCGTGCTGGAGCGTGAGGAACTAATGCCCACTGCCATGGGAAACGGCATTGCTCTGCCTCATCCGCGGAACCCGGTTATAACAGACGAGGCCAGCCAGTTTGCCGCTCTTGCCTTTACTAAAACCCCCATCGACTGGGGCGCTCTGGACGGCAAAAGCATTACCGCCATTATGCTGATTGTTTCCGCTTCGGCAAAACTACACCTTAGCTCGCTCCAGCGGATTACCTTTTTTTGCCGTGACGAAGGTTTTGCCCGCCTTTTGGAGCGCTGCGCCCCGGCGGAGGAAATTCTTGGATACATCGAAAAAACTGAATCTGCGTGGACAGAACACTAACGTTTTTCGGTAACCTTTTCCTTTTCCTTGGTTATCTTTTGTTCCAGCTTGTCCATTAATTTGTCCACAGCGGGGTTAAGATCAAAATCGTGTTCTTTTATATGAATTGAAACACCCCAGCGGAAATTCACCGTGGCTTCGGCAGAAAAATCCTTATCCTTGGTAAGCGTAACCAGGAGATCGATGATCATGTTTTCTGCATTATGAATCCGGGCGATTTTTTTATCCAGGTATTCCCTGGTTTCGTCCCGCAGGGTAAAGTGTACAGCTTTGATATCAATGTTCATTCAATTCCTCCAAAAAAACAGTTTAGCATAAAAAGTTTAACGGGTATACGACGACCCAAGATCCAGTTCTCCCCGGTATTTTGCCACCGTCCGCCGGGCCAGGGCAATTCCCCGCTGGGCCAGGGTATCCGCCAGTTCCTGATCGGAAAGCCGCCGGGTATCGCCGGAAATAATTTCCTTCAATATCTCTTTTACTCCTTCTTTGGAAAACTTGGAACCCCCCGAACCGCGGCCGGTAATAGCATTGCTAAAAAAGTACCGCAGTTCATAGAGTCCCCATTCGGTCTGCATATATTTGCCATTGGCAGTGCGGGAAACAGTGGTTTCGTGAACCCCCAGTTCTTCCGCTATGTCCCGCAGGGTAAGGGGGGAAAGGTGTTTGGGGCCCTTGGCAAAAAAGGGCCTCTGGAATTCAACAATGGCCCGGGTAACCCGCAAGAGGGTATGGTTCCGCTGGTTAATGGACTGGATAAACCACCGGGCTTCCCGGATATTCTCTCGGACAAAATCCCGGGTCTGTTTGCCATTGGCTTTTTCGCCGGCAATTTTCATAAAAAAGGGGCTTATACCCAATACGGGGATTTCTTCGTTATTAAGAACAATTACCATATCCCCGTCTTTTTGCCGTACTTCCACATCGGGCACGGCATAACGGGTTTCGCCGAAGGTAAACTGCCGGCCGGGAAAAGGGGAAAGTTCCTCCTGAATGCGGTTATAACAAAGCCGGAGTTCTTTTTCGGCACATCCCAGGCGCTGGGCAACTTCGGCAAATTTTGCCCGTTCCAGATCTTCCAGGTGATCCAGGGCTGCGGCCATTTCCGGGGGAGCGTCAGGCAGCAGCCAGACCTGGACCAAAAGCGATTCCTCGTAACCGGCAGTACAGGTTCCCGGCGGGTCCAGGGAACGGACCAGTTCCAGCGCTTCCGCAGCCCTGGCGGGATTTTCGTTTTTAAGCAGAATTTCCAGCGGCTCTATGTGGAAACCGTCATCGTTCAGATTTTGGATTAAGAGTTCCCCCAAACGCCGTATCTCGCCGTCCTCGGTTTCCAGGTTAAGCTGCCATAAAAGGTGTTCCTGCAGTGTTTCGGGCCGGGAAATGGCCCCCTCCATAAACTGGCGCTTTTCATCGCCGTCCATGCTGCGGCGGACAAAACCCGCATCGGAACTGGTATCAAAATAAGCTTCTTCTTCTTTTGGGGATGTTTCCGCGGCGGCATCCAGTGAAAGGCTGCCCGGTTCTTCCACGACTTCCAGCGCGGGGTTCCGTTCAATCTCTTCGCCTATTTTTTCCTTTAGATCAAGTATGGGCAGTTCCATCATTTTTATGGACTGAAAGAGCTGGGTGTTCATTTTAAGCTGCTGGGCTTGAACCAAGGCCTGGCGTTGCTGCATACTTACAACTATCATTCTATAACGGTCCTTTGTCAAGAATTGACTTTTTTAGCCGATAAAGAGATATCCCTTTTTTTCAGGTGCCAATGATTTTAACAGCCAGTAAACAAAACAGCCGGAGCCCCTTTCCTCTTTTGATTCTTTTTGTCCTGCTGGTTCATCCGGCGCTTTTTGCCAGGGGCAGCCAGGAAACGCCGTCCAACACAAAAACCTACCGCAGTTCAACCAGGTCTCCCCTGGAAGCATACTATGAAGGCCGGGTGGAAAAAGCGGCGGAAGCCCTGGTAAAACAGGGGAGACCCGGCGAAAAACACCAGCTAGCGGTAATTTACTGGGAACTGGGAAAAATGGACAAAGCGGCGGAAGTGCTGGAAGAACTGCTGGCAAACCCCAAATTATCTGCGGCGGAACGGAATGAACTGCAGCTGGAATTGTTTTATACCTCTTGCCTTTCGGGCAATTATACCAAAGCTGCCTCAATGAGGCAGGCCGCGGAACGTTCACTGGAGGGGCGGGATGAACGGAGCCGGGCGGAATTTTATTTTTACAGCGCCCTGGTTTATGAAGAACTGGGGAACCTTGAAAAGGCCGAAGATCTCTACAAACAAAGTCTGGACCTGAACAAGTGGCTGCCCATTGCCTGGTTTAGGCGGGGACTCCTTTTACAAAACAAAAAACCCAAAGAAGCAGAAACCTGTTTCCAGACGTGCTGGAATCAGGATTCGTCTTTTACCGGAGTCCTGCTGCCCCTGGCAAAATTGCTTATGGCCCGCCAACAGTGGCGGAGCGCCCGGGATTATCTTATTACTGCCAATGCCCGGCTGCCGGATAACCAGGAAATTCGCACCGCTCTGGCAGAGGCACGGCGGCATGTTTCCGGCGGCGGAAGCGAAGATGGAACTTCTCTTATACGGCGGCAAATCAGGGCTAACCCGCCCAAGGTACAAAACCCGCCGCCGGTTCCCAATGAGGGAACAATCCGCATAGGCCTGGCAGAACGGCGGAACCTTGTTTCGGTTAAAGCCGGGGGCACATTTACCATCCGTACTGCCGCAGATCGTACAATCGTTTATACCGGAAGCGAAGGTGAACAGATATGGATTGAGTGGACCAAGGCTGGTACCGGCAGCAACGCCGGTAACGCTGGTAACGCTGGTAATGCCGGTACCTTAACGGTAACTAACCGGGCGGGTAAAAACCTGGTCCGGGGATCCGCCGTAGTGGTCTATGAACTGGACAGCAGCGAACGGACTTCCATTGTGGCGGGAGTGGTAAACGGGGCGCCGGGAATTAACCGCACATACCGGGGCGCTCTGGAATTTCGGCCCTACCCGGAGGGTTTGACGGTGGTAAACATCGTTCCCATGGAAGAATACCTCTATGGGGTAATTCCTTCGGAGATGCCTTCCAGCTGGCCAGCGGAGGCCCTTAAGGCCCAAACCATCGCCGCCCGTTCCTACAGCATCGCCAATCTGGGCCAGTTTGCCAGCCGGGGTTTTGACCTTTTCGGCACCCCCCATTCCATGGCCTACCATGGAGTGGGGGCGGAACACAAAAACACCAGCGCTGCGGTGGATGCCACCAGGGGCATGATCCTTTTGGCGGGCAAAGAGCCGCTTAAGGCATATTTTTCCGCCAACCATGGCGGTTACAGCGAAGACTGTCTTACCCTGTGGGGTTACGATGCGTTTATGCAGGCCGTACCGGATAAACTGCTTCCCGTCCGGACCGGCCCCCTGCCGCCGGATGCCCTTTACCGCTGGATTCGGGACACTCCCGCCACCTATTCCAATGTTCCCCGGTATTCGTACATTTCCGCTTACCGCTGGGAAAAATGGGTAAGCCCCGCAGAGATACGCCGCCGTCTTCCCGAAGACCCCGGCGAAATTCAACAAATTGTCAGCCGGGGCCGGGGCATTTCCGGCCGAATCGTAGACCTGGAAGTCCGGGGCAGCAAAAAAACCGTACTGGTTAAAGGCGATGCCATCTGGAATGCCATGGGAAGCCTTAGGTCCAGCCTTTTTACTATCCGTTATAAACTGGATCAGCATGGCCGCATTGAATACTTTGTTTTCCAGGGCGCTGGTTACGGCCATGGCATCGGTCTTGATCAGCATGGCGCAGCAGGCATGGCCAGCGTGGGCCTGGGTTCCGAAGAAATACTTCGTCACTACTACCCCAAAGCGGAAATGCGCAGGCTCTAAAAGAATATTATGCCAAGTGATCCTGTATTTCGGGATTGGTCCTTATTTTCTGAATGGCCCGCAATTCGATCTGCCGCACCGTTTCTGGAGAAATTCCCAGTTTATTGCTGATGGTTTTAAGGGTTTGCCGATCGTCTCCGTTAAGCTGATAACGGTAGACCAGAATGTTTTTTTCCCGCTCTTTAAGGCTGCTCAATACTTTCAGCGTCGTTTTATGAAAATCTTTGCGGATCAAAACCCGTTCAGGATTGTAGGTATAATCTTCGTGGTAGTTCAGAATGTTCCCGGTTTCGCGGTCAGAATGATGATCCATATCCAGCGAAAGAATTCCGTTGGTAATGGATAATACGGAAACAACATCTTTCCGGGCTATGCCAAGTTCGTTGGCAATTTCCGCCGGACTGGGATCCCGAAGCAGTTTTTGAGCAAGGCCGTGATAGGACTTTTGGATTTTCCGGAAGATTTCTTCTTTTTTGTGGGGCAGGCGGATAATCCGGTGTTTGTTTGCCAGAAACCGGATAATACTTTGTTTGATCCACCAGCTTGCGTAGGTGGAAAAACGTACCTGCCGTTTGGCATCGTACCGTTCCGCCGCCCGGATAAGGCCGATATTACCTTCCTGGATCAAATCCAAAAGGGATACGCCGGAGCTTAGGTAGAGACGGGCTATCTTTACTACCAAACGAAGATTGGATTCTACCAGTTTTTGCCGGACTTCTTCATCGCCCTCTTGAATACGTTCGGCCATTTCCAGCTCCTCTTCAAACGTAAGGAGTGGGAAAGCTTTGATTTGCTTAAAGTATACTTGTAATAGGTTCGCTTTATTTTCAGTCATTGCTTACTCCTTTCCCCTCCCCTATTTAGCAAAGACCATGCCAAGTATTGGGATCACACACAAGAATCGTAATTCCTTATATTACAAGGAATTACAGGAACGGCTCTTTGCAGGGTTTAAGAGGATTGTATACTTTTGTATACATTTAATTCTGGGGTGTATGAAAAAAAATCATACTTTGGTATAGTGCTGTATGGGTTTGAGCCTGGATGATTACGGCATCCACAGCAAGGAAAAGGGCAATGAGGTCCACTACTTCATTAAATGGTCGCCCCTGGCCAAGGCAGATCGCTGGACCATCAACGCCAAGGTGCCCTCGGTGGCAGGGATCTACGAAGTGTACTGGATGGACGACCATGAACATCTGCGGATGCTTTCTGTAGGCCGGACCCACTATGGGGGACTGCGTTCCGAACTGCGGCGGCTTACCGACCCGGAACTGAACGATGACCCGGCTGCGAAAAAAACCCTGGAAGAGGAAGAAATTTGGTTCCGTTATGCCCCCTGCAATTCCGCCGTCATGATGGCCGATGTGCTTTGGTTTTTCATGGCAACCTACTTTCCCGAAAAACCCGGGGTTGAACATTCGGGGCGCTACGAAAAACTCTATATGAACGAATCCGCCCCGGATAAGCTCTTATGGGTACCTTGATATGGGTAAATCCTGTGAACGCTAAAGAGTTAAACGATGATAGAATACATTGTTCCCACCAACATTGATGATCGTGTACTTGCCCGGGCTGCCCGGCTCCTTACTGAAGGGGGATTGATTGCCATCCCGTCAGATACCAGCTGGCTTATTGGCTGTTCTTTTTTATCCAGAGAAGGGTTGAAGAAACTGCGCCGCCTGGCAAGCAGCACAATCCGTGCGGAAACCGAAGAACCGGTAAAAGAAGACCGGCACTTTACCCTGCTTTGTTCGGATATTTCCCAGTTTGGCGAATTTTGCAGCCTGGATAATACCCGGTTCCGGCTTCTTAAGCGCCTTTCTCCGGGACCCTATGTGTTTATACTCAACACGCTCCTGGGAACCGAAAAGGCCCTGCAGCTCCGGCGTGGAGAAATCGGCGTACGGCTCCCCGACCATCCCCTGCCCCGTGCATTGATTAAAGCCCTTGGGACGCCCCTCTATTCGGTAACCGCCCGGAAAAGCATGGCCGGAGTTGAAGACGAGTTAGACGAACTTTTTGAAGGCGGCTGGGAACTGGAGGCCATTGAAGGGCTGGACCTTATCCTTGATACCGGAGATGAACGGCCCCTCATTCATACCACCGTGCTGGATCTGCGGGGCGATGAGGTTATACCCCTGCGCCTGGGCGCGGGGGTATGGCCGGTGTAATTGGTTATATTACTTCCGGTTTTGTACGTATACTCATTGCGGTCTGACAGAGTTCCGAAATAGTTTTTCCATCTGCAAGACAGGTGTACATGGAAAGTATCAATGCTGTCTCAGGCGAATCATTTGGCAGGTTGGAGAGTTTCCAGAGTTTTTGTTTTGCGGTATCGGGTAGTTCGGGTAATTTATTTTCTTTGAGATAACAACGTAAAGCCGCCGCAGCGCCAATTGCGGTAAAGGCGGGGATAATGCCTTGTTCAGTGCAGCACTGAATTGAGCCGATGAACCGGTCCTTTGCTCCAAGTTTTCGTTCAATATCCGCACCGACTCTGTTACAAGTATCACCCAAAGCGTGGTTTGAAAAACGCTGGAGGAGATCATTGATATGATCCAAAAGATCATCCAGAGGCATATCAAATTTTTGTGATAGGGCGCGGGCGCTTTCCTGCATGGCATTCTGAACAATAAAAAGTACATCGCCCCTGCCAATGGTATCTGCAATATAACGGTCTCCCAGCAGCATACCCAGATATGCACAAATTGCATGGCCCATATTATGAATAAAAAGTTTGCGCTGGATATAGAAATCGAATTTTTCACATAACACTGCTCCTTTTAACAGCGGCGCTTTACCGGCAATAGCGGACTTGTCAATGGGCAAAAAACTATATGCTTCAACACATACCCGCAAGGGGTTACCGTCACGCATTTCATCAGTCTGGATAGGAACCATGCGTCCTATAGAAGCTTCAACCAGGCCAATTCGCTTTTCAAATAACATTCCTTCTTCAACATTAAGGTTTTCCTTAATAAGTTTTTTTAGAAGAAGGTTTGCATCAATAAGGTTTTCGCAGATAATGATATTAAGCGGTTTTTCGGTAAGGCTAAAGCGTTTCCGTAATCCTTCCGCAATTACCGGTGCAATAAGGGGTAATACCCGTACTCCTACCGCAGTTGCCATGATGTCAGCTTCGGCAATGCAGCGGGATACTTCCTCATTATTCCTGCCGTCAACTGCGGTCACCGGACTTATCCAGTGATCCTCGTACCCCTCTCTGTTCAGAACCCGGACAGGATACCCCTTATCCCGGCGCAATAATTGTATGGTCTCCTCGGCTACGTCAATAAAAGTGAAACATACCTGCCAAAAGATACGGAAATTTGGGAAGAAGCCTATAACCGGTTTACAAAATTATATTCCGGGGCGATAAAGGAAAGATGAACATAACATGAAAGCAGTAATGTACGGCGCCGGTAATATTGGCAGAGGTTTTATAGGCATGGTATTTGCCGAATCAGCATATGAAGTTACTTTTATTGACGTAGCCGAGGAGACCATACAATTATTGCGCCGGGATAAGGGGTATCCTGTCCGGGTTCTGAACAGAGAGGGGTACGAGGATCACTGG
>BNVB01000007.1 GCA_025997795.1 Spirochaetia bacterium | reverse complement strand
TTTAAGAGCTTCGATGCCGTTACGGGAAACAACCTTAATAAGGGAATTCTCATCCTGCACATCTTTAAGGATGCCCCGCACATCGGTCATAAGCAGCAGTTTTTCCGCACCCAGGGCGGCTGCGATTTTTGCTGCTGCGGTGTCGGCGTTAACGTTGAATACTTTGCCCGCGTCGTCCCCGGAACCAAGGGCTACGGAGGACACCACGGGGATAGTTCCGGCGCTTAGGACATTTTCCAGTATCGATGTATTTACCGAAACGATCTCTCCCACAAGACCGATGTCTTCGCCGCCGGGCCGGTACTGCCGGGCCTCAAGCATTGCTCCGTCTATGCCGCACAGTCCCAGTGCGCGGCCGCCGGCCCGTTCGATAAGGGCGGTGATGTCCTTGTTCACCTTGCCGCAAAGAACCATCTGTACTACTTCCATGGTTTCCTCGTCGGTATAACGGAGGCCCTGAACAAAACGGCTTTCTTTTCCCAGGGCGTTGAGCATTCCTTCGATTTCCGGGCCGCCGCCGTGGACCAGCACTACCCGGATTCCCACGCAGGACATAAGGATAAGATCCTCGATCACGGCGGTTTTTAGTTCCGCATTGATCATGGCATTGCCGCCGTATTTAACCACCATGGTTCTACCCTGGTACCGCTGAATATAGGGGAGGGCATGGATTAGTACTTCTGCCCGGAGGGCATTGTTCATTTCTTTCATGAGCGGTAATCTCCGTTAATCTTTACATAATCGTAGCTTAGGTCGCAGCCCCAGGCAGAAGCTTCGCCGTCTCCTTCCCCTACCGTTACCTGTATTTCAATTTCTTCTTCTAAAAGAATTTTTTTTGCCGTTTCTTCAGAAAAAGGAACGGAACCGCCGTTTTTACACACTTCAATTGAACCTGCCAGAGAGCTAAAGGATACCGCCGTTTTTTCCGGATTAAAAGAAGCGGCTCCGCTGTAACCCAGGGCGCAGAGGACCCGTCCCCAATTTGCGTCCGCCCCAAAAATTGCGGCCTTAACCAAACTGGAACCCGCCGCCGACCGGGCCAGAAGGGCGGCATCTTCTTCCGAAGCGGCGCCCTTTACCGTAACGGTAAGGAGCCGGGTGGCTCCTTCGCCGTCACGGGCCATTTGCCGGGTTAAGGTAATACAGATGCCCTCCAGCGCCGCAGCAAAGGCTTCGTAAGCGGGACCTTCCGTTTCAATCGGAATATTTACGGCCGCATCCATGCCAAAACCGGCCGCTCCATTGGCCATGATAAGCACCATGTCGTTGGTGGACATATCACCGTCCACGGTAAGCCGGTTAAAGGAACGATTCACCGCCCGGCGCAGGGCTTTGTCCAAAAGCGGGGCAGACACGGCGGCATCGGTGGTGATAATGCCGATCATCGTGGCCATGTTGGGGTGGATCATGCCCGAACCTTTTACCATGGCACCGATTCGTATGGTGTGCGGTCTTGTCTCGCCGGTCTGCGGGCTTACCTGAGCGGGCAAAACAAATTCAACAGCGGCCGCCTTCTTCCGGGTATCGGTGGTCATGATCGCTTCCAGAGCTGCATCTTGGCCCGCTTCGCTGGCGGAAATTGACGCAGCCAGCGCGTCCATACCGGCTTCAATTTTTTCCAGCGGCAGGGGAACGCCGATAACTCCGGTGGATGCCACAGCGGTTTCTTCCGCCGGGATACCGAGTTTTTCCGCAGTCAGGGCGGCCATACGGCGGGCCGCTTCCAGCCCCGCCGCGCCGGTACAGGCATTGGCATTCCCCGAATTGGCAATGACGGCGCGGATTGTTCCGCCCCGGCTGTGTTTCCGGCTTACGGTAATGTTGGCCGCCTCTACCCTATTGGTGGTAAACACCGCCGCAGATGTACAGGGCTTTGTTGAATAAACCAGCGCCAGATCCCGCTTTGAGGCGCCGGCCTTGATACCGCAATGTATTCCCCCGGCAAGAAAATCTCTGGGGGTGCAGACGCCGCCGGATAATTCAGTGTAACAGGATTTCATAACCATACCCTCAAAATACTGCAGGCAGCGCAAGGAGCCCGGCGGTCTCTTCAAAACCGCAAAGAATGTTCATGTTTTGTACCGCCTGGCCCGCCGCGCCTTTTACCATATTGTCGATGGCGGCGGCGATGATCAGCATGGTTCCCGTTTGATCCGGATGAACCGAAATATCGCCATAGTTTGATAAGCGCACCCGGTTGGTGGCGGCATAAAGGCCGTCTTCCAATACCCGCACAAAGGGTTCGTCCCGGTAAAACGAAACATAGTGTTCCCGGATAAGCGGAAGCCGATCCTCTGCGCTGTCTCTTAGGGGCAGATAAACCGTAGCAAGGATGCCGCGGTTATAGGGCCCAAGGTGGGGAGTAAACACCAGCGGCACAGGACGGCCCGCCATCTGCGCCAGGTTCCGGCTGATTTCCGGCGTATGGCGGTGAACCCCTACTTTGTAGGGACTCACCGAATCGGCACATTCGGGAAAGTGATACGCCCTGCCCGGTTCGCGGCCTGCGCCGGTTACGCCGGAGATAGCATCGGCAATGATCACCGCGTCCGGTTTTAGTTCTACCGGGGGCCTGGCATTTTTTGCCAGCAGGGGATAACAGGCCAGGCTTACCGCAGTTGGATAACAGCCGGGGTTACCGATGATCACCGGGCCTGCGGTCTTTAGTTCTTTTATCCGCTCCCGGTTCAATTCCGGCAGGCCGTAAACCGAAGACCGCCGGAGTTCCGGGTACTGCCAGTTTTTTCCGTACCAGGTTTTGTAGGTTTCTTCATCGCCGTCAAAACGAAAATCCGCAGCCAGGTCAATGTAGGAAATTCCCCGGTCCAGGCAGGCTTTGGCATAGACTTCTCCGGCCCCCGCGGGAAGGGCGCCAAAAACAATGTCCGAAGAAGCGATAAGTTCTTCCGGTGTAACAAGAATCCCTTCGCCGAATTTTGTCCTGCCATGCCGGAACAGGTTGGGATAGATACCGCTTATCCGTTCCCCCGGACGGCTTACCGAGGCCAGGGTTAGGCCGCTTATATCAGGATGAGCTTCCAAAAGCCGGATCAGTTCCGCCCCGGCATATCCGGCAGCGCCAATAATACCCGCAATCATGGTATATTTATACAGTTTTTTTAATATTTATACAATACTCTTGGTTACACTCTTGATTTGTATGATAATACCTATAATTTAGCAATTTCTCCCACCGGCAGACCCGTATACCCGGCGATCTGGTTTTCAGGTACCTTCTAATGGGGAAAAGCAACATACTAATCCGAGCTTTCCAATTGAGTGTTTTTTATGACTATTTGCATAAAAAAACTTATTTTACTAAGTTTTTTTCTTATTTTAACAAGTTTTATATTGACAAAACAGGTTTTCCGGGATATTATTCTATTGTAAAGTAAGGGGCGCTTATGGATCGGTACATAATGGGAATTGATGTGGGTGGAACCAAAACGGCCTACGGGGTTCTGGATGGAACGCAGACGCTTATTCGCAGCCTTAGTCATCCCTCAAACGGAGAAGCCGAACCGGCGGCTTTTTTTGACCACATTGCGGCAAATGTTGAGGAACTGGCAGCCGCTTGTGGTATTAAAAAAAACCAAATAAGCGGAATAGGTCTGGGGATGCCCTCGTTCATTTTGTACGAAGAAGGGTACATCGTCAAAACCAGCAATTTGGTCCGGATCAAGGAATTCCCCGCCCGGGACTATCTTTCCCAAAAACTGGGGATTCCCGTGGTGCTGGATAACGACGGCCGGGCGGCGGGTCTGGCCGAATACCGTTACGGCGCGGGCCGGGGTTTTGACAAAATGCTCTACTGCCCGGTAAGTACGGGTATTTCTTCGGCGCTTATTACCGGCGGCCAGCCCTACCGGGGAACCTACGGCTGGGCGGGGGAAACAGGCCACATGATCGCCACCCCCGGTGAAGGTATAGAATGCGGCTGCGGCAACCGGGGTTGTTACATGTCCTGGTGTTCGGGGTCCATGATTGTAAAACATATCCTCCAATGGATAGCAGCGGGGGAAAAAACAATGATGATCGATATGGTTGGCGGCATTGATAAAACCGCCAACATCGACAGCATTATCCTGGAAGCGGCCTACGACAAAGGCGATGCCATGGCGGTAAAGGCCCTTAACCAGATGATCCACTGGCTGGGGGTTTGGTTTTACAACCTTTATGTAACGTACAACGTAAACTGTTTTGTATTGGGAGGCGGGCTGGTCAAAATGGGAGAAAAACTCCTGGGGCCGGTACGTCGTACCTTTGACGGATACAACCACGATAAACGGCCCGTGTACTTTAAAACAGCGGAGTGTACAGAACACTGCGGTGTTTTGGGTGCGGCGGAACTGGTCCGTAGTATCTTGTGATGCTTTAAAGAGCAAGGAGAAACCTATGTTAAACGATGCAATTGCCGCCAGAAGCGGTGAAGTAAAAACCCCGGTTAAACCCTACTTTGGGGAACCAACGGAACGGATGCGGAATTTCCGGGAAGAACTGCTTGCCGCCAAACCCCATGTCTGTGCCGAGCGGGCGCTTATTACCACCAGGACCTACCGGGAAAATATGGACCAGCCCCTGGTTATCCGCCGGGCGCTGATGTACAAAAATGTCCTTGATCAAATGAGCATTTATATCGAAAAAGAAACCCTCCTGGCGGGGAACCAGGCTTCCGGCAACCGCTCGGCGCCAATTTTTCCCGAATATGCCATGGACTGGGTTATCGCCGAGCTGGACAAGTTTGACCAGCGTTCGGGAGACCGCTTTTACATTACCGAAGAAACCAAGGCCCAGCTTAGGGAAATTGCCCCGTTCTGGGAACACAATACCGTTAAAGACCGGGGCCTGGCGGCCATGCCCGAATCGGCCAGGGTCTTTTACGATTTGGGGATCATCAAGGCCGAGGGGAACATTACCTCCGGCGATGCCCATGTGGCGGTAAATTACAAACGTATGCTCCAGGCGGGCCTTAAGGAATACCGGGAACGGGCGGAACAAAAACTCATCAGTCTGGACCTAACCGATTATCGTAACCTGGCAAAATCCTACTTTTACAAAGCGGTTATCATCACCATTGATGCCACCAGGGCCTTTGCAAAACGTTATGCCGATTTGGCCCAGAACATGGCCCGGATAGAAAAAGATGAACAGCGCAGGGATGAATTATTGGAGATGAGCCGTATCCTTAACAAGGTCCCCTACGAAAAAGCGGAAACCTTCCACGAGGCAGTCCAGTCCCTGTGGCTGGTTCACCTGTGCCTGCAAATTGAAAGTAACGGCCATTCCCTTTCCTACGGCCGTATGGATCAGTACCTTAACCCCTACTACCAAAAAGACCTGGCCGCCGGAATAGTTACCGAAGAAGGGGCTGCGGAACTTCTGGTAAACCTCTGGCTTAAAACGTTTACCATTAACAAGATCCGCAGTTGGACCCACACCCAATTTTCCGCCGGCAGCCCCCTCTACCAGAACGTAACCGTGGGAGGCCAAATCCTGGATGCCGCAGGCAGCCCCCATGATGCGGTAAACCCCATGACACACCTGATACTGCGCAGCGTGGCCCAGACCCGCCTGCCCCAGCCAAACCTGACGGTACGTTACCACCGGGGTTTAAGCGATGCCTTTATGGCCGAATGTATTGAAGTGGTGCGCCTGGGTTTTGGTATGCCCGCCTTTAACAGCGACGAAGTGATTATCCCGTCGTTTATCGAAAAAGGCGTAACAAAAGAAGATGCCTACGAGTACAGCGCCATTGGCTGCGTAGAAGTGGCGGTTCCCGGCAAGTGGGGCTACCGCTGTACGGGTATGAGCTTCCTTAATTTTCCCAAGTCCCTGCTTATCGCCCTTAACGATGGAGTAGACCCCAAATCGGGTAAGCGCCTTCCCGGTTCCGACGGCAGACCCCTGCCATCGGTTAAACATTTCCGGGATATGGTAAACTTTGACGAAGTAATGGATGCCTGGGACCGGATTGTCCGGGACTTTACCCGTCAGTGTGTGATCATCGATTCTTCGGCAGATACCGTGCTGGAGCGGGATACGGCGGATATACTCTGCTCTGCCCTGTGCGACGACTGCATTGAGCGGGGCCTTAACTTAAAAGAAGGCGGCGCAGTCTACGATTTTATCAGTGACTTACAGGTAGGTATCGCCAATTTGGCAGATTCCCTTTCGGCAATCAAAAAATGCGTTTTTGAGGATAAAACCATCGGCACCGCCGAACTTTGGGAAGCGCTCTTGGCAAACTTTGAAGGCAAGCGGAACGAAGAAATTCGTACCCGCTTGCTGGAAGCCCCCAAGTACGGCAACGACGACGACTATGTGGATTCCCTTATCCGCAAAGCCTACGACATTTACATTGATGAGATGAAGAAGTACCACAATACCCGCTATGGCCGCGGGCCCATCGGCGGCATCTACTATGCCGGTACTTCTTCCATTTCCGCCAATGTACCCCAGGGTGCGGGAACCCTGGCCACCCCCGACGGCCGCAAAGCCGGGGAACCCCTGGCGGAAGGCTGTTCGCCATCCCACGCCATGGATAAGCAGGGACCTACGGCGGTATTCAAAACCGTGTCCAAGCTGCCCACCCGGGAGATCACCGGCGGGGTGCTTCTTAACCAGAAGGTAACTCCCCAAATGTTGGAAAAAACCGGGGACAAGCAAAAACTGGTAATGCTGGTCCGGACTTTCTTTAACCGCCTTGAGGGTTTCCATGTGCAGTTTAACGTTGTTTCCCGGGCCACCCTGCTGGATGCCCAGCTTAACCCGGAAAAACACCGGGATCTTATCGTCCGGGTGGCCGGTTACAGTGCGTTCTTTAACGTGCTTTCCCGGGAAACCCAGGACGATATTATAGGCCGGACCGAACAAACCCTGTAACAAACCTGTAATAAAGCGGCCGTTTTCCGCCGGAGAAGAAAAATCCCGGCGGAAAACGCTCCCATCCTATTGAAATTGATTGAAAATTCTGTAATACTATACCAATGGTACCTGGTTTCCGCTAAAAGCTGGAATCCTAGCTTCCGCTAAAGCTGGAATCCTGGAACCGTAACCGCTGTTTTGCGGATTTTTTTGTGCTAAGGAGCTTAACTAATGGGCATCGACATTACCAAGATGCGGAATATCGGAATCAGCGCTCACATTGACTCGGGTAAAACAACCCTCTCGGAGCGGATACTTTTTTACAGTAACAAGATTCACGCCATTCACGAAGTCCGGGGCAAGGACGGCGTGGGGGCCACCATGGATCACATGGAACTTGAACGGGAACGCGGTATTACGATTCAGTCCGCTGCCACCCAGGTGGAGTGGAAAAACCATACAATCAACCTGATTGATACACCCGGACACGTCGACTTTACCATCGAGGTGGAACGGTCCCTGCGGGTACTGGACGGGGCAATTCTGGTCCTCTGTGCCGTGGGCGGGGTTCAGTCCCAGTCTATTACCGTGGACCGCCAGCTCAAGCGTTACCATGTGCCCCGCATTGCCTTTGTTAACAAATGCGACCGGACCGGGGCCAATCCCTTTAAGGTTAAGAACCAACTGCGGGAAAAACTGGGCCTTAATGCGGTATTGATACAGCTTCCCATCGGCCTGGAAGACAAGCTGGAAGGGATTGTGGACCTTATCACCATGAAGGCCGTGTACTTTGACGGCGATGCCGGAACGGAAATCCGCTATGCGGAAATTCCCGCGCACTTAAAAACCGATGCGGAAAAACACCGGGAAGAACTAATCGATGCTGTGTCGATGTTCAGTGATGAATTGGCGGAAAAATTCCTGGGCGGCGAGGCGGTTGACGAGGTCCTGCTCCGCGCGGCGATCCGCAAGGGTACCCTGGAAGAAAAATTTGTCCCCGTTATGCTCGGTTCGGCCTACAAAAACAAGGGTATCCAGACCCTTTTGGACGGCGTTAACGAATACCTTCCCAACCCAACGGAAGTACAAAACTTTGCCCTGGACCTGGACAAAAACGAAGAACGGAAGGAACTTACCGCCGATGAAAAAAGCCCCACCGTTGCTCTGGGCTTTAAGCTGGAAGACGGCCAGTATGGACAGTTAACCTATGTAAGGATTTACCAGGGGGCCCTTAAAAAGGGCGATGAACTTATAAACACCCGGGCCCGGAAAAAATTCAAAGTGGGCCGGCTGGTGCGTATGCATTCGGATAACATGGAAGATATTACCGAAGGATCGCCGGGGGATATTGTGGCCCTTTTTGGCATTGAATGTGCTTCGGGCGATACCTTCTGCGGCGGCGGTGTTAACTATGCCATGTCGTCAATGTACGTTCCTGAACCGGTTATCTCCCTGGCCATAACCCCCAAGGACAAAAAAAGCGCAGACCAGATGGCCAAAGCCCTTAACCGCTTTACCAAGGAAGACCCCACTTTCCGGACTTTTGTGGACCCGGAATCCAACCAGACAATTATCCAGGGCATGGGTGAACTGCACCTGGAAGTGTACATTGAACGGATGCACCGGGAATACAAAAGCGAGGTAGACACGGGTATGCCCCAGGTGGCCTACCGGGAAGCGATTCAACAGCGTTCGGACTTTAACTATACCCACAAAAAGCAAACCGGCGGTTCGGGCCAGTATGGCCGTGTGGCGGGTTATATGGAACCCTGGACAGAGGGCGACTACGAATTTGTGGACAGTATCAAGGGCGGGGCCATCCCCACCGAATTTGTCCCAAGCTGCGACAAGGGATTCAAAGAGGCGGTTAAAAAAGGATCGCTTATTGGTTTCCCCATCGTTAATATCCGCTGTGTTATCAACGATGGCCAGTCCCACCCGGTAGACTCTTCGGACATTGCCTTCCAGTTGGCGGCCATTGGCGCTTTCCGCGAAGCCTATGGCAAAGCAAAACCCTGTATCCTGGAACCGATTATGAAGGTTTCTGTGGAAGGCCCCACAGAATTCCAGGGCAACATTTTTGCTTCCATCAATCAACGGCGTGGTATAATATCTTCGTCCAGCGAAGACGGAACCTTTTCCCGGGTAGAGGCGGAGGTTCCCTTAAGCGAAATGTTTGGTTATTCCACGGTACTCCGGTCCCTTACCCAGGGTAAGGCGGAATTTACCATGGAATTTGAAAAGTACGGCAAAGTTCCGGTGAGCATCAGCGAATCGTTGATCAAGGAATTTGAACAGAAAAGGAAGGAGCGCTAACATGATAAAGGAAGAACTGGTTCAGCGCAGCCCGGTGCGCATATTTGAAAAGTCTATCCACGGCGGTCTTAAAGCCGGGGAAATTGGCATTATCGCTTCTCCTTCGGGTATAGGCAAAACTTCGGTACTGGTACAGATTGCCCTGGATAAACTGCTCCAGGGCAAAAAGATAATTCACGTTTCCTTTACCCAGCATACCGGTTATGTTCTGGCCTGGTATGAGGATATTTTTGACGAGTTTACCAAAAAGAAAAACCTGGATCATCTTGCGGATATAAAAGACGATCTGGTAAAAAACCGGGTACTCCTGAACTTTAGCCAGGATGGCGTTACCGGCCCCCAGATTATCAAAAGCCTTAAAGCCTTGATTGTGGACGGTGGTTTTAACGCCGATTCAATTATCATTGACGGTTTTGATTTTAGCCGGACCAACCGTGAACGGATAGAAGCGGTCAAAACCGGCGCCAAAGAGCTGGGTATTTCTTTTTGGTATTCCTGCAATGTCAAAGGTACTCTGCCGCTCTACGATAAACAGAATATTCCCCTGGTAATCAAGGAATATCTTGACCTTCTGGATGTGGTTATTGTTCTGGAACCCAAACCGGATCATATTGAGTTAACCGCTTCCAAAGACCGGGACACGGCAAACCTGGCGCATCTGGCGGTAAAGCTGGATCCCAAGACCCTGTTGATTCTGGAAAACTAAACACCGCGGGGAGTGGAATGGATGCCGCGGGGAAGAAAGCTTATATATTCGCCGGGAGCCTCATTCGGCGGGTACGTTAAGTTCTTGAGCTTTCTTTTCCGCTTCCGCCTGGGCCGCGGCGGCCTGGCGTTTTCTTATTATCTGTTTAAAGATCTGTTCCGAATCAATCTTACTTTCCACACCAAAGAGGGGCCGGATTCCTTCGCCGTTTTCGCTGCGAAAGAGGAAACCTGCCCGGTCTCCATAGGCCCAGCTGTTTTCGTCGTTTAAGAGATGATCCAATACCACGGTAATTGCCAGAGTAAAGAAAATAAGCGAAGCATTGTTCCGTTTCTTTGGAGCCAGGAGCATATCCAGCCGTTTTGAAACAGGATTGGGTACCTGAAAAACATAGGGGTCCCAGGGGTTGTCGATGCCGTCGCAGGGGGATTTGTTTTCCGCACCTCCCCGCTTGTTGCCCTGTTCAATACCGGCGGCTATGGCGGTAAGGTAACGCCTAAGAGACCGTACCTCCGGGTAGAGGGCAGTGACGGCATTTTTTTGGAACGGCGGCGGCATAATGGATTCAAATTTATAATAGGGAAGAAAATAAAGCCGTTTTGCCCAGTGCAGTTCGTTTACCAGCCGTTTGGCATAATTGCTGGTTCTGGATTCGGCGGTATTTTCCAGGAGCCGGCAGTATTCGTCCAGCCGGGGCAGGTATTCTTTGTCAAAGCTTGATTCAATAATTTTTTGCCAGTCGTTGATAATCCGGGTTATCGATTCGTCCACCCGCTCTGGATTTCCATCGGGCCCCATGATTACCCCAAAGGCGGTATACCGCAGTCCAAAAAATAATTCTTCCAGAATGCGGCTAAACAAATAGATTTGCTGCAGGGGATCCGTGGGGGCAATAAGTTCCGCGCCCTTTTTAAGTTTAAAGACATCGGAAAAGTAGGGGTAAAAATCCGGGAATAAAGCGATCCGTTCCCAGCCAGCCTGGGGAAAGAGGGTTTCCAGCGCCGAAAGTCCCCGTTCCAGGGCTTTACTTTCCGATTCCTGAACCTGTCTTTTTACCCGTTCTTCTTCGGTTAAGGGTTCGCTCATGGCGCTTTCGTCAAAGACTTCCTTGGTTTCAGGATGTTCCGCCGCCACTTTGGCTTTTTCTGTTTCTTCGGCAATTTCTTCCGCTTCTTCGGCGGTGGCGGCATTTTCCATCTGGGGGCTTATCTGGTTTCGCTCGCTTACATGGAGAAAATCCTTAACACGGTTTTTTCGTTCCTGGAAAAAAACCTCGTAGGGCAGCCAACAATGGGAAAGGAACTTCATTAAAAGGGGATACAACTGGTACCGCACATCCCGCCGGATAGTTCCGTAGGAGAGCAGCGCATTGCGGATCAGTTCCTGGTACTTGTTTTTTGCTTCTGTGGGGTTTTCCAGGTAGAGCACTTTGTAGAGCAGTTTAAACGCATCTTTAATATGGGTTTCCGGTTCCAGCTGGTCCAGTATATAGAGGGGTTTGTAGATCTCCCGGAGAATTTCCGTAAAATCCGTTGTTTTGGCGCTTCGGGGATGGGATTGAATCCGGGTAAGGATGCCGGAAATCTGGTCGATGTTCCAGTAACGGATGGTATCCAGAATGGCAAAGGTAAAGGGAGAAGCTTTTTTGAGCCGTTCGTTGCGCTTAAGGTTGTTCCGGGGAAGCAGGGTCCGGACCGAGGTTACAAGCAGTTCAATGCGTTTATAGTAGTCGTTCATCCGCCGGTTAACAAAGGCGGGGCTTACATAGTCCGCAGGTTCATTAAGGATTGACAGCATGGATATAAGGACCTGTGCGGAATTTTTTATTTCAAATTCCAGCTGGCCGCAGTATTTGTCCATTTTAACCCGTTCCCAGTAACTTGCTTTTACCGGAACCGCCGGATCGTCCTCGGGGCCGTCTCTTTTTGCTTTGGACTTTTTTTTGATATAGTCCCGTATTTCTGCACTGCTAATGCCGTCGGCATCGGCGGTCTCTACCCGCCGCCTGGGCCTGCCGCCGATGTTTACCTCTACGGTTTCATGCCGTACCCGCTTGGGTTTGTGCAGGGACGCTTCCTGATCATCGGAACGTTCATAACCTACTTCGCCGCCCAGAATCTGAGTCATGCGTTTGGCTTCGTCCATGTCAAGATTTCCGATTCCCAGTCTGTCCCGTGTTTTGGAAAGTTCGCCGGGGGCATATACCGCTTTTTGTTTGGCCATTCTTTAAACCTATAACAGCATTTGAACGTTTTATCTAAATGAGCCAGTTCCAAAATGTCAGATTTTGGAACTGCCACCTATAAAATATGCAGTTTTGTAAGGCTCTGCCTGAAAAACTGCAAGAGCTGGTGACAAAATAACCGATTTTGGAACCAGCTCAAATATAACAGGAAATGGAAAAAATAGCCAAGGCCTGTTTTAGTACAGCCTTGGAGGAAATTTTAAAGAAATCCTTCCCGCCAGTGCCATACCGGAAGGGCCATACCCACAGGAAAGGGATTGGCCCGCCGGAAATCCGGCAGCCAGTCCGCACCGGGAACCAATTCCTGGCAGTAGCCGTCTTCAATGCCCAATTCACTAAGCCATTCCAGTATAGTGTCGTATTCTTCCTTGGTAAGGTAACGATCCGGCGAAGATTCAGCTGTTTCCGGCCCTGTGGGGGTATACTGAAACATCAGGGAAAGCAGCGCCTGGCCGGCACAATGATCCGCAAACCAGCGCAGCACCCTCCGGCTTGCTTCCAGGTGTCCCGGCAAAACCAGGTGGCGGACCATCACCCCGGAAACCAGGGCCGCCGGGGTATCTGCGCCAAAACCCGCCGGCCGGGCCGGATCTTGTTTCAGACCCCGCGGCATCCATTCCAGACCCCGCGGCCGCAGTGCCAGCATTTTGCGGATTGCCGCTGCGGCAATTTCCGGATAGTCCGGGGCGTTAAAGTACCTGCCTGCAATTCCGCTGTCCAGGGTTTTTAAGTCCGGCAGGTACACATCCACCGTATCCGCCAGCAATTCCAGTGTTTCCGGCAATTCATAGGCCGATGAATTCCACAGTACCGGGATGGCCAGCCCCGCCGCCCTGGCTGCAGTAATTCCTTCTACAATGGCCGGGACAGCGTGGCTGCCGGTAACAATGTTGATATTGACCGCCCCCTTTTCCGCCAGGGTTAGACAAATCCTGGCAAATTCCGCCGTTTCTACCACCCGTCCCAAAGTACCTTCTGCCTGTCTTTTCTGGCTGGGGCTGGCCAGAAAAGAGATTTGCCGGTTTTGACAAAACACACAACCCAGGTTACAGCCGCTGACAAAGATAGTGCCGGAACCGCTCCCGGCAGCCCCCGAATCCGGGCCGCTGACCGGCCCGCTGGTAAGAGGCGGCTCTTCCCCCCGGTGGATGGAAGCGCAGGCCAGCCGCAGTTGGGCGCTTTCGCCGCAATAGCCCTGGGCTTTCCTTAAAAGCCCAGGGCTTGTCCCGCTAAGGCGTCTAACTCCGCAGCGGCGGGGACAAAGAAAACAGGATCCATAGAGCTCGCTTATATTTTTCACCTCTTTAGTATTGTAAAAAAAAACTTGCTTTTTCTAAAGACCTGTTTTACAATGCAATATAAAAAACTATTTTGTGTAACTAGATTGACGGTTTTTTGGTTTTGAAATATGATGGTCATACCAACATACAGTTTTTTTAAGGCTAGGTGGCCATTAAAAGGGGGTTGCAATGATTGAAGGCAGTGCGGATTCCGGTATTGGCGGAAAACTGACTTATGGTATGGTGGGCGGCGGTGCGGGAGCATTTATAGGGGATGTTCACCGTAAATCTATCGCTCTGGATGGCATGGCGGATATAAGGGCGGGCTGTTTTTCCCGTTCCTACGATAATACCCTTGCTACAGGTAAGGCCCTGGGTATCGCCGGGGACCGGCTCTATAAAACCTTTGAAGAAATGGCCGAGGCAGAAGCCAAACGGGCAGATAAAATCGACTTTGTTGTCATCGTTACCCCCAATATCAGCCATTATCCGGCGGCAAAAGCCTTTCTGAACAAGGGAATTAATGTAGTGTGCGATAAACCCCTCTGTTTTGAAGAAGCCGAAGCTCAAGAGCTGGCGGATCTGGCAAAGAAAAATAAGCTGCTCTTTGGGGTAACCTATACCTATACGGGCTTTCCGGCGGTAAAACACGCACGAGAGATGATCCGCAAGGGCGAAATTGGCGACATTATTTATGTAACCGGCGAATATCCCCAGGATTGGCTTATCACTCCCCAGGAAAAAGAAGGGAGCAAACAGGCGGAATGGCGCACGGACCCCAAACTGGCGGGTAAATCCAACTGTGTGGGGGATATCGGTTCCCATATCGAAAATATGATTTCCTATGTAACAGGGCTTAAAATCAAATCGCTCTGCGCCCGGCTTGATAAAATCGGCCCTGGCCGGGTTTTGGATGACAATGCCACTATCATGCTGGAGTATGCCCCGGGAAATACGGCCAAGGCCGGCGCCAAGGGTGTGTACTGGTCCAGCCAGGTAGCCATGGGTTATGACAACGGCCTCCAGTTCCGGGTTTTTGGAACCAAGGGCGGTATTGAGTGGCGGGTTGAAGACCCCAACTACCTTAAGGTGTCCCTGTTGGGAAAACCCCGGGCGGTACTTTCCCGGGGCCGGGACGGCTTTTATCCCCGGGCCCAGTCCCTTTCCCGTATCCCCTCGGGACATCCCGAAGGGTACTTTGAAGCCATGGCAAACATCTATAAGACCTATATCGGCGCCCTTATTAAACAAAAAGCAGGACAGTCCTTAACGGAAGACGATTTGGATTTCCCCAATGCGGAAAACGGATTGGACGGCGTTAAGTTTATTGGTAAATGTGTGGAAAGTTCCCAGAAGGGAGCAGTCTGGGTAAACTTTTAAAATCTTAGGAGGAGTAACAAATGTCACGACCAGTTACGTTATTTACCGGACAGTGGGCGGACCTGCCCTTTGAAACAATTTGCGCCAAGGCAAAGTCCTTTGGTTACGACGGCCTGGAAATTGCCTGTTGGGGCGACCACCTGGATCTTAAAAAAGCCGCCACCGACCCGGCCTATGCCAAAGGGCGGCTGGACATCCTGGCAAAAAACGGCCTTAAAACCTGGGCCATTGGTACCCACCTGGTTGGTCAGTGTGTGGGCGATAACTGGGACCCCCGGCTGGATGGTTTTGCCCCGTCGGCTTTGGCGGGCCAGCCCGACAAGATCCGCGAGTGGGCCATTGAATATATGAAGTATGCCCCTGCCGCCGCCAAAAACCTGGGGGTAAAAGTGGTTACCGGTTTTATGGGCAGTCCTATCTGGGCCTATTGGTATTCCTTCCCCCAGACCAGCGACAAAATGGTGGACGATGCCTTTAAAAAAATCGTCCAGCTTTGGACGCCGATTTTTGACGAGTTCGACAAAAACGGAATAAAGTTTGCCCTGGAAGTACATCCAACCGAAATTGCCTTTGACTACTATACCGCCGGGCGGCTTCTGGAAGAATTCAAATGCCGCCCCGCATTGGGATTTAACTTTGACCCGTCACATCTTATCTGGCAGGGTGTAACTCCCCATATCTTCCTTCGGGATTATGCCAAACAAATTTACCATGTCCACATGAAGGATGCGGCAGTTACCCTGGACGGTAAAGCGGGAATCCTTGGTTCCCACATTACCTTTGGCGATACCCGCCGGGGCTGGAACTTCCGTTCCCTGGGACACGGCAATGTCAACTTCGAGGACATAATCCGGGAACTGAATGTAATGAATTACCAGGGACCCCTTTCGGTGGAATGGGAAGATTCGGGCATGGAACGGGAATTCGGCGCCAAAGAAGCAGCAGCGTTTGTCCGCAAAGTGGATTTTGCGCCGTCCAATATTGCCTTTGACGATGCCCTTAAGTCGGACTAGTTATGAGCGGGACCATTCTTTCTATACAGCATATCTCCAAGAATTTTTCCGGAGTGAAGGTGCTGGACGATATCAGCTTTGATATACGCAAGGGAGAGATCATGGGGCTTATCGGCGAAAACGGCGCCGGTAAGTCCACGTTGATCAAGATTATCAGCGGCATTTACCAGCCTTCTCTGGGTAATCTGGTGCTGGACGGCAAAGCGGTTTCCATTCCCGATTATATCATCGCCAAGTCTCTGGGAGTCGGCATGGTCCCCCAGGAATTTAATCTTATCAACAGCCTAACGGTGTTTGAAAACATTTTCCTGGGAAACGAAATTAAACAATCTTTTGGGCTTTTGGACAAACAGAAGATGCGGGAACGTTCGGAAAAACAGCTTCTGGAACTTAAGATGCCGGTAAAGGTAAACCAGCTTATAAGCGATTTGAGTGTGGCGGAAAAACAGATGGTGGAAATTTCCAAGGCGCTGATGCTTAACGCCCGGCTTCTTATTATGGATGAACCTACCACCACCCTTACAAACCGCGAGGTGGAAACCCTCTTTAACATTATGAAGGATCTTAAAGCGCAGGGGGTAACGATCATCTTTGTTTCCCACAAACTTAACGAGATTAAGACAATCTGCGACAGGGTTACGGTCCTGCGGGACGGCAAATTAATCAGTGTGGACGAAGTTACTGCGGTAAACGAAGAAGACATAGCCCGCAAAATGGTAGGCCGTGCAAACTTCCAGCAGCTCTTTCCGCCCAAACTTCTTCGCACCGCAGATACAGCGGTGCTGGAGGTGGACAAGCTTAACATTAAAGGATTGCTGCGGGATATTTCGTTTTCCCTGCGAAAAGGAGAAGTGCTGGGTTTTGCAGGGCTGGTTGGTTCCGGCAGGACAGAACTGGCAGAGGCGGTTATGGGACTCCGGGCTGCGGAAGGAACCATTAAACTGGAAGGAAAAACTGTCCAGATAAAAACCCCCGCCGATGCAGTAAAACACAAAATTGCCTACTTGAGTGAAGACCGGCAGGGTAAGGGTATTGTCCAGGGTTTTAACCTGCCCCAGAACATTACCCTTATTTCCCTTAAAGATTATCTTAAACAGGGCTTTATCGACAAAAAGGCGGAATTTGCCAAGACCGCCAATTATGTTAAATCCTTTAAGATTGCCGCCGCTTCTCCAAGAATGCATCTGCGTTTTCTTTCCGGCGGCAACCAGCAAAAGGTATACCTTTCCCGCTGGCTGGATACCAAGCCGGAGATCCTTATCCTGGACGAACCAACCCGGGGTATTGATGTTAGTGCTAAACAGGAAATTTATGAGTTTATCCATCAACTGGCGGAAAGCGGTATTTCCTGTATGGTTATTTCCTCGGAAATGGAAGAGCTTATCGGTCTTTGCAGCAGGGTCTATGTAATGCGGGAAGGAACGGTGGCCGGCTGCCTTGAAGGGGATCATATTAACAAAGAAGAAATTATGTTTCATGCTACAGGCATTAAGGGGTCAAACTAATGAGTAGTCAAACACTTTCCGGTTTTCGTTTTAGCCGGTTCAAATGGAGCGAACATTCTACCGGGCTGGGATTTATATTGCTCTTTGTCCTGGCAATTTTTGTTTCCTGGGCAGGCCAGGACTGGTATGGCTGGCCCAGCTTTCTTACCTGGGGCAACCTGTCTAACATTGTCAAACAGGCTTCGTATACCGGGGTAATCGGCCTTGGCATGACGCTGATTATTATCTCCGGGGGTATCGATCTTTCCGTGGGTTCCATGATGGCCTTTACGGGGGGCATTACAATTTTCCTCTTAAATCTGTTTCCCTCAGATTCGGTGGGGGGCACGATTATTGCGGTACTGTTCTGCCTGGTCTTTGGCTGTATTTGCGGGTTTGTAAACGGTTTTATGGTAACCAAGGGAAGAATAGCGCCTTTTATTGCCACCCTGGGTACCATGGCTATTTTCCGTTCCCTGATACAGTACTTTTCCGGGGCCGCCAATATTATGTCCGAAAGCGAGGTCTATCCCCTCTTTGGACCGGCGGAATTTTTCTTTATTCCCCTGCCGGTTTTGGTATTTGGGGTTTTAACGGTGGTGCTCCATCTATTGTTG
Organism: Spirochaetia bacterium; assembly: GCA_025997795.1. Classification (GTDB taxonomy): domain Bacteria; phylum Spirochaetota; class Spirochaetia; order Treponematales; family Breznakiellaceae; genus BNVB01. The sequence continues at coordinate 35,887 of BNVB01000007.1, read as the reverse complement.
AACAATACCCGTTTTGGCCGTTATGTCTGCGCCGTGGGGGCCAACGAACAGGTAGCCCGGTATTCGGCAATCAACATTAACTTGATAAAACTGGTTCCCTATATCATTACTGGTTTTACCGTGGCGGTATCGGCACTGCTTTGGTCCAGCCGGATTAACTGTATCCACTCCTCCGGGGATGGTAACGGTTACGAACTGGAAGCTATTGCGGCGGTGGTAATTGGCGGAACTGCCATGAGCGGCGGTAAAGGCTCTGTGGTGGGTACCCTTTTGGGGGCCATCATGCTGGGCATGATCAACAATATGCTTGTTCTGGGGGGTGTATCGTCGTTCCTCCAGCAGGCAGCCAGAGGTGTGGTAATAATTGCGGCTGTATTGCTGCAATACAAGAATACTAAGTAACGGAGGCGAAAGAATGAAAAAACTGTTTGTGGTTCTTTTCATTGCACTCATGGTGTGCGGTTTGGCATTTGGTCAAAGGGCACAACCCATCAAGATTGGTATCGCAGTACCCACTGCGGATCACGGCTGGACCGGCGGTATTGGCTGGTGGGCCGATGAAACAGTCAAGGAACTTAAGAAAACTGTTGGTAATACCGTTCAGTTCCGGGTAGTTCACTCTGCCAATGCAACCCAACAGGTCAGCGATGTAGAAAATCTTCGTGCCTGGGGCATGAATATTCTGGTAATCCTTCCCCATGAATCGGGCCCGCTTACTGCTCCGGTAAAACGGCTTCATTCCCAAGGTATTAAATGTATCGTTGTAGACCGCGGTCTTGACGATAAATCCTTTGGTTATGTAGACCTGGCCGGGGACAATCCTGGTCTGGGCCGGTATTCCGGACAATGGCTTGCCGCCACCATGAAAGCGGAAGGGCTTACCAATTATGTAGCCATGGGTGGTATGCCGGTAGTTATTGACACCGAACGGATGAATGCGTTTTTTGCAGAAATGAACAAAGAACGTTCCCTGCGGAACCTCTTGGGCGGCAACAGGTATGAATTTGCCAACTGGTCGGTTCAGGACGGACTGCGGATTATGGAAACCTTCCTCCAGCGGTATCCCAAGATCGATGCGGTATTCTGCCAGGATGACGATGTTATTACCGGTGTTATGCAGGCCATTAAAGAATCGGGCCGGACCGATATTAAGATCGTTCTGGGCGGCGCCGGTTCCAAGGTTGTATACAAGATGATCATGGACGGGAACCCCCTGGTTCGCGCCACCACCCTCTACAACCCCACCATGATCCGTGACGGCATCAATTATGCCGCGGACGTAGCCCGGGGCTTTAAGAGCGATGGTTTCCACACCGCTACCAGATACACCCAGGTGGTTATTCCTTCCGGTGTTGTTGACAAAAACAATGTCCGGCAGTTCTATAATCCCAAGTCGGCTTACTAAGCTGCTTTTTTAGAAAACGGCCTTGACACAAGTCAAGGCCGTTTTTTTTGTCCTGTTTTTTTGCCCGCCCTAAAAGCTACTGCGTAACGGCAGTGGCGGCCAGGCCCACAAGGCTTTTTACATCCCGGTCGCTAAAGCGGACCCCGCCGCCCAGGAAAAAATCCCTGTTTTTATTTAGGGCATCGTAGATCCCCGCATTCAAATAGATCCAGCTAAGGGGATTATCCGCATCGGGATCAAAGAAGGGGTAAACCGTAACGGATCCCCGCAGATTGGGGTAGTAACCATTGCGGAAATTAAACAGCTCCCCGGAAAGGGCAATTTGCCGCAGGGGCTGGATATCCACCCCAAAACCGGCGGTACTTTCCAGGAGCCCCCCGCGGACGGTGACAATGCCAAAGCGGCGGGCCAATTCGGCATCCACCGAAAAGCTGTACCTGGTTTCAGTTTTATCTTCGTAACTGGTAACGGTTCCCGATGTGGTAGTGACGGTTCTAATGCTAACCCCTTCGGGGGCGCCGTTTACCCCGACACGGTACCAGCGGTCTCCCGATGCGGGTTCCAGCCGGAGCGAGGCCCCTGCCCGGACATTCCTGCTGTTAAAACCATAGTTGGCCCGGGAATCTACCAGAATGCCCACGCTGTTGGCGCGGTTAATAAAACTTCCTGCGCCGTCCAATACCGACTGTAGTTTTACCACCGCTTTTTCCGTTTCTTCCACCGTGGAAAGGAGCGAATTGTAAAGCCTGTCATCATAAATCACCTGGCCTATGGTTCCCCTGCCGCCGGCAATTTCGTCCGAGGCTTTGCGGATATTTTCCAGGGCCATCCGTACTTCCAGTATGGAAACACTTATGTCCTCTTCCCTGGCGGCCAGGAGCCATTCGGTTCGTTCTGTTATAAGGGCGGCAGATTCCAGAATGCGGGAAACACGGTCCAGTTCTTCATCGGTACGGGCATTTATTTTTGAGCTAATGGCATTAAAGGTTTCCAGCGAAGTTGCCAGAAGGGCCATGTGGTTTTGCTGAAATTCCCGCAGTATGCCGGATACATCCTGGCCAAGCTGGGCGGCCATGTCCATCATGTCCGTGCCTTCCCTGCCCGAACTGATTTTGCCCCCCGGCGGAATAATCGGCGTAAGGGACGTGCCTGGTTCCAGGGTTAACATGGAAGTACCCAATATGGAAGAAGCCCGGCGGGCCAGGCGGGCATTCTCCCGGATTTCCACGTCCTTTAGGATGGCCAGGGTAAGCCGGGCGGAATTTCCCTCCAGGGTTATACTGTCTACTTTTCCTATGGGAACTCCCGCCATATATACCCGGGAACGGGTAGAAAGTCCTGTGGCATCGTGCATGGTTACTTCGTAAAGTCTGGTATTAAAGGTAGAAAAACCATTGGCTGCCATAACCATATACGAAATTCCCGCACCGCCCAGCAGGATAAAAAAGAGGCCTATTTTTATATACCGCGATGTTTTCATGATCCCAGCTTATTAAAAGATATTCGTAAAAAGTCCTTTACCAGAGGATGTTCCGACAGGGCTATATCTGCCGGTTTTCCGCCGGCAATAATATAACCCTGGTCCAGAAAAGCTATATAATCCGCTATGCGGAATGCCGCCGGTATATCATGGGTGATCACCACACAGGTTATGCCCAGTTCCCTGTTAACCCGCACTACCATGTTGTTGATCGTCTCCGACAAAACCGGATCTAAGCCCGTGGTGGGTTCGTCAAAAAAAAGCACCTGGGGATTGGCGGCCAGTGCTCTTGCTACGCCGACACGTTTCCGCATACCGCCGGATAATTCATCGGGCTGCATTGATTCTATACCGGGAAGTCCGATCCATTCAAGAAGCTCCCTGACCCGGTTTTGTATTTCTTTACTGTTTTTAAGGCCCAGTACTTCCTCCAAAGGAAAGGCCAGATTTTCTGCCACCGTCATGGAATCAAAAAGTGCGGCGTTTTGAAAGGCATAACCAAAGCTTTGCCGTATCCGGTTCATCCTCTGGGGGGAAAGGGCAGTTAGTTCCGTATCTCTAAACCAAATGCGGCCCGAGTTGGGCGGGATCATCCCAATTATTGTTTTGACCAAAACACTTTTCCCCGTCCCGCTCTGGCCAATGATGGCAAATATCGATTTTTCCGGAATGGAAAGGGATACATCCTGGATTACCTGGTTTTCCCCCAAAGTTATGGACAGATTTTCTGTACGGATAATAGTGGCGGGGACTGGAATGGGTGCCGCAGGGACTGGAATGGGTGCTGCGGGGATTGGAATGGATGCTGCGTCTTTTTTCATCAAAAGAGCCTCATCATCAGCGTTGCCAGAATATAATCCGCCACCAGAATTGATACGGAAGAAACCACCACTGCCTTGTTGGCGCTGCTTCCCACTCCCTTGGCTCCCTGGGTGGTATTAAGTCCGCAGAAACAGCAGATGGTGGCGGTAATAAAACCCATTATCAGGGCTTTTATAAGTCCGCTGATAATGTCCATGGGAATGAGTACCTCGAACATATAATCCAGGTAACTGGCAGAATCGATGGCATAGAGGTATACCGAAATGCCATAGGCCCCCAGGACGCCAATTACATTAGCCAAAAGCGTGAGGGTGGGAAAAACCAGAAGCGATGCCAGCACCTTGGGCAGAACCAGGTATTGAACAACGCTGACCGACATGGTCTCCATGGCATCGATCTGTTCGGTTACCTTCATGGTTCCAAGTTCCGCCGCCATGGCCGAACCGTTTTTGCCAATCAGCATTAGGGTGGTAATCATGGGGGCCATTTCCCGGGACAGGGCCAGGGCAGTTACCGCCCCGGCGCCTATTTCTGCGCCAAAGAGCTGGAGTATTTCCACCAGCTGGAGGGCAAAGATCATACCTATGGCGGCGCCGGAAAGCAGGATAATCACTACCGAGTTAATGCCAAGCTGTTCTATTTCAGAAAAGACCCGCCCCCACCTGAATGGAGGCCGGATGGCGCTTCGTCCAAGTTCCCCCAAAAAGGTAAAATACCTGCCTGTACTGTCCAGCCGCCGTACGAGACCCCTAAGCATGACTTTTTTAGTGTATAGAGAAATTAGGTCATTGACGAGATACCTGGAGCGGGGGTAGTATGGTAAAATGGCTGGAAAAAAGGCAGGGGGAGGGTGGCTCCTTTTCTGGCTGGCATTTTTTATTGGGGTAACGCTGCTCTTTATGCTGAACCTGGAAAGTATCAAAGGTACTCTCCGGGGAACCCAGGTATTGGATCGCTTGTCCATTGGCAGTCCCGGCGGGGACGAACCGGAACAGGCAGGTGACCTGAACGAGCGTATCCAACAGTTAACGGGTACCGGGAAAACGGCATCTAACAGCAGCACGGAAGACCCCGGTGCGGGAAGTGGCGTTACCAGTGACGGCACCAATGCCGGCGCTGGTGAAGGGTCCGGCCAGGTTACGCCGAATCAAACAAAAACGGTGGAACGGCTTGTCTACCTTATGAAGGTAGACAATACCGGAACAATCCTGTGGACCAAAGTAAAACGGGACCTCCCAGCCAGTGATCGTCCTTTACAGGATGTTATGGAATCGCTTATGAGGGGGCCTTCTACGGAAGAGGAAAAACAGGGGTTTATTTCCCTGATTCCAAAGAATGTAAAGATACTTAATGCTGTTGTCCGGGGCAGTACCGCCTATGTCAGTTTTAGCGAAGATTTTCTTTTTAACACCTATGGAGTAGAGGGTTATGCAGGTCAACGGCGGCAGATAATTTTGACCGCTACGGAATTTAACAATGTCAAGGATGTGCAAATCCTGATTGATGGAAAGCGTATTGATTATCTTGGTGAGGGCATCTGGATTGGAAGTCCGGTAAGCCGGAATATGCTTTGAGGTTTGGGGGTTACTGTGGAGCACTGCGATAAACTTTTTTCTTCGCGTATACTTGCTCTCTTGGATGTGATCAATGATAACGAGCTGGGTCTGTGGGAACTTACCGATACTATCAGCCTGGATGAAAAGGCCGGGAAGATCATGGGTCTTGATGAGGCCAAACGCTTAACCCTTAAAGAACTGCTAAAACTGGTACATGAAGGAGACCGGAAGGAATTGGAAAACGCCCTGACCAGGGTGATGGAGGTTCCCGGTACCATTGGCAATATAGAATGCCGGATAATGGATAAAAAGAACAAACAGTACAACTGGATTCGGCTTATGGGGAAAAGTTACCTTAACCAGGGGAAACCGGTTGTACTTGGTACCAGTCAGCTTGTAGAAGGTAAAGCCCTGGAGTTTCTTAATGCCCGGATTAACGATATTACCAGGGAACTTTCCCGGAAAGATGAACTCTACCAGTGTATGTTTGAAGTTACCGAAACACTGCTTAATGCGGATGATTCAATATTTGAAGAATACTTCCAGTCCTGTCTGGAAATTATAGGGCGTACCGTGGGACTGGCAAGGGTATACATTTACAAAAATCACATGGTAGATGGAACTTCCTGCTGTACAGAAACCCATGAATGGACCGAGGCAGTAGAAGCAACGCTGGGCGAAGAATTTACCATGGATATGCCCCTTAATTCCTGGCCCGGTCTGGAAGAAGTGTTAGACGAAGGAAAAAACTACAACAAACTGGTTAAGGATACCCCCGGCGAAATTCAGGCCATGATTCCCCGGGGAATTGGCGCGGTTCTCTATGCACCCATTTTTCTTAAAGATTTTTTGTGGGGTTTTGTTGGGTATGAGCGGATCGAAGAACGGGCTTTTGACACCGATGAAGATTCAATTTTGGGTTCCGTAAGTCTGCTTCTGGCCAATTCGCTTATCCGCTACGATTTAAACAAAAATCTCTACCTGGCGGTGGACAAGATCAACACCACCACCATCAAAGCCGAAGTGCTGGAAAAATTTGCCTATACCGATGCCTTAACGGGGCTTTACAACCGCCGTCATTTTATGGAGCTGTCCCAGAATGTGCTGGAAAAGTCCAAACGTTTTAACACCCCCTGTTATACGATGATCCTGGACCTGGATTTTTTCAAAAAGGTAAACGATACCTACGGACATCTGGCAGGAGACGAGGTCTTAAAAAATGCCGCCATCGTAATGAAAAATACCCTCCGTTCCTACGACCTTTTGGCCCGTTATGGCGGGGAAGAATTTGTTGTTCTTGTTTCCGAAACAACCAAGGCTGATGTACTGCACCTGGCGGAACGGCTCCGGGAATCTATTGCCGCAACTCCCTGTGTACACAACTGCATTAAAATTGTTTGTACGGCAAGTATCGGTCTGGCTGCATCCTTCCCGGATTGCACCATGGAAAGCCTTATTGATAAGGCAGACAAGGGCCTTTACAAGGCAAAAGAATCGGGCAGGAACCAGATAATTCTTTACGAAGATTAGGCAAGTATCCGTTCAATACGGACGGCCCTGCCCTGGCCGTCCAGCTCTGCGATAATTCCTTCCACAGCCAAACCTGCTTTTCCGTCTGGTCCTTCATTGTCCGGATCACCCTGAGCACATTCCATGCGGTACTGAACCTGGGTCCTGGCCCTATCCAGGCAGATTTGCGTATCCATGCCGATAACACCGTTCACCGCCCCGGTCATTCCCAGATCGGTAATGTACGCTGTTCCTTTGGGAAGAATCCGCTCATCGGCGGTGGGTACATGGGTGTGGGTTCCGGCAACAATACTTGCCCGGCCGTCCAGGTAGTAAGCCAGGGCTTCTTTTTCTTCCGTCGATTCAGCATGAAAATCTACGATGATATACGGGGGGCATCCGTTCCAAAGTTCGGCGGACTCTTCTTCAAAAATGCGGTCAAAACAGCGGAAGGGACAGTCGATGGCGGTCATCCGTTCCCGGCCCTGGAGGTTTATTACCAGGATGGGGAGACCGTTTTTCTCCAGCCGGAGTTTTCCCGTGCCGGGGATGGCAGGCAGCTGTTTTTCCGGGCCTGTTTGGTTTGACCGGAAAGTCAAACCAAACGGATAATTTGCCGGCCGCAGTACCGGAAGGCCGCCCTCAGCGGTCCCTTCCAGTATGGGCCAGAAATCCCGCTTTTCCCAGACGTGGTTGCCGGAGGTGACCACGTCTGCACCGGCGGCCAGGATGCGGTCCAGGGTTTCTGCCGTAAGGCCGAAACCCCCGGCGGCGTTTTCTCCGTTTACCACGGTAAGATCCGCCTGATGCCGGCTCTTGATGGCGGGAAGCCGCTGTTCCAGAACGGTCAGCCCCGGCTCGCCCACCACATCGCCTATCATCAGGACCCGCAGATGTATATTCGCCATAAGAGCCGTACCAGACGTTTTATCGGGCGTATTCGGTAATCCTTGTTTCCCGGATAATCGTTACCTTGATCCGGCCGGGATAGCGCAGATCTGTTTCGATCTTTTTGGCTATATCCCTGGCCAGATACCTGGACTGGTCGTCGTTAACCGTTTCATTATTAACAATGATCCTTAGTTCCCGGCCCGCCTGAATGGCAAATGCCTTGTCCACGCCGTTAAAGCCCGTGGCGATTCCTTCCAGATTTTCCAGCCGTTTAATGTAGTTGTCCAGCGTTTCTTTCCGGGCGCCGGGCCGGGCCGCACTGATTGCATCGGCAATCTGCACCAGCACCGACTCGATACAGGACGGCTCTATGTCGTTATGGTGGCTTCCCACGGCATTGATAATCCGGGGATCTTCCCCCATCTTGCGGGCCATGTCCATGCCAATTTCCGCATGGTTCAGGTCCGAATCGGATTCGGCCCCTTTGCCGATGTCGTGGAGCAGGGCCGCCCGCTTGGCAAGGTCCCGGTTTACCCCAAGTTCCGCCGCCAGCACTCCGGCAATGATCGCCACTTCCCTGGAATGGGACAACACATTCTGGCCGTAACTGGTACGGAAGTGAAGCCGCCCCAGGGCACGGATGGCATCCTGGCTGATGTTATGGATACCCACATCAAAGAGCACCTTTTCGCCTTCTTCAAAGATTTTTTGGGAAATATCCTTGCTTACCTTGGAAACCACTTCCTCAATGCGGGCAGGATGGATACGGCCGTCCACGATGAGGCGTTCCAGGCTGACCCTGGCAATTTCGCGCCGTACCGGGTCAAAGCAGGAAATAACGACCGCCTCCGGGGTATCGTCAATGATGATGTCCACCCCCGTAAGGGTTTCCAGGGTCCGGATGTTCCGGCCTTCCCGGCCGATAATACGGCCCTTCATCTCGTCATTTGGCAGGGTAACCGTGGCGACCGTTACGTCCCCGGTTACTTCCGTAGCAAGCCGCTGGATAGAGCTTACCAGAATATCCTTGGCCTTTTTTTCTGCCGTGAGGTTGGCTTCCTGTTCGATCTTGTTGACCAGGGCCTGGGCATCGTGCTTGGCATCGTTTTCCAGATCCGCAATGATTAAGGCCTTGGCCTCGTCCACGGTAAGACCGGAAATCCGTTCCAGTTCCTTACGGTACCGTTCTTCTTCCTTGTCTAACTCCGCTTCCCGGTCAGAAAGCTGCCGGGTTTTATCGGCATACTGCTGCTCAATTTTCTCGATCTGAGTGGTCTTTTTCTCTATGGTCTCTTCTTTCTGCACGACACGGCGTTCGTATCGCTGCAACTCTGCCCTGCGTTCCCGAGTCTCCCTCTCTTGCTGGTTCCGTTCGCGGATAACCTGTTCTTTTGCTTCAAGAAGTATCTCCTTCTTTTTAGCTTCAGCTTCTTTTATCGCATCCTGTTTTATACGTTCGGCACGCTGCTCCGACGCTGTCAGTTGGAATCTGGCGTATAGCCATCTTATAGTCCAGCCAAAGGTCAACCCGGCAAGAGGGAGGATTATATATACAATCCACGTCCACATAATGGGCCCCTTACCGTTGTTAAAAGTTAGCCAATTCTACCATAAAGGTGGTTTTTTGTCAACTAGAAATATGGTAAAAATAGGGTATAATGGATACATGAGCCAGGTATTGCTTCCACTTTTTAAAATGCTAAAAAAAGCGCAGGAAATTCTTGCTCTGCAAAGTTGTATCCAGCGGGATACGGCCCTGGAGGGAGCCGCGGCGGCCATAGACAAAGGCCGCAGGGCAATTTTAAGCGCCAATGCCGCCGACCTGGAACGGGCCCGGCAGGGTGGTATGAAGGAAGCGCTCCTGGACAGGCTGCTGCTTAATGACAAACGTATCGACTCGATCGTTGCCGGGATCCAATCGGTTATCAAACTGGAGGATCCCCTTGGACGGATCCGTTCGGAGTGGCAGACCCCCACTGGGTTACTAATCAAGGAAATTACCGTGCCGCTGGGGGTAGCGGCGATTATTTATGAATCCCGGCCCAATGTTACCGCCGATGCGGCGGCCCTGGCCTACAAGGCGGGCTGCGGGATTTTGCTCCGCGGGTCTTCCGCCGCGCTGGAGTCGAACCGGGCCCTAAGCGCCGCCTTTAAGGCGGGTTTGGCCGCCGCCGGCGGAGTTGGGGACGCTGCAGCATTGGCCGCTTCGGGGGACCGCGGCGAGGTGGACGAGATTCTTGCCGCCCGGGGGTACATTGATGTGGTACTGCCCCGGGGCGGTCATGACCTTATCCGCCGGGTGGTGGAAAATGCCCGGGTTCCGGTAATCGAAACCGGGGAAGGAAACTGCCATATCTATGTGGAAGAAAGCGCCGACATTAACATGGCGGCGGATATTATTGAAAACGCCAAGTCCCAGAAACCCGGTGCCTGTAATGCCCTGGAAACCCTGCTGGTTCATCGGAAGGCGCTGCCGTTTCTTATGCCCGTTCTAGCTTCCCGGTTTGCGGGCAAGGTGGAACTGCGCTGTGATGAAGCCTCCAAAAATGCGATCCGCGATTGTGCGGGACTGGTTCTTAAAGATGCGGTGGAAGAGGACTGGGAAACCGAATACCTTGATTACATTTTGGCGGTAAAAACCGTTGATTCCCTTGACGAAGCGGTAGAGCATATTAACCGTTACGGTACCCGCCATTCGGAGGCGATCATAACAGCCGATCTAAAGGCAGCGGAAGAATTCTGCCGCCGGGTAGACGCCGCCTGCGTCTATGTTAACGCATCAACCCGTTTTACCGACGGCGGCGAATTTGGTTTTGGCGCGGAACTGGGAATTAGCACCCAAAAGTTTCACGCCCGGGGACCCATGGGATTGGCGGCCTTAACGACGATAAAGTACCATATCAGCGGCCAGGGGCAGGTGAGGGCTTAGGGGATTATGCCCGATAATCAATAATTTCCTGCTCTACGCCGCAGCTTGTTTCTTCTATCCGGCTTATCAGGGCAGCGAGGCCGGGAATGATCCTGGTATCCTCACGAATCTTTTCAAGCTGACGAAGAGATCCTTTATTAAGAGACCTGGCCCAAGGCAGATATCTGTCGAATACGGCAGCGTTCATCATTACTGGTCTAACGGGCCGTTCCGCAATATCCAGAATATTTTGAAGAATCAAAACGCCGTCGGGATCAAGATCGCCGGCGTGATAAAAAGAAAAACCTGAAACGGCAAGTAAGCGGACCAGGGCGGCAGCGGCCCGGTTGGGGTAACCCCCGGTATAGAGAAAGCAATCGTAACATGAAAGTTTTTTGCTTTCCCCGTATTTTTGGGGGCTGCCAAGGGCATAAAAGGTTTCTTTGTTTTCTATCGTTAGTACCGACCTCTCAGACCCGCCTTGCCCTGTTATGGTTTTGATGTTTTTCATTTCCCCGATACTTTCCAGAGGAAGACCCAAAATAAGGCCCGGGGCATTGATCAGCGGCGGTTTGTTATCTTTGTATTCAAACATAATTTTTCCCGAAATCATGGTATCGGGATAGGAGCGTTCAAGAAATGAAAGAGAAGGGACGGGAACATCCCTTCTTTTTGCCCGGGATATGGTAAGGCTAAAGAGGCCCAGAATGTCTTCCAGCCGCTTTGAATCCCGGTAAAGCAAAATTGACAAAGCCCGGGTGCTTATCTTTTCCAGTTGGGAGGGGTCAAAGAAAACTTCCAGCAGCCGGATAAAATCATCCACTGTTTTTTGATCCATGCCTTGGGCAGTTTCGCGGGGACCAAAGTTATCGGAAAAGTAATCCAGAAAAGCAATCACTTCCTTTTCCGGGTCCGGCGGCCCATATCCGGCAACAGACCGGAGTTTTTCCGCTCTGTCCCTAATCATTGTCCGGATTGTCTGTGCCACAGCCTGTGGATAGGTCTTTCCTGCTTCTGCAAAAAGCTGTTCAAAATCATCGCAGCTTAGGGTTTTAATCCGTTCCCCTTTGCCCCGTTTTTCCCAGCGGATTTTTACAAAACCCTTCAGTTCAAGGGCCTCTGCGGCTTCGAGGTACGATTCTTTTTCATCAGGTGGAGCAGCATCAAAATCGGGGAAAACTTCAACACCCCGGAGACGGAGATGACTGCGCTTTTCTTCCCCCGTTTTAGGAACGGAAGCAAAGTAGTGGCAGATAAAAGCGCCAAGTATCTTGTTTTCCCAGAAGCTCATACTGCCCCGGTTTCGGCGGACATTGTAATGCTGCCCAAATCAACATCATCAATATGACAGTCCCGGATTTTTACGGCACTTCCAAAACGGCTTATTACGTTGATCCTGTCCATATAGGGACCGATAGCTTCTATTTTTTCCGGGGGTACCGAGGTAATGATCTGCAAATTAAGGTTATTGTAAAACGAAAGGATCTTGCCGATCCGTTCATCATCCATGCGGTTAAATGCTTCGTCAAAGATTACCAGCCGTACCGTTGTTTCGGGCCGGGCTTTGTAAAAACGATAAAAACTTGCGGCGATTGCCACATAGTAGGGGGTTTGAGATTCGCCGCCTGATTTTTCCTTGAGTACCCGGGACAGCGAGAGTTCAACCATGTTTCCCTTTTCGTCAACTGTGTCGGTTTCGCGGATTTTTATATCATAGTGAAAATAAGTCCGGTAATCGCAGATGTCCCGCAGTTCCTGTGAATCCAGGGGAGCGTTAAGGATGTGATCAAATAGATCCTGGGCAGCTTTCCGTTCTGCGGGATCGGCCAACTGCGAAAAAAGACCATCGTCCATACTGGGTATTTTTGCAGCCTGACGAATAACCTCTATCTGCCCCTTCCGCTCGCTCAGTTCATCCAGAACAAAGCGATACTGATCACGCCCAAAATGCAAGGTACGGAGGATATCGTTAATCTCATTAAAACTTTCTCTGGCTTCTTCAATGTGTTCATTCAGCCGGGAAATAAAGTGATCTTTGAATTCTTTTTCTGCATCCCGATATGCTCTGGCTATTTTTTCCCGGTATTCGGGAAGTTCCGATGTTTCAAGTTTTTTTAAAAGGGTTTCCGCTTCGTGGTTTTCAGTTGGTTCCACATCCAGAAGATAGTGAAATTCCCGTTCGTAATCGGTCACCAGAATTTTATATTCTTTTTTGAGTGATTCGGTCCTGGTCTTGAATCCCTTTAGGGTTGATTCGTAAGTGTTGGTAAGTTCGGTAATGCTGGAGGCTGAAAGTTTTTCTTTTGCATAGGCTTCACATTCACCAATCAAGAGAGGGTGATCATTTCCAAAATTTTTTACTGCTTCTTCTTTTTCTTCCAGCGACCGGGTAAAATGTTCCAAAGTTTCCCGGCAGCCGGCAAGTTTGTTGGTTAGACTGCCCTTGGTTGTTTGTAGGCGGTTGTTGTCTTCTTTTTGCAGCACAATCTGTTCTTCAAGCTGCCTTCGCTTGTCTTCCAGTTCCTTGAATGATTTGGTATTCACTGCGGTAAGTTCCTGTTTTGCCAGATCCAAATCGTCCTTAAGAACCGTACAGGTTTTTATAGCGGGGAAAAGATGCTTTAAGTCGGGCAGAAAACGGAGAACCCGGCTGCAACAATCTTCTTTGGCGGCGGCTTCCCGTTCTTCCCGTTCGGTTTTTACCAGCTCTACGGTAAGCCGTTCCACCTCTGCCGTAAGGAACTTTCGCCGTTCTTCCAGGGCAGCCCTTCCCAGATAATGACGGCGGTACACTTCTTCCCTAATTCGCGATGCAGTATGGTTTGTATAGGCCATACATTCTTTGGTAACCGCCGAATCGTACTGTTTAAGGTTTGCAAGATCGGCACGCATCACCTTTCCCAGAATATAGTTGATGTATATCCGGGCATAACCATCGGCCTTGACAAGTTCCGCCAGGGACCCGGCGGTGGCTTCGCGGCCGGCGGCAGCTTCGCGACCGGCGGCAGCTTCGCGGCCGGCTGACCCATGGTCTGATTTTGTCTGATTGTTTCGCATTTTTTCAATATTGGGTATAAAGGCTCCAGCCACGGAACGGGGAAGGCGATCGTATACTTCCAGAGCTTTCTGAAATTCCGCCGGATTTACCAGTACAGCAAAACGCCGTGTGTTAAGCCAGCCTTCCACCGCATCAACCCAGGCCGGATCGGTAATTTCTGCAGCCTCTGCCAGAAAAAACGCTTTGATCCCTGCTTTTTCCAAAGCGGTCCGTAATTCCCGGGGAGCATCGGGATAACGGAGTATACCACGTTCCAGATCCGCCAGCTCTGAACGGAGATCCCGGAGTATTTCTGCCGCCTCTTCTTTTTTCCGCCCGGCGCTGTATTTTTCATCCTGATGCTTTTTTGCTTCGTTGGCGATTATTTCAATTTCGCTGTCAAAGTTTTCCGTCAACGGGCGGTAGAGCAGGGCTTCACACTGAAGCTTAAGTTCCTGGTAACGCTCTGCCCGGTGTTCTTCTTCGGCAAGATCATGTTCCAGCCGTTTGATCCGTCCGTTTATTTCTTCGTAAAGCCGGTGAGCATCGTTAGCGGCCAGGCTCATGTCGGCGGCCCGCAATTCCTGTTCCAGATCAAACCGTTTCTGATCAAGCGAAGTAATTTCGCGGTAAATAAAATCCAGCTTGTTTTCTGTTTCCGTAATCTGCCGGATGGCATTTTCCTTGTTTTGTTTTTCGTTCTCGTTTTCAATTTTGAGCTTAAGGAATTCCTGTTTAAGAATAAGGCCGTCGTAATTCTGCCATTCTGCGGCCTTGGTACAGATCTTTCTAAGTGCGCCAATTTTTGCAATTGCTCCCTTTGCCTGACGATCCGCCTCTTTATAGTTTTCCAGGTTTTGCTTCATGTCCTGAATGGATACGGGATTTTCTTCCAGAATATAATCGCAGACAAATTGATCGATGGATTCCAGGGGTTTAAAGCCGATAGAACGTGTTAGAGAATCAAGGTAGGGGTTTACGTCAAACTGCCGCTTGAATACACCCAGCCTGTTGGTTATATCCCGTATATACGAGTATTTTGTGTCATACACATATGCCTTCTGTTCTACGAGAATTGTCTTAAGCTGGCGGAACATTAAGTGATCACGCCGGCCATTGGATTCCGAATAGACCGGCAATTTTTCTATGGCAACACCGGAACCAACCCAAAAATGTTCGGCATAGTGATTATCCTTCCAGGCTTCAATACAGACTCCACAGCTAAAACTACTGTCTTGTGTGCGCCATTCCAGCATAACATGGGCAACCGTATCGCCCCGGCGGTATTCGGTGATGTCACTGCCCAATTTGCAGCGCACATAACCCATTAGATCCCGGCCGCCGCCCTTGCGTTCTTCTGCGGCGGAATTAAACTTTGCCATCCGGAGGTTTGCCGCCAGCACATACTGAATGGCATCTATTATGGTAGATTTACCGGAACCGTTATCCCCCGCCAAAAGGCAGCGGTTCCCGATTTCCATAACCGTATCCTCAAAGTTGTGCCAGTTGACGAGCCGGACCCGCTCCAGGGTTAACATGATGCGGCATCCATTCCAGAATCCGCGGCATCCATTCCAAAACCCGCGGCATCCATTCCAGAATCCGCGGTCTCTGCGGTTAATTCACCATCCAGCGGGGAGCTTTGATTAAGAAATGCTATTCCTTCATCCAGAGCCTCGCGGTTTATGCTGAGAGGTATACTCGGCAAGAGTTGGATGATCCCTTCAGGATCGGCATAATCCTGCGATTCCAGGGCAATAAGTTTACAGGAGGAAAGACGGCGAAGTACATTGATGAGGGTGGTCTTTTTTATGTCCTCCCCGGTCATGGCATTGTACTTTTGCTGAAAATCGGCGATGGAAACCACCGGAAAAGCCGTTAATGATACTTCCAGTTTTTTATCTTCATAAAGCATACGCAGAACCAGAACTGCGCAAATTTCTTCCCGCGAGAAAAACAGCCTATTGCTTCCTGAACCGCGGAAAGCAATAACCCCGGTATTTTCGTCCCGGACCAGCGAAACATCCATACAGGAGAACCATGCGTCAAAAAGGGCTATATTTCTTATGGTAAAGTGATACAACTTCCGTTCTTTTTCCAGACCTCGGATGATGAACGTTTTGGAACTGAGCATGCGGATTGCCGCTCTAAAGCGTTCGAAATCATCGGCACTCAATTCCTGTATTTGTGTAAGGGCCTCAAGATCCTGATTCATTTTTTCTCCTAAGCCGTATACCGGGAACCACATAACCGGCAGTTTTGACTGATACCGCCCCGGTCGTTTCTGCTCCTTCTTCTATATGATAAACAAAATCTTTCCGGGAATCGCCGTACAAAAGAGTATACACAAACCGGATATAGGAATCTTCGTCTTTAACCAGTTCTTCCGGAAACAGGATCTGTTCCTTTCCGCCCTGTTCATCAAGCCATGCGCTGATACGCTTGAGGGAAAGACGGCGTTTCATCCGTTCAAGAAATTCGGCTTCGGTTTTGTCAAGACTGGCAAGATCAAGCTTTGATGGCAGAGTAGAAAAATCGGTCTCATCCCGCTGACGGCGCAGGGCCACGCTGGATGGTGAAAGAAAACGTATCCGGTAAAGGTTGTGCGCAAAACGGCGGCGCAGATCATCATTGCCGCTGTGGAAAGCCTTGATAAGGAGTCCCAGTTTTCCTGCCACGGTACTGTCAGGTTCAATGTAGGCTTTGATAATTTCCGTACTGGACCGGGAATAGTCTGCGTTCCGCCGGTCAATTTCGTCTTCCAACGGGTCCACCGATTTAAGATCGTCCCGAATTTCTTCCAGCATAAATTCCAGCTTTTTCCGGCATTCGTCCCGGTTGATTTGTAAAATCCGCATATACTTGCCGGCGCTTGCTTCCAGCCATTCTTCATCGCAAAGCAGTTTTGTTATCTGCCTGAAAATGCTCTGCCGGTAACGGGAAACATTGTCCGATGTTTTAAGCCGTTTGTAGGCTTTGTCGAGTACTTCTCCGGCGTAGAGATCGTAGTGTTCATGGAGGGCTGACGAAGCTTTTGAGCGAACCGCCGCCGCATTGAGTTTATCGTAATATCCTTTGATACTTTGTGATAACACTTTAAGAGAGTCGATCAATGCCCTGGCTTCTTCGCGGGCTTTAAGTACCATGAAGTGGCCGTTTTCTTTTACTGTTTCACCACAGAGAGAGGAATAGACGTTTACTACATGGCTTTCGTATTCGGTTTTAAGACCTTCGTCCACCCGGACGATGGCTTCAAAAAATGGTTTGCCCCAGGCGGTAATGTTGATTACTCTGGAAAAATCCGCCAGAGTTTCTTCGCCCAGCCAGCCTGCATTGATAAGCCGCCTGAGGAAGCGGCCTGCCAGCATCCGCTCGTCATAAACATCGGCCGGTTTTCGAAGAGAGACCTTCGCAGTTTCACCGTCCGGCGGGTCCCGACTGGCAGTAGTATTTTGCTCCGTATTTTGACCGAGCCCAAAGTCCAGTTCCTGATTCTCCGCAAAAGATTCGGCTGCAGGATTGTCCGGCATGGTATCATCGTCATTTTCTTCTGTTAACGTGTCCCGGTGCAGGGCAAGGTAATTCATAAATTCCCGGATTACCAATTCCCGCTCAAGACCCCGGGTATTTTCCTGAAAAAGCCGGTAGTAAAGCACTAAAAGAGCAGCGTAATGCTCCCGGTTAACCCTTGCCAGGGGAGAGAAAAAGTTCTCTGGCAATACAGAAAAAACACCGGGCATATTTTACAGTAAGATAAGGTATTCCCCTTGTCAAGATGAAGAAAAGCTGTTTCTTGCCCTGTTTAATTGCGAAAAACCTTGATCTTTCCAATTTCTGTGTTATAGTAATATAGTAATGATTTTCAGGGTCGGGTGCGCCGTACATGGATACGGCTATTCCCTACCGGCGGTATAGCCCGCGAGCTTTTATGGGCCTTTGCTTAGGTTTTGGTCTATAAATCCAGAGTCCGGTGAAATTCCGGCGCCGACGGTTACAGTCCGGATGGAAGAAAATCCAGCATGGTGAAACATGCCCTTTCTTTGTAAAGATCCCTGATAATCTATAAACTCACAGCGTTTCAACATGGGTTTGAAATGATACCTATTGGAGGTTCTTATGAAACGTCCGTTGTTTACTACACTTGCGGCCATACTTGCCGGTACGCTTCTTTTTTCTATAATAATCTTCGCCTGCAAGAATAAAAACATAACAAAAGCAAGTGCCGAAAATTCCGCTATTTCCATTGGGGTTTTTATACCCGGTGTGCGTTCTGGCAGCGCCGTATACGAAATGCTTGCCCAGGGTGTCCAGGCCGGTGTGGAAGCATACAATGCCAAGGCAGACGAAAACCAGGCAGCGGTTACCGTCATTGAAGGAGGGTACAACCAGGCGGAATGGGAAAACAAAATTACCTCCATGGCAGCTTCCGGTTCGTATAATCTTATTGTATCTGCCAATCCTTCACTGCCCGATATTGTTTCCCGGGTGTCGGTAAAATTTCCCCAGCAGTATTTTTTGCTTTTGGACGGCGAATTGGGAGCTAATCCCAGGGTGTATACGCTCCGGTATAACCAGCGGGAGCAGGCCTATATGGCGGGTTATATCGCCGCGCTGGAAACGGAAGAATTTGCCGCCACCGGCGGGAAAAATCCTAGTGGGATTGTGCGGCAGATCGGCCTTGTGGCAGCCCAGGAGTATCCGGTTATGAACCAGGTTATCCTTCCCGGTTTTTTGGAGGGCGCCAGGGCGGTACATCCTGCCTACACGGTGGATTTTCGTATTGTGGGAAACTGGTACGATGCGGCCAAAGCGGCGGAACTGGCGGCGGATATGATTCAGGGCGGCGGCATCAAGGTGCTGCTCTGCATTGCCGGCGGAGCCAACGAAGGGGTGGTCAACACGGCGAGTCAACATGGGGCCAAAGTAGTATGGTTCGACACCAACGGCTATGCAATCCGCCCCGGCACGGTGATAGGCAGCGCCGTGTTGTATCAGGATACGGCGGCCTTTAATCAGGTACAACGTTACCTGGAAGGAATACTGCCCTTTGGCACAGCGGAAACCCTGGGTGTTAACGACGGTTATGTTGATTTTATAGAAGACGATCCATTGTACCGCGAAGCGGTTTCTCCGCTTACACGGGAAAAACAGGCTGCGATGATCGGCCGTATCCGTTCCGGCGAATTGGTTTTGAACTTGTAACTATATGGTAGAGCTGAAGAAGATACGAAAAGTTTTTTCCTCCAATGGGGTCAAGGCTTTGGATGGAGCGGATTTCGATCTTTGTGAAGGAGAGATACATGCACTTTTGGGAGAAAACGGCGCAGGCAAATCAACGTTGATGCATATCATGGCGGGCTTTATGAAACCCGGTGAAGAGCGGATTGGCACGCACACTGCCCGGCCGGGCCGCAT
The DNA here is from genome assembly GCA_025997795.1 of Spirochaetia bacterium. Taxonomy (GTDB): domain Bacteria; phylum Spirochaetota; class Spirochaetia; order Treponematales; family Breznakiellaceae; genus BNVB01. The sequence continues at coordinate 16,864 of BNVB01000007.1, read as the reverse complement.
TTTTGTGGACGGAAAGGAACAGCGTTTTTCTTCTCCAGCCAGGGCCCTTTCTGCAGGGATCGGCATGGTCCGTCAGCATCCGCATCATATCCCGGGTTTTCTGGTTTGGGAAAGCTGCGCTGTTGGATCACAGGCGCGGCCTGCGATATGGATGAACCGCCATACCAAACGGCAGAGCATTGCCGCTGTGAATGACCGCTTCCGTTTTGGCCTTCCCCTGGATACTTTCACAGAAAGACTTACCGTAAGCGAAGGGCAAAAGGCGGCTATCCTTGCCCTCTTGCTGCGAAATGTACGGTACCTTATTTTTGACGAACCCACCGCCGTACTTAGTCCCGGCGAAACAGAAAATCTTTTTAAGCTCTTTAAGCAGCTGCGGGATGAAGGCAAGGGGATTGTGCTTATTTCCCACAAGCTGGATGAAACCCTTAAACTGGCGGACCGGATAACAGTACTCCGTCAGGGGAAAACGCAAGCCTCCGCCAAGGCCGGTGAACTGGATGCCGGTTCCCTTGGAGAACTTATCTTTGGTACCGAAGCTCTCCATGCCGACGTAAGTACAAGTTTTGCCGGAACCGCCGCTGCGGGAGATCTTTTGTTTGCCGGTCCTCCTGCCCTGGTCCTGAAAGATTTTGCCGTTAATGTTCCGGGGCGACCCCTGATCCGGGGGTTAAGCCTTAAACTGGAACGGGGCAGGATCATGGGCATTGCAGGGGTACGGGACAGCGGACTGGAAACGCTGGAACTGGCGGTAACGGGTTTTCTTCCTTCGTCGGGTTTGCTTAACATAAACGGATCGGTCCTGCCGGAAACGGAACGGGTTAAGGCGTTCCGCGATGCCGGGGGCGCATACCTGGGAACCCGGAACGAAGAAGCGCTGTCTATCCGTGATATGCTTTTAATCCACGCCCACCGCCGTTTAGAACACCGGGGATTCCTGGATAAAAAAGAAATTAAGCGCTGGGTTAATTCGATCATGTCACTGTCAAAAGTTCCCAGCCGGGAAAAAGCGGCGAGCACGGCTTTTTCCGGCGGACAGCTTCAACGGATACTGATTACCAGAGAATTGCAGGAAAATGCCTCACTCCTGGTTCTTTCCGATCCGGGCCGCGGCCTGGATCGGCGTTACCGGAAAAGGCTGGCGTTTCTCCTGCGGGAAAAAGCCGCCGCCGGTACGGCAATATTGATTTTTTCTACCGATGTAGAAGAACTGTTAAGTTTGTCCGATTCTATTATGGTACTGCGGAACGGCGTTTTTTCCGTTGCCGCTGCGCTGACGGGGCAGGACGTTCCGGCGGCATTGCAGGAGACAATTCGGGAAGCCATGGTATGAAGAAAGCATCTTCGTTCTACAGCGATTTATTGTTGGCCGCTCTTATTCCGTTGGGAGCGGCCCTCGTAATTCCCCTGATATTTATTCTGGCCGGTTCGGATAATCCGCCAAAAACATTCGCCGCCTTTTTTACCGGTCCCTGGCGAAATTCCTGGTTTTTGGGAAACACCCTGGACAGTATGGCGCTCTTGCTTACCGCCGCGCTGGGGTCGGCGGCGGCGTTCCGCGGCGGTTGTTTTAACCTGGGCGGCGAAGGGCAAATTTATCTGGGAGGGTGCGCCGCCGCGGTGGTGTTGTTGAACAAAACAGGACTTCCCGGTCCGGTAATGCTTTGTTTAGCGGCCCTGGCGGCGGTTTTAACCGGGGGCGCCATGGGCGGTGTTTCCGGTCTGCTCCGTAAACGTTTTGGCGCCAGCGAACTGATCACTTCTTTTTTGCTTGCCGCCGCTTTGTCTCCACTGGGGGATTTTCTTGTTTCGGCGATTCTGCGTAACCCCCAGGCAAATCTTCTGGCTACGGAACAGTTTGCGCCGAACCGGCTTTTGCCAAAAATACTGCCGCCTTCGGCATTGTCGGTTTCTATTATTATTGCCATTGTATTTACCATACTGTTCCGTATTTTTATTCACCGGACTGTTATTGGGTACCGCTTCCGCATTGCCGGGGCCGCGCCGGACCTGGCCCGGTTTGGCGGGATCAACGCAGAAAAACGTTTTGTTCCCGCCATGGCCGTATCGGGGAGCATTGCGGGGCTTGCCGGTTTTTTTGCCGTGGCAGGAACCTACGGAATGTGTTACCAGGGTTTTCCCGGCGGCCTGGGATGGAACGGCATTGCCATGGCGCTTATTGCCGGGAATGAGCCGTTCCTGCTTTTGCCTGCGGTATTTTGTTTTGGCGCCATCAAAGCCGGAGCAGACGCTGCCATGCTCCAGGCAAGTTTTGGTTATGAAACGGCGGCATTTATTCAGGCGGCGGTATTGCTGCTGGCGGCCCTGCCCTTTGGCAGCCGTTACCTGAGCGGGAGGGGGATGTGAAGAGGAGCGCACCATGAGTGGTTTTTTGGACCGCCTTTTTACCTCCGCCGCTCCCCTTATTATCGCTTCGTCCGGGGCGCTCTTAACCGATCTGGCAGGCGCGCTGGCCATCTTTACCGAAGGCTTCATGAGCGCCGGAGCGTTTTTTTCCTGGATCATCACCGGATGGACCGGATCGGTATTTCTGGGAACCGCCATCAGCGCCTGTGCCGCCGCACTGGCCGGATGGGGACTTGCTCATTTTGTACGAAAGACCCGGGCCAATCCGTTTATTGCAGGCCTGGCGGTAAACATCGCCGCCGGAGGAATTACCGATGCCCTTTCGATACTGTGGTTTGGCACCAAGGGAGTGCTTCGTAATCCCGGTTTTGTTCTGCCCCATCATATCACTATCCCCGTGGTAGAAAATATTCCGCTTTTGGGGCCGCTTGTTTCGGGGCACCTTTCTTTGGTGTACATTTCCTGGTTTACCGTTATTGTTATAGCGCTGTTTATCGGCCGGACCCCCTGGGGACTCCGTCTGCGGGCATCGGGGCTTTCTCCTGCCGCCGCCAAGGAACGGGGCATACGGCCCGGCCGCTATTGGGAATGTGCCTGGGCCGCATCAGCATTCCTGGCAGTAATTGCCGGCGCATCCCTTACCTTCCGGGTGGGGGCCTATACGCCGGGCGGCGTAGCAGGCCGCGGCTGGATAAGCCTTGCCGCAGTATACCTGGGCTTCCGCCATGCCGGGGGAATTTTTGCCGCCGCGCTGGTATTTGCCCTGGCGGAACTGGCGGAACAAAACCTTCAGGGCCTTACCGGAGTTTCCTCCACAGCCATGCTCGGCCTGCCCCATGCCATGGCGTTAATCCTGTATGTTTTTTCCCGGTGGGTAAACGAGAAGCGGAAAGCTCAATTTCCCCTGCGCTAGCCGGGTTATTTTGCGCTGTTTTTCAGCGCCGTTTCTATCTCCCGGGTGTCATATCCCGACTTTTTAAGCAATTCCAGCACCCTTGCCTCACCTTCTACTCTGCCCTTTGTTCTGCCTTCTGCGATGCCCTTTGCCTCACCTTCTATCCAGGCTTCCTGCCGGTGGGCTCGCATATCCAGGTCGTACTTTTCCACGCTCATTTCGTGAAAATAGGCTACTTCGTCTGCCGTAAAACCATCAATTACTTCCGCTGCCATTGCTATGCCCTCCTCCTCGTGGATTATCTGGTCTATTATGGCCTGCTTTGCCGTATCGTTATAATACCGGAAAAAGACCGCCCAGCGTTCTTTTTCGCTCATGGCCGAAACATCTTTTTTCGCCGTTGATTCCAGCTTTTCTAATTCTAAGGTGATTATCGCCGTTCGTCCACCTAATGATAGTTTACTCTCCGGGTCATAGTACATAAAGTGGTGATTAAAGCGGTCGTCATTAAACAGTTTCCGTTTTGCCAGGAGGGATATCTGGTAACTCCGGCGTAAGCTGCCATAGGAAGCATTATCGCCCCGGATTTTCTGGCTGGTAAAGAGGCGGCCCAAATAGTACTCCAGCCGGAGCGGTTCCCAGGCATTTGGATAGAGAGTCATCTCTATGTTGGCCCGTTCGCCGGAGTTAAAGAGACAGTGAATGTCATAGCGGATCTGCCGCTGATCCAGCCGGGAAACCGGCGGTTCATTGGCGGTAATGCGGAGCTTTTCCACAGGCTCTTCCAAAATAGCAGATAGCAGCTTTTTCCGGGCTATTTCTGACGGGACAGTATCTTTGGTAAAGATGCTTTTAAATACCGGATCCCAGCAGGGATCGATAACCGGGTCGAGTGACCTAAAATGATAGTTCGCCATAGTTTCCTCCATAGGCGCAGGGGTATACCTATCTATGGCAATAGTAAACGTGGCGCTTGTATTGGAGACGTATTCTTACGCAAAAATACCAATTTACTTACCATGTTGCGCCAGCCATAATCCCGTGTTATACTAATGACATGAATGCCAGCATTTTGCCCCATAAAACGATCTGTCTTGCCGTTTTGGCGCTTGCCCTTTTTTCCGGCTGTACGTCCCCGGTGGAGTATTTTTTGGACCATACGGCGGATATAGACGCAACCACCGAGTTCCGGGGGGCGATGTTTGAAGTAGATGGTACATATAATGTTATTATTCCCGGTTCAGATGTTTTAATTGATGTATACCTGAATAATCCCCGCAATCTAAAACTCAATTTCAGATTGCGCGATGACATCGAATTCTCAAGTGACATCACACTGGAAAATTCCAGCGGTACTTTTGCACAAATAAAAATTGCAAATCCAACAACTCCCAATGAGTATATCGTACCGCTGGTAGTAGAATACGATGGCCGAATTTTTGACATTCCTCACCTTGTCTTTCAATGTTTCGATCTGGGGCCTTTCATTACTACCATAGTAGGGGGATCTGCAGATATACGGCTGTTAGGGGATATTACAACAACCAGCTTTACTATTGATGGAAGTAAAAATATTACGATTAGCGGCAGGGGCCATACGCTGCGCCGTACCGATACTAGCTCAATTTTTATCACTATCGGTGCTAGTGGCAAACTGTCTCTGGAAAATATAAAACTAGATGGCAGCTCTTCAACAAAACACATAATACAGACAAGCAACGAGCTGATTCTTGGAAGCGAAGTACACCTTTTCGGGAACTCTGAAAGTGCAGTGTATGTTAACGGCGGTACCTTTACCATAAAAGGCGGAAAAATCTCCGATAATAATATCGCCGGCTACGGCGGCGGGGTATATGTCTCCACAGGCGAGTTTATCATGGAAGGCGGAACTATCAGTGGTAATACTGCGAGTAACGGCGGCGGAGTGTGTGTTGGGTCAGCTGGCAAGTTTACCATGAATGGCGGAACTATCAGCAATAATACCGCTACCAACAACGGCGGCGGGGTATATGTTGAGTATGGCGCGGGGAGCGGAGGCTTTTGGAAAAACAACAACAGCCGTATAATTGATAATACTGCCAGTAATGGGCGGCAGGTGTATTTTCCAGGAAATCCGCCCGTTCCAGCTTCACAAAAACGCGACTCCAATAGCGGTCCGGGGGATGACCGGTTTATTACTTCTGGCGGCGTTCAAGATGGCGACTGGGATTAAATAAAAAAAAGGCCGCCGGTTTCCCGGACAGCCTTACACCCTTTTTTAGTGGTTCCTTGGGAACCTGCCGTTATGCGGCATTTGTAGACATTCCTAACGGTACGATTGGCTCTCCCAAACCTGGCTGTTCTGGAAACCGTCAATCGATTTAATCATCGCCAGCCAATAGTCCGCTTCATTTTGGGAAGTATAGGGACCAACCCTAACCCGGTAATAGGTACTGCCGTTAATATCCTGGTTGGTAATAACAGCGGCAATTCCCTTGCCGTCCAGGGTGGTTTTTACCCTGTCGGCCCGCTCTCTGGTAGAAAAAGACCCTGCCTGTACCCAAAAATCGTTGTACGATTTTTTGGGGGCAACGGGAGCCGCCGGTTTTACCACCGCAGGATCCGGAGCGGGCTTGGCCGGAGCCGCAGCAGGTTTGGCAGGAGCGGGTTGAGCAGGCTGGACAGGTTTAGGCACTCCGGCAGTACTTGGAGCGTTGATCTTCATCCTTGTGGCTCCTTCCTGATCTTTACTGTCTACAATCAGGCTGGATTCGCCATAAATATTAATCGTATTTTCCTGAATAGGAGAAATAGCCGCGGGGTTCTGGAGACCCTGGTACTTATCGTCCTTAATCAGTTCTGCCGGATCGGTGGTGGCAGAACGGCTGGGCCCTGAAGCAGGCAGATTTGTTGAAACAGAAGTTCCGGAACCTGGGGAAGGGGAAGCGCCGGGCCTAAAAAAGACCAGTATCGCAGCGCTTACCACGATTACCAAAAATACCCCCACCGAAACAGCCACAAGCAGTAGTTTTTTCTTTTCCATAACGGATCCTTCCATGTTATCCTCTAATTTCTAATCAAGGGCATTTACCGGGAAATTTTGCCCAATATGACAGCTATTTGTTTTTCCAGGGACCGCCGGGTTCCGGGAAAATTGCTTACCCTATACATATCGGCGGGGGCGGAAAAAAGTTGAGTATTCCCGGCGCTTCTAAAGGGAAACGTAACTTGGCTGTTCAGGCGTTTTACCAGTTCCCTAAAAGGAAGGCGGTCCCGCTTCCAGGCCCGGAACAGGCGGACAAAAAACGGGGCGCGGACTACGATAAGGGCATCAAGCCGTTCATAAACAGATGATTTATGGATTACCGCCGCATTAATTACACAGAGCCGGGATTGCCCGGCTATCCATGTTTCGGTAAGGCGGTTGGCGGCGGGGTGGACAATTGCCTCCAGGGCGGCCAGTTCTTCGCTGCTGCCAAAGACTTTTTTTCCCAAAAGCCGGCGGTCCACTTCGCCGCCGGGTCCCAGTATGGCCGTCCCAAAGCGGCGGATTATGGCGGCCTTTTCCGTCAGGAGCGCCTGGTGGCCCAGGGTATCCACATCCAGTACGGGCAGTCCCCGCTTTTCCAGCAGGGCCGCCAGGTGGTTTTTTCCCGCGCAGTAAAGTCCCGTTAAGCCAATAAGCTTAAGCTGTTTCACTTCCCTGCCGGGTAATCATTAAGCCAGGTAAAGAACCCTTCAATTTCATCGCGGCCGTTTTCAATCCAGTTGTCCGCTTCGGGATCGGCAGTAAGGCTGATATAACGGCAGAAGGTATCAAAATAATCGGACTTGGCGATGCGGTAAAAAAAGGGAGCATAAAAATCCCACCATAATTCGTCCCCGGCGCTGCGGTTTATCTTGCCGGAATTCTTTTGCTCTTCCAGATTGGTAAACACATAGTACAGTTTGGCCCGGGTTTTTTCTACATCGCTTTTGCGGACGTTTACTTCGTCCAGGGTAAAAGCTATGGAAATAACAATATCCGAGGCGGTAAAGGTTCCATTGTTTGTAACGCCGATAGCCTCTGTTCCTTCCTGCTGGAGCATATGGAATACCGTATTGTAGGATGTGCCGGAGCGGTCTGTGTTGGGTTCCAGGAGCAGGAAGTAACAGAGGGCATAAAAAGCCTGGGTTTTTTTACCTTCTTCCATACACAGTTTGCCCAAAAGAAAGTTACTGCTGGCGTGGTTGGGGTTAAGCAAAAGTCCCTGGCGGAGCGCTTCTGCCGCTTCGGTATGTTTATTGACGCGGTAATAACTTACCCCCAGGTTGTAGTACAAAAGGGTACTGGAAGCGCCGTACTGGTTTATCGCCGTCAGGTACACTTCTATGGCTTCTTCATTGCGGCCAAGATTGTCCAGGGCCGAGCCTTTAAGATCGCAGAGCGTGGGAATTACTTCGGTATAATTACGGGTTATGGCGCTGTTTAGTCCCTTGTCGGCCAATTCCAGGGCCGTCTGGGAATCATCCAGGGAAATATAGGAAAAGGCCATTTCGTAGTAGATCACCGGATGATCCGGCGCCAGCGCCATAGCTTGTTTATAGTACGTAATGGCCGCTTGATAATCGCCCCGATCATGGCTGCTTATTCCCCGCTGGACCAGGTCCTCTGCCTCGGGACTAAGCTGGTTGTCCAAACCAAGATTAGGGGAATCATCAATGGTATCCGGATCTCCGGCACAGCCGGAAAAAACGAAGGCCGCCAGAATAAGCAGCGCCGCTATTCGCAAAAAGCGCTTAACATCGTTTTTCATGGTTCTCTTTTTCTCCTTACCTGACATAGGTTAATGAAAGCTTCCCCAGCGTTTGCCTGTTTCCACGCTTACCCGCAGGGGTATCTTTAGTTTAATGGCATTTTCCATTTCAAACTGAACCAAAAGCGCTGTTTCCGCCGTCGCCTCTTTGGGACACTCCAGAATTAGTTCATCGTGTACCTGCAAGAGGAGCCGGGCGGGACTTTTTACTGCAGTCAGTTTTTTGTCCAGGGCAAGCATGGCGGTTTTTACAATGTCCGCCGCAGAACCCTGGATAGGGGTATTCACCGCCACCCGTTCCGCCGCAGCTTTTTCTGTTTTGTTCCGGGAATTAATTGCCGGAATATAGCGACGGCGTCCCAGAATGGTAGCGGCATAACCGGTTTCTTCGGTTCGTTCAATTAACTGCTGGATAAAAAGGCTTACCCCCGCATAGGTGGCAAAATAGGCGTTAATAAACGACGCCGCTTCGGTGCGGCTTATGCCAAGTTCATTGGAAAGCCGGAAGGCGCTCATGCCGTACATTACCCCAAAGTTGATGGTCTTGGCGATGCGCCGTTTATCTGCGGGAACATCTTTTTCGGGTAAGCCAAAGATAAGCGCCGCCGTCCGTGCATGGACATCTACCCCGTCGTTAAAGGCCAAAAGCAGGTTTTTGTCCTGGGAAAGATGGGTTAACACCACCAGCTCTATCTGGCTGTAGTCCGCAGAAATAAGCACATGGCCGCTCTTGGCCGCAAAGGCCTCCCGGATACGGCGGCCTTCTTCTTCCCGGATGGGGATATTTTGAAGGTTCGGCTCCCTGCTGGAAAGACGGCCCGTGGCGGTTCCGGTTTGGATAAAACTGGTGTGTATCCGCCCTTCGCTGTCGGCCAGATCCACCAGGCCGTCGATGTAGGTGGATTTTAGTTTGGAGAGGGTCCGGTGCCGGAGGATCATCGCGGGCACCGGATCTTTTTTTGCCAGTTCTTCCAGCACATCTACATTGGTGGAATAGCCGGTTTTTATTTTTTTGGTTGGCACCAGCTTTCGTTCGGTAAAAAGGACTTCCTGTAACTGTTTGGGGGAACCAAGATTAAACTCGTGTCCCACCATGGTCCAGGTTTTGTCCTGTACCTTGTTCATCTCCTCAAAAAGTTCTTTGCCATAGGAAACAAGGGTTTTCTTTTCTATTCTGATTCCTTCCCCTTCCATTTCTGCCAGAATGGGGAGCAGCGGCATTTCCAGTTCCAGAAACAGTTTGAGGGAAGAGGCCCTTTCCAGCCGGGGGCCCAGGAAGCGCATCATCCGCAGGGTCAGGTCTGCATCTTCGGCGGAATAACGGCAGGCGGTTTCCAGCGGCGTTTCGTCAAAGGTCCCGCCCTTGGGAACCACCGAATCGTACTTTACCGGGGTGTAGTTAAAGTAGTACGAGACCAGAGAATCCAGGTTATAGTTAAGCCGTTCCGGATCGTCCAACCAGGCGGCCACCATGGTATCCCATATTTGACACTTCCACCGTTCCATACCCCAGCCCCGGCTTACCTTGTAATCGTACTTGGCATTATGGGCCGCCACGATCATTTTGGTATCCAGAAGCAGGGGCGCCAAAAGGGAACGGACCTTACCGGGGTCAATAAAAGGCGCGGCCCCGCCATAGGCAGGATCTTTGTGGGCCGCCACCGGCACATAAAACGCTTCCCTGGGCGTAAGAGCCAGGGAAATGCCGATGGGATTGGCATTCCACGCATCCAGGGAATCGGTCTCAAAGTCCAGGGCCATAAGTCCCTGCTTGTGGGCCGCTGCAAGCAAGGACCTTAGTTCCTTTTCGTCAAGGATCGTTTTGTAAACACCCTCGCCCAAAAGAGCAGGATCCGGCGGAACATTCCGTGCCGAATCTGCTGCATTTATTCCGGCGTCAGCCGCTTCGCCGGCCGGTGTTCCACCGGGCAGTGTTTCGCCGTTTGCTCCATGGGCAGACCCGGTAGCGGCGGATCCCCGGGATCCAGTGGATCCCAATGGATCCCGGGGATCTTTTTTTATTTTGGGATCAAGCTGCCGGGCGCTTTGTTGTATTCCTTCCCGCAACAGTACTGCGGCTCCGGCGGAACGGTTTAGTTTTTCTATGGTAAGTTCGTCCAGGTTTTTAAGCGGCAGGGGCACCTGGTATTCCAGGCTAATAAGTTTTTTGGCAAAGTAGGCGCTTTCTTTGCCTTCCGCCAGTTTTTTCCCCACCGCCCCTTCAATACCGGCAATGTTTTTATAAATCCCATCCAGGGAACCATAGCGGGCCATAAGTTTAATTGCCGTTTTTTCCCCCACACCCTTAACGCCGGGCACATTGTCGGAACTGTCACCGATAAGGGAAAGCAGGTCCAGTACCTTGTCGGGTTGTACCCCCCATTCGGCTTTTACCTCGGCGGGCCCCGTAAGGCCATAGGGCAGCCCCGCAATAGTTCCCGCTGCGGACTGTTCGGCCCCGGCCTTCTGGGGCCGCAGCTGGTACACCGAACCGCCCCCGGGGCCGCTCCCCACCAACTGGAGCAGGTCCTTATCGGAAGAAAGAATGTAACAGTCACGGCCTTCGGTTTTACACCGTGCGGCCAGGGTGGCAATAATGTCGTCCGCCTCGTAACCATCCACCTGCACCATGGGAACCCCCAGGGCGTTAAGGACCTCTTCCACCAGCGGTACCTGGGAGTGGAGATCGTCCGGGGCTTTTTGCCGGGTGGCCTTGTATTCATCGTACATCTTGTGGCGGAAGGTAGGTACCCGTGAATCAAAGGCCGCCGCCAGCCGGAGCGGTTTTTGCGGAGACGGAAGTATCGCCCCATCGGGCCCCGCAGCCGGAGCACCCTCGTCAATCAGGGACACCAGGGTCCGGGCAAATCCAAACAATGCGGATACATTCTGCCCCCGGGAATTTCTAAGGGGCCGGGCCAAAAAAGCAAAGTAAGCGCGGTAGATAAGGCCATAGGCGTCGATTAAATAAAGGGGGGCCGGAGCGGACATAATGTTAGTATAGCGGGAAAGGGGGACTATAACCAGTAAGGCGGCGGAACGGCGATAATAACCGGGTTAGCGTAAAACAGCGTTTTCTACCGCCGCTTCGTTGGCAGCCTTGCCTTCCCGGGTATAGATTCTGCGGGGATTGTTTGGATCAAGCCGCCGTTCCCCCCGGTAGAAAAATGCATACTGGTAGGTTCCCGGCGGCAGGGGCAAGGAAAGGCTGTAACGTCCGGGACTGGTTTCCCGCAGTTCGTACATAAAAGGATCCCAGTTGTTAAAAGAACCCGCCACCGTTACTGTCTCGCCGGAGGGGGCATAAAAGGTAAAGTTAAGCGTCCCCTCGGGACCGCGGTTTGGCGAATCGGGCCGTTTGATGCGGGGAATAGACACCACCGACCGGGTTATACCCGAAGCAGGATCGGTACGGGAATCCGGGTTTAGCGGATCCTGTACCCAGAGACCGTCTACAATAAGCCGGTATTCCAGATCGCCCTTTAGGTTTTCGGGGATGGTAAAAATATAAAAATACATCCCCGAATCCCGGTACAGGTCCGCAGGGGGCCGTTCCTTAATCCAGGGACCGGCGTTTTCGTTGGGAATCATAAAACGCCTAAACCAATAAACCTTGCCGAACCCTTCATGGGCAAAAGCAATCCCCACTCTGCGGTACGAAGAGGGAGCCGTAAAGACCACCGCATCTTCCACAATCCGGGGCCGTTCTGCCTGTTGAACCCGCAGTAAATGGTCTATAAATTGAAAAGATTCTGTATCTGCCGCCCCCAGACTGCCGATAATGACAGTAAGGAGCGCCGTAAAAATGAACTGTTTCATGTTCTTTACTAATATCGGTTAATGTTCCAATATCTTAATTACCTTGAACATTAGTGAGGGGTCATTGAATTTATGCCATCGCTGCAGCAGTTAGAAGAATTTAATTCCTCCTTCAGGGATATAGGCGGCGAAGCCCTCTCCATGAGCAACAACCATCTGCCCATGGAGGAAATTGAATTTCCGGAAAACGAACCCCCCACCCCCTTCCCCGAAGGCCTGGCAGACGGCCCCGATCTAAGCCCCGGCCTGTTAAACCCCGACGATCTGGGCCTGGACATTCCGAACTCCGCAGACCTGCTGGGCGAAAGCTTCCCGGACCCGGCGGATCCAATAGGTCCGTTGGATCCGGCGGGTCCATTGGATCCAGTAGGTCCGGTGGATCCAGGAGAAGGTCTGGCAGACGGTCCGGATTTTAATTTTGGCGATTTACTGGGAGCGGATATCTCCGGTGAACCGGCGATGGATGACCTTTTAGGTGATTTTGATATGCCGGATATGCCGGATATGCCGGAAGAATCCGCCGAACCGGTTTCCGGCATACCGGAGCCCCCGGATTCCACTACAGTTGAATCGCCGGCCGAATCGGAATTTGCTAACATCGAATTTCCAGATATTGATCTGACTAAGGCTGTAGACCTGGGAGGCGAAATCAGGGATTCCGCAGCCCAGGGTGATGACGATTCTAAGCTGGACACTCCAGCGGACCTGCCGGATCCGTTAGATCCGTTGGGCGAAGGTTCCCCTCTAGATATGGCAGAATTGGGTGATCTTGCCGCAGATTCAGGCATGGATGTTTTGGATGACCTGGATAATGCTGATTTTGGCGCTGATACACCGGCGGATGATCTTGCTCTCCCGGCGGATCTGGCGGATCCGTTGGGCGAAGGTTTGGATATAGGTGAAACTCCTTCCGATGGGGAATTTGCCGCCAATTTAGATCTGCCCGATTTTGACGGGGCAGACATGAATTTTGACACCGGCGCTGATGCCAATTTTGATACCGGTACAGATTCAAGCCCCAATGCTGATCTGCCCGGCGGCGATTTTGGCGAACAAGCTTCCCTGGACCTGGGCGGCGAATCGCTGGATCTTGACGGTGATTTTGGCGGTCTTGCGGATGAAACCGCGGATTCTGGAATGGATGCCGCGGATTTTGGAACGGATGCCGCGGACTTTGAAACGGCTCCTGCCGCGGATGAATTTACCGATATGCCGGATATTGATGCCCCCGCAGATACCGGTGATGCTTTTGACGCATTCAGCCTGGGGGGCGAAGAATGGAAAGCTCCGGAAACACTGGATACACCGGACTTTTCCGCCCCGCCTGAGGAAGCAGACTTTGGCGATTTTTCCCTGGCGGGTTTCGACGACACCGGGCCGGGTAAAACAGGCATACCTGGAACAGGCATGCCGGTACCGGAAGATATCGAAGAAATCCACCTTTCCGAAAATGATTATAAACAGCTTCAGGAAACCCTTTCCAGCTATCCCCTTAACCTGCGCATAGCCTGCGAGGAGCTTATTGCCGAACAGGCGGTGGCACCGGATTTAATGTCGGCCCTTATCAAACTTTTGGTCCGGGGCGCTCCGGCCAAAGAAACCGCCGCCCTGGCAGGCAAGATTCTTGGCCGGCCCATTCCCATTCCCAAGGGTTATGCAAAAAAGACCGGGGCGGAACTGGAAGCGGAACAGGCAAGTCTGGGTTATATCTTTGTTCACCGGTTTCTTCCGGTACTGCGCCTGGTGGGAGCCATCGCCCTGGCAGCGGCTTCCCTCTTTTACCTTACCTGGCGTTTTGTTGTGGTTCCCCTCCAGGCAGAAAGTATCTACAAAAAAGGCTACACCATGCTCCAGGCCGGAGAATACACCCAGGCCAATGATCAGTTCCGCCGGGCCTTTGAAAAACACCGGGTTAAAAATTGGTTCTACCGTTATGCGGAAGGATTCCGGGACGAACGGCAGTACATCTATGCTGAACGCAAGTACGATGAACTTTTAAGGATTTATCCCCGTGACAAAAAAGGCGCGCTGGATTATGCGTCCATGGAAACAAACTACCTCAAAAACTATGAAAAAGCGGATAGGATTATCCGCAACAATATTCTTGATTATGCGGTGGACGATAAGGAGGGCCTTTTGGCCCTGGCAGAAAATAATCTGGCCTGGGGAGAAACAGATCCTTCCCGTTATGAAGAAGCCCGCTTTGCTTATGCCCGGCTTATGGAAGTTTACGGCCGCAAGGATCCCTACCTGGAAGGAATGCTCAAATATTTTATCAGAACCGATCAGCTTGCCGAAGTACTTCCATTGCAGGCTCATTTTATGAGCAATCCCAAAAAACGGAAAATAACCGTTCCCACCCTGGCGGAACTGGGGGGGTATCTTTTAGACAAGCGGTTTGAAGAAACCGAAGGTGTCCCGGAAGAATATGCCGACGAAATAGAAGGAATACGGGATGTACTTGAACGGGCTATCAAGGCTGATAACAGTTATCCTGAATCGTACTACCATCTGGCCCGGTACTATAACCGCTACGGTTCCACCAGCGAAGAACGGCAGACCCTGCGGGATGCGCTGCGTACCTTTGCCGCCGCCGGGGAAGAAACACCCCGCCGGGCCTTCTACCGGGTAGATGCCCACCGCCGTTATGCGGAAGTGTTGATTAACGCCAAAGAATTTTTCCCCGCCGAAGAAGAACTTATCCGCGGTGTGCGGCTCTACGAAGATGCCCGGGCCCGGCAGGTACTTAAAACCAACCCTGCATTTGGCAGACTCTATGCCGATTTGGGAGACCTGGAATTCTTTGTTAAAAACGGAGACATGACGGCGGCGCTGCGGTTCTACGAAGAAGGGGAACGGAACGGCTGGGCTCCCCCGGAAATTCAGTACCGCATGGGAACCGCCCACTATCAGCTTGAACAGTGGGAAGAAGCCCTGCGCCGTTTCTTTCTTCTTTCGTCCGCCATGCCCAACAACAAACGGCTTCTCTATGCGCTGGGTAATGTTTCGTACCTGCGGGGAAATTATTTTGCCGCCCAGGGTTACTACAACCGGCTTATGGATATCCTTAGTACCGAACGGATCCGCTTCCCCAATCTTACTCCGGGAAGCCGCCCGGAAGAACAGGAACTGGCGGAACGGATCATGGTGGCGGACAACAATCTGGGCGTAACCCTGGAAGCTCTTACCCGGGTCAGCGGCGATACCAGTTACCGCGCCCGGGCTTTGGGACTGTTCTCCGAATCGATCCGCGCCTGGGATGTATTAACCCGTAACCCGGAAAGTATGGCCAGGATGCGGCCCATCAAAGATCTCTACGGGCCGGGGATCAACCTTGCCTACATCAATGCCCAGAGCATTATGAACGCCAGCCCAAATTACGAACCGCAGATTTTTATGCGGATAGATAAGGAGGCGCTGGAACCTTCCCCCTGGGAAACACTGGTACCCAGAGATTACCAGCTTTCGGATCAATTGCTGCAGGAGAGATGATGTGCAAAAAATTTCTGGCTGTTTTCTGCCTCGTTCTAACGATCCCCGTACTCTATAACTGCCGGGGCGGAGGAAAAGACGTTTCCAGAGAAGCGGAAAAATCCGCAGAACTGGCGGCTGTCCAGGATGCGGCGGCGCAAAATACCGCCGTGCAAAATACCGCCGCCAGTGTTTCCGCCGCACAGGATGCAGGGACCGCTGCCAGGCAAAACACCGGGGCAAATGCGGCAAACAGCGCTGCCGCTGGTGTCGGTGCTGGCGCCGTACCCGCAGGCCAAAGAACCGACAGTGCCGGCGGCGAATCACTTGCCTCATTAAGTACTGTCCGTAACAGATCCGGCCGGGGTGTGTTTGTCGGCGAATTGAATCCGGTAAACTACAAAACCGTTGACCCCGCGGTACTTATCCAGATGGGCATGGAACAGTATCAGGTATCGTTTATTTTGGGCGAACGGCACCTGAATGACCGGAATTATGAAAAGGCCCTGGCAGAATACAACAAGGCCATCATCCTTAAGCCCGATTATGCAGAAGCGCTTTTTTCCCGGGGCAGAACCTACCAGATCAAAGGCGATTTAAACCGCGCCCTGGAAGACTATACCAAAACCATCAATCTAAAAAAGGACAGCGCCGCTGCCTATAATTACCGGGGTTACATTTACGCCCAGCGGGGAGACCACGCCAAAGCCCTGGGGGACTATAACCAGGCCCTGGCCATCAAGCGGGACTATACAGATGCCCTCTATAACCGGGCTTACTCCTACCGGGTCCAGGGACAGTACGACCGGGCCATAGAGGATTTTACCCGGCTTATTCAGATTGAACCCGGCAATGCCGCCGCCTATAACCAGCGGGGAACCGCCTGGTACTACAAGGAAAACGATGAACGGGCCATCCGGGATTTTTCTGAAGCAATCAAAATTAAGCCCGATTATGCCCTGGCCTGGCATAACCGGGGAACCGCCTACCGCATGACCGGAAACACCAGCCGGGCAAACGCCGACTTTGCCGAAGCATCCCGCCTGGGATACCGGTAGACGGATTACCGTTTTTGTGGTAATCTTGCTCTACAGGGGCGATTAACTCAGTGGTTAGAGTGCGCGCCATCGATCTGAATAATGGAATGTTTTTTGGGCGATTAACTCAGTGGTTAGAGTGCTACCTTCACACGGTAGAAGTCACTGGTTCAAATCCAGTATCGCCCAAAAAACACTCTTATCAGATCGATGGCGTTAGCTAAAGTACCGCACCCCCGCCTCAAAAATCCGCTGGGTTTTATTTCCCGGTATATTGATATGGACAAAATCTCCACACCGTTCCGAGTGACCCATCTTGCCAAGAATTCTTCCGTCCGGGCTGGTAAGGGCTTCTATGGCATGGTCCGATCCGTTGGGGTTGTCCGGCTCGGCGGCGGCGGGACGGCCCGCGGCATCGGCATACTGGAAGGGAATTTGCCCCGCCTTAAAAAGCGCCGCCGCTTCGGTTTCGCTTATTACAAGCCGGCCTTCGCCATGGC
>BNVB01000006.1 GCA_025997795.1 Spirochaetia bacterium | reverse complement strand
ATGCGGATTTACATGATGATAAACGAAAATACTTGGGCGCTGTTGCCGGTATAATCTTTGGCGATAGTGAGAAAACGTATGCCCTAAAAAAGGGCTTTTATGTAATTGAGCCGTCAGGAGATACATTCAAAATTATTGAACCCAAAGGCAGCTATTCTCCGCATGAGTGGTAATTGTTGACTAAGCGGAAAAAACGGGGCATAGTAACCCTATGTTAGGCAGTGACAAACGAAAAAACCGGCGTTATCCTTCTATTGCCCGGGTACGAATTCCCAAGGCCTTTTCGGGCGATGCCCTCTTAAAGGATATTTCCATTACCGGCTGCCGTATTGAATGTACCATGCAGGTTGATGTAAAGGAAGAATCCCCCTATACCCTTACCCTGTACCCGGAAGATACCTCAGAAATAGGCAGTTTTGATCTGGTTACCGAATGTAAATGGCTGCGTCCCGGCAGTTATTCCTGCGACATTGGCTTTGACATAAAAGAATCCCCCAGGGGGAAAAATTTCCAAAAATACGTTGATTATCTTTCCTGGCGCAGTGGTACCTAAAGCCCTGCCGGGACGAATCTACGAAGTCATCCCCGGTTTTGAGGATCACCTGGCAGCTGAATTGGTAATTTCAGAGCCCGGAATTTTGCAAAGCGAAAGGAATAGCTTGTGCCATGTGCCGGAAACGCCCGCCGTTTCCCCGGTTTGGCATCGTAACATCTGGCTGGAACCGTTCCGGCTGGAATTTGGTTCCATCTCCGAAGCTGCCGCCGCCCTCCGTTCGATTCAGCGGAACTGGGCGCCGTGCCTTTTTACCCAGTTCCGCCGGGGCGCGTTAATCGCCAAAAAACTTCCCCCCTTACCCGCCAGGCGGCGGCCATTCCCCTGGGATATTCCCGCCGTACCCATGGGCGCCTGGACCCTGCTGGACGAACATACCATGATCGCCAGCGCCGCCTGTTCCAGTCCCTTCCCGGGGGAGTAATTGAATTTGAGGAAGATAAAGCCGGGCCGCCCAGCAGGGCCTACCTTAAATTGTGGGAAGCCCTAAGCCTGGCCGGAACCCGGCCCGGTCCGGGTACCAGGTGCCTGGACGCTGGGGCCAGCCCCGGCGGCTGGACCTGGGCGCTGGCAAAGCTGGGGGCAGAAGTAAGCGCCGTGGACCGCGCCCCCCTGGATGAACGTATAAGCGCCCTGCCGGGGGTAAGGTTTTTAAAACACGATGCCTTTACCCTAAAGCCGGAAGACATTGGCCCCCTGGACTGGCTTTTTTGCGATGCCGCGGTGTACCCCAAACGGCTCTTTGAATGGATAGAAAAGTGGCTTGCCTCGGGGCTTTGTAAGAATTTTATCTGTACGATAAAAATGCAAGGTTCCCCACCAGACTTCGAGACTCCCCGGCGTTTTGCCGCCATCCCCGGAAGCCGGGTGATTCACCTGTACCACAACAAACATGAGCTGTGCTGGATGCTGTTAGATTATTTGTAGCTGTGCAATCCCGGTAAAAGATAATTTACACCGAATAACGTAAAGACCGTACACAGAAAACCCAGCACGGCAATAAGCGAAACCGCAGCGCCCTTCTTTTTATACATGATACGGAAATGCAGATAAAACGTATACACAAGGACAGTAATAAGCGCCCAGGTTTCTTTTGGGTCCCAGCTCCACCAAATCCCCCAGGCTTTTTGTGCCCAGATGGCGCCAAAGATTAGTGCGCCGGTAACAAAAACAGGATAGCCCACCGCAATTGCTGTATAGGTGATCCTGTCATATTCCAGGCGCTTTTTTTCCGTTTTGGCAAAAAGGGAAGCTAAAGCTGCGGCAAAGGAAACAACAAAAAATGATTCTCCGATAAACGAAAAAGAAACATGGAGCAGGAGCCATGACGACTTAAGGCTTGGAACAGGCAGCAGAGCTTCTTTACGGGTAAGCGGAGAACTTGCCAGTGCCAGAAAGACAAGGGCAATTAAAGCGGAAAGAAAACTGATTATCTTACTCCGGGGAATAGAATGTTGGATTTTATAGATAAAAGAAATTATACAAATTACCGCTGCATAAAAGATTAAAGATTCAAAGGTCCCGGTAAGGGCGATAAAGCGTATTTGTATGCTGCGGATTACCGATACGGTGATAAGCAATATGGCGGCAAGAAGTACCAGCCATTTGCTTGCGGGCTCTTCATTTTTACGGAATAAAAAAACAACCTGTATGATAAGGGCGATAATCAAAACAATAAATGCCGCAGTAGCTATGGTCATACTTTTTCTCCTTTGGGTAAATTCCGTAATTTGACAAACAGCGTAATGCAAATGCCTGCGCCGACTATACATAATGAAATAACAACCATGGCATATCCGGGGTCCCATACAACCCGGATAACGGTATACGTTTCGCCCGCGTTATTTCCATAGGCAAACTGATACAAAGAAAAACCCCCGCTTTTTAAGGGATGGTTCACTTCCAGGACCCCGGACTGCATCGGTATTTCACTGCCGTGAAATACCGAAAGATAACTTTTCCAGGCCTCCGGTCTGCCGTTTGTATCTTCCGTATATTCAAGATCCTCAAGGACGATTATAGTGCCGTTGGGAAGCATGGCCGATTGCCCCTTGGACAGGGTGATTGATCCGTCCATGCGGTTAAGGGCGCTTAGAAAAGCGGCAATGATAAAAAGGAGCAGGCCGCCGTGAAGAATGTCGGGGCCAAAATTCGGCTTTTCCTTTTTTAGTTCCCGCGAAAAGCGGAAAATCGTACAGGCAAGCAGATTGAAAAAAAACAAAACGACGGGAATTAAAAAAGCAGGTGAGCTAAAAAAACGGGACTGTGGTATAAAAGTTGAAACAGCGCTTGTTATAATAATAGCGGCAATTAATACTGCGGTAAGCTTGAGGGATCTAAGCAGCTTAAAAAACCTGTGCATTCTATTAAGGTACATTCTATTAATGTGCATTCTATTAATCTTTTTCAGATTCAGCAGCCGCAGTTTTGGGGAGGTAACTCTGCAGTTTGTCGAGAATCTCATCAAGATCAATGGGCTTCCCGATATGGTCGTTCATGCCCGCAGCAAGGCATTTTTCCACATCTTCGCGGAATACATTCGCAGTCATAGCAACAATGGGAATATGCTGCGTAACGCCGCTGTCGAAGTGTTCAGCTTCGATAGCACGAATGTGCCGGGTTGCTTCAAGGCCGTCCATTTCGGGCATCTGCAGATCCATAAAGATCATGTCGAAATGCCGCGGATCTTCGGCAAAGAGGCGCACAGCTTCTTTGCCGTTTCCGGCGCAGACTATTTCAATTTCCGTAGGTTCAAGCAGGACAGACACTATTTCCTGATTAATTTCCACATCCTCTGCGAGGAGCAGACGGTGTCCCTTGTAGGAGGGGATTTTTTCGGATCGTTTTTCTGTCCTGGGATAAGCTTCCTGGCCTGAGTGTTTGGATGTAAGGCCCCAGGCTTGTAAGGTAAAAATAAATGCCGATCCTTTATCGGGCTCCGATTCTACCCAAATACGGCCGCCCATCATTTCCACGATCCGTTTTGAAATAGCCAGGCCGAGACCTGTACCGCCGAATTTTCTGGAAGTGCTGCTTTCGGCCTGCTGGAAAGAAGTAAAAAGTTTTTCCTGCTGTTCTGCGCTGATACCGATGCCGTTGTCCCGCACTTCTATCTGTATGGTACATTTATCTTTGCTTCCGTTAGCTTTTTCGACTTTTTCAATCAAACGGGCAGAAAGAAAAATGGAACCCCCTTCGGGGGTAAACTTTACGGCATTACCCAACAGATTGGTAATAACCTGGGCCAGCCGCTGATCGTCACCAATAAGTACCGGAGGAATTTTTTTGTCAATATCAACAGAAAAAACCTGATGCTTTTCTTCTATCCGAAAGTTAATAACATTGACAACCTCTTGAAACATTCTTTCAAGATTAAATTCCTCAAAAGACAGTTCCAGTTTGTTGGCCTCAATTTTTGACATATCCAGTATTTCGTTAATAATGCCAAGGAGATGTCTTCCGGCAGCTTCGATTTTGCCGAAAGCATAGTTTTTGCGTTCGATACCGGCTGCTTTTTCACCTATGGTTGTCATGCCGATTATTGCATTCATTGGGGTACGGATCTCGTGGCTCATGTTCGAAAGAAATTCGCTTTTTGCCATGCTGGCGCTCTCGGCAGCCTGCTGGCTCTGCTGCAGTTCTTTGGTACGTTCCTCTACCCGGTCTTCCAGTTCATCTGCCAGAGTACGCAGCTGCTCTTTGGCCTCTTCCTGCTTCTGCATGTGCAGATTGATACGCTGGCTTAGAATAAGCAGGAATATAAGACCGAAAAGCCAGAGGGCGCCATGGGAAAAACCAAGAAAGCCTACTGTTGCATTGGCTGATAACATAAAGGGAGCCATAGGCACATCAACGCTGATCCCTCCGCGCTGTTCGCCGGCCTTGTAACCCTGAAAGGCATGACATGTTAGACAACTCTCTTCGGTAACAAGGGGCCCCATAAAACGGAAATAGTCCCTGCCATCTCTGGCCTGAATGGTGGTAACTTCTTTTTCTTCCGGATTTTTTTCAAGCTCAAGCAGCGCTTCTTTTTCCCAGGGATCAGGCTCATTAGCGGGCCGTATCGGATTATTGCTGGTGATGTGTCCAATTACCCCCGAGGCAAGTTCTCCCATTTCATGCACAAGCCGGGTCATATAGGCAGGATTGATTTTTGTCATGATAAGACCGTTTGGCCCCGGTATTTCTCTGGTTCCATCATCGGCAAGCCATTCATTGGGAGGGAGGGAATCGCCGACCTTACCATAGACCCCGCCAAGACCCGAAACCCAGCGGCGGTACATAACATCTTTTTCAAAAGCAGTCCGCGCCTGAATCAAGGCGGAAGCTCTGGCGTGTTCATAGGTTCTGCTGATATTAAGCCACAGCGAGATACCGACACTCGCTGTCCAGAATAAAATGGCCATAACGATATAAATGGAAACTTTTTTGCTTGTTTTTTTGCGTGCCATCTAAGGGAATTATATACGCTCAACAAGTCAGAAGCAAGCGAATAAGAGTAAAAACCGAACCGTTGACCTATCTATAAAAGATTGGTAGTATAGTGATAAACATAGCTGGTCCTGGAACCGCTTAATTTTTTTGGAGGTTATTTTATGGAAGAAATTGTAAACTGGTACAAAGCTGTTTTACAGAAATACGCTGAATTTTCCGGCAGGGCCCGGCGCAAGGAATTCTGGATGTTTTTCCTTGGCAATGTCATTATTGGTGTAGTATTGTGCATTTTAGGGATTATTCCCTTCATTGGTATCATTTTTGCCATAGTGTCCGGAATTTTCGGCCTTGCTGTACTTGTTCCCACTATTGCTGTGGGCGCCAGGCGCTTGCATGATACCAATCGCAGCGGTCTGCTTCTGCTTTTGTGGCTTATTCCTCTTGTGGGCTTTATTATTGTACTAATATTCCTGGCCCAGGAAGGGATTCCCGGCGATAACCAGTATGGGTCGAATCCCAAAGGCGCTTAAACCGGGACATATGCAGGAATTTACCGCCGCCGTCCTTTGCGCGGCAGGCGCGGAAAAAGTTGTTTCCAACGAACTAAAAAAATGTATTCCCCCGGAAAGCGGAAACCGCAAGGGGAATCTAAGCTTTCTGGAAAGCGGTTACGGCAGGGTCCGTTTTAAAACGGATCTTGCCGGCCTCTACCGGGCCCTCCTTTCTTTGCGGGCCGCAGACCGGCTCTTGCTTGAGGCCGGGGCCTTTCCTGCGGCGGATTTTGACGCCCTCTTTGAAGGAACGGCACAGATCCCCTGGGAACATTTTGTCCCCCGGGGTCTGGGTCTTACGGTAAGCAAGGTACGGAGCAACCGTTCCCAACTGCGGGCAGAAACTTCCATACAGGCCATGGTACACAAGGCCGCGGCAAAACGGCTTTGCGATAAGTACGGCATGAATCGCCTGCCCGATCCCGGCCCGGATGGCAGGGAGGCGGAACTGCGGGTATACCTGGAAAAGGACGAAGCCCTTGTGTACCTGGATCTTTCCGGCAGCCCCCTCTTTAAGCGGGGTTACCGTCCTACCGGGGGAATGGCACCGCTCCGGGAAAGTACCGCAGCGGCGATCATTCTGCTTTCCGGCTGGCGGCGGAAATTTCCCCTCTACGATCCCCTCTGCGGTTCCGGTACCATTGTAATTGAGGCGGCCATGTATGCCTGGGATATGGCGCCGGGCCTGGGGCGGAACTTTGCCCTTTCTGCTCTGGCCTTTGGCGACAGGCAGCTTGAAGAAACAATACGCCGGGAGCTGGCAGAAAAAGTTGACTTTACCCGGCGTTTCCGTATCTGCGGCAGTGATGCGGATGAAAAAGCCATAAGCCTGGCGCAGGCAAATCTTCGCCGGGCGCTGTCGCTGGCAGGTCCTGCCGCCGGGAAATCCGGCGATACGGCGGGGATTGACCTGCGGGTTCTTCCTATGGAAAAGGCAAACGCTGATTTTTTTGCCGGACCCTCCGCTCAAAACGAACCGGGTTTTATCATCACCAACCCGCCTTACGGTAAACGGCTGGGGGACCCGGCGGAAGCGGAAGCCCGTTACCGGGAAATGTCCCGGCTGGGAACGGCATTCCCCGGCTGGAAGCTGGCGCTGATCACCGACCACGCCGGGTTTGAATCGCACTTTGGTAAAAAGGCCGACAGCTGCCGGGAATTAAAAAGCGGGGCCGTGGACGCGTATCTCTATCAATATGAAAAGTTATAACAAAAGGCAAAAATACAAAACATGGCCATAGTGGTTGAACATGACAAGCGGCGCAAGCAGATCCTCCGGAAGGCGCTGGATGTTTTTGTGGAAGAAGGTTTTGAAAATGCCACCTACCAAAAAATTGCCGATCATTGCAAAATTACCCGGACCACTCTGTACCTCTACTTTCGTAACCGCCGGGAAATTTTTAACTACAGCATCAAACAGCTTTTGACGGATGTAGAAAAAGACATTCTGGGTGTACGGGAAAATAAACATCTTTCGTATCCGGAGAAGATTAAAAAAACACTTTCGCTGATTCTTTACCGGCTGGAAGAAAACAGGCATCTCCTTTCGGTAACCCTTGATTACCTTCTTTCGCTGTCCCGGACAGAAACGCCGGCAAAAACAAAAGCCAGCCCTTCCCTTCCCTATATGCGGGTACGGCGCAGAACCATCCGGCTCCGGCATATTCTTGCTACCATGGTTATCGAAGGAATTAAGGTCGGCCAGCTTCGCCAGGAGGAGGTGGCCTCCATAGACAACCTGCTCTACGGCATTATCGAAACGGCGATCTTCCGGCTGGCGGTACTTAAGCAGGATTGTGCAGCGGAACTGGCGGATGCGGTGGATCTTGCTGTCAAAAGCCTTACGTTATGAGCGCTTCCCGGTGACGGTAACGGAAAATCATCTCCACAAAATGCTGATCCGTAAGAGGTGAAACCTCAAAGTAATACAGGTGCGCGGGACAGCGGTTTTTACAATCCGAAGAACCAAAACCCGTCCCCGCAGAATTGGTGACGGGTTTTCCGCCCAGAAGCAGAAGCTCCTTTGCAAGTTTACATTCCAGATTACGATATGAAACAATGGGCAGAGCCTTAACCGTTTTTGCAAAGGGCGTAAGATAGTCCAGGTGCCAGTGCTTTTGCTTGCGGATCTTCCGTAAATGGCGGTTTATCCGCTGGGTTAAGTTTTTCTTTGCCGAACCGGCATAAACATACCAGCCGGACTTAAAGGGGATTTTTCCCAGGCCGCCGGTTTCAATTTCTGTGGTTTTGGGAAGTTCCAGAACAATAAGGTAACAGCCGCTGTTGCTTTCCGCCAGTTTGCCATGGCGTAAATCCACCGGTACCGAAGGGGAAACAAGAACTGCACCGCCGCTTTTGTCCAGCGCAAGCAGAGCCGCGTGGATCATCACCTGCTTGCCGCGGGTTGGACCGCCCGCCCGGCCAAACCGGGAAAGACCCGCCGCCAGGGCAGAATCGGTGTGGAGGTTGGGAACAAATACCAGCGGTTTACCGTGGACAATGACAAAAAGCACATGGCACACATAACCCCTACGGCTTAATGCGGCCAGTTCTTCCAGATGTTTCAGCGCCCGTTCGCTTGGCGCATCGGGAAACATGGCGGTACCATATTCAATAAGGGAACAGGCCTTTACTTCCACCAGATGGCGGCGGCCCTTGTTATCGGTACAGCAAAAATCAAAGCGCGAATCACCTATGGTGTATTCCGCTTTGATTTCCACCAGGCCGGGAATTATTTCTTTAAGGATCAGCAGTTCCGCAGCCTTGTTTGCCCTGGAAGAAAAAAGCGGTACAACGGCATTTCTTTTGGTAACGGCGTCCCGGTAATAAAGTCCCACGGCGGTGTAGGCGGTCTTTGCTTTTCCGGCGTTTTTGTCCGTTCTATCCCGTTTTTCCAGAATAACTTTGATGCCGGGAATGTCACTTCCCCGGAAGCCAAAAAATTCAATCAGCCGCCCGGGATTGGGACAGTGGCAGCTTAGTTCCTTTCCTTCGTGTTCTGCGATAATAAGAAAACGGTTTGGCCGCCGCTTAAAGATCGCTTCCAGATCGTTGGAAAAAAGCCGTACCTTCAAAATCGTAGGCTGCCGCCGCAATCAGCTTTTGCTGCTGCCGGAAGGCCGCCCGTCCTTCCGCCCGGCAGAAGGACGGATCACATCCCACTGGGTGATCAGCATGGCGCAGAGCATAAAGCCAAAACCCAGGAGTGTAAACGAACCGGGTTTTTCGTTTCTAAGGAGAATCCCCCCTATTGTGGCAAAGGCTCCTTCCAGACAGAGAAGAATTGTCGCATGGGCGGGGGGAGCATCTTTCTGGGCTACCACCTGCAATGTGTAGGCAATGCCCACCGAAACAAAACCGCCGTAGAGGATCGGTACAATAGCGCCCATGACCTCCGGGGGAATTCCGTTAGCGAGCAGTTCCGGCAGGGTTTTCCACTGCTGTTGTATGGCAAAATCGGGAACGATCTGCGCCGCCCAGCTTCGCACAAAAGGTTCCGCCGTAAAGGCGGCGATGATCGAATAGAAACCGCACCAGGCAAACTGGCCCGCAGAAAGAATTAACGGGGAAAGCTTTTGTACCAGGTGATCGATTACCAGAATATGGGCGGCCCAAAAAACAGCGCTTACCACGATAACGAGGTCT
Organism: Spirochaetia bacterium; assembly: GCA_025997795.1. Lineage (GTDB taxonomy): Bacteria > Spirochaetota > Spirochaetia > Treponematales > Breznakiellaceae > BNVB01. The sequence goes on along the minus strand of BNVB01000006.1, from coordinate 46,070 downwards.
CCCGGATTAATGGAAGCGGTACTTCCCGCCATAAAAATAAAGTAGAGACCCGCAAGGGCAAAGACCATGCCAACCCAGGTGGGAAGCCCTGTTTTTTTGCCAATAAAGATACCGAATACCGGCGTAAGAACCACATAAAAACCGGTAATAAACCCGGCATTTCCTACGGTGGTAAACATAAGCCCCGCTTGCTGCAGCACCACGGCGACAAAAAGTACCGTTCCTGCCAAAAGGGTCATAAGGACTTTGTTGAGCGGGCTTTTAAACGGCATCCCGGTTTCCACTGAAGTTGGAACCCTGGCATTGTCTCTGTCTTTTTTTCTTTTTCCACGGAAAAAGAAAATAAGCGGCAGAAGCGAGATACTTCCCAGGGGGAAGCGGAGCGCATTGTAGGTAAAGGGGCCCACATAGTCCATACCGGATGACTGTGCCACAAAGCCAAAGCCCCAGAGGCCCGCTGTAATTAAAAGGAGTATATCCGCCCTAAGGGCCCGCTTGTCCATGTAGTGTTATTCCTCTTCAAATTTGGTTTCAAAAAGATGGGCCAGGGCTTCTACCGCTTTTTCTTCATCCTTGCCATCGGCAATGATCAGTATCTCTGAACCGTAAGCGGCCCCCAGGGTGATAATACCCATGATGGATTTGCCGTTAATGCGATCATTGTCCCGTTCAAGAAAAATATCACATTCAAAATCCTTGGCTGCCTGTACCAAAAGGGCCGAAGGCCGGGCATGCACGCCCGCACGGTTAATTACCTTTACTGTTTTTTTGTACATAGTTCTACCCTAAATTACATCCTCTGATCCGTAATAAACCGACCGCGCCTGGGTGCTCTCTATCCACTTAAGGATATTCCGATTGAATTCTTTTGATGAATTATAACCCATTTTTTTGAGCCGTTCATTCATCGCCGCCACTTCTATGATGATGGGAATGTTCCGTCCGGGTTTAACGGGAATTTCCAGTTTGGGAATGTTTACTCCCAAAAATTCCATATACTCTTCTTCGTTTCCAAGGCGGTCGTAGTTTTTTGATGAATCCCATTCTTCCAGAACTACCACCAGCTGTATCTGTTTACGATCCCGGATAGCCCTGACGCCAAAAAGGTGGGTAACGTTGATGATCCCGATACCCCGGATCTCCATGTGGTGGCCGATGATCTTGTTGGCCCCCTCTCCCATAAGAACATTGCCGTTGACGCAGTGCATTTCCACCACGTCATCCGCCACCAGGCGGTGGCCCCGTTCAATCAGTTCCAGGGCGGTTTCACTTTTTCCCACCCCCGAATCGCCCATGATAAGAATTCCCAGGCCGTAAACTTCTACCAAAACGCCATGGATGCTTTTTTTGGGGGCAAAGATATTTGCCAGGATCCGGGTAAGGCGGATAACAAATTCCGATGTTTCCAGTTCAGTCTGCAAAAGGGGACATTCGGCTTTTTCTGCCTCTGCAAAGAATTCCGGCCCCGGACTAAGGTCATGGGTAAAGATACAGCAGGGAATGGGGTAAGCAAAAAGTTTTTTGATTGATTCCAGGTTTCCTTCCTGCCCCAGTTTGATAACCGCCGCAATCTCGCCGCGGCCAAAGATTTGAATGCGTTCATGGGCAAAGGAATCAAAAAAGCCCATTATCGCCAGCCCCGGACGGTTAAGGTTAGGCACGCTTATAATCCGGCCCAGACCCCTCCGGCCCCCGGTACAGTGCAGGCTAAGCGAGTTATGCTCTTTGAGGTCTATATCAATTAAATCCAGCACGCTGAATTCTTTTTGGGAAGCCATCCTCTAAGTGTAGTAAAAAAGAGCGCCGGTATCAATCGCTTACGCGCGGTTTACTTGTATTCCGGTTTACTTGTACTCCGGCTCGCTTTCCGCAGCCAATGCGTCCGCCGCCAGGGCCGCCGCTCCGCCGGAATACCGGGAAAGACCGCCGGTCTTTCCCGGGCCGGCATTTCCCCGGCCGGCGTTCCCCCGGCCGGCGCTGGTAAAAATCCGGGACCTGCGATCCGTTATGGCCAGCCGTGCCGCCGCCCGGACCGCTCTGGCCGCAGCGATGCCGCAGCCAGAGACATGGGAAATATCTTCCGGTTCTGCCGCAGCGATGCCGTCAATGTTCTGATAATGCCGGATAAGGACGACGGCCCGGCGGCTGCCGATCCCTTCTACCGATTCCAGCGCTTCCATTTTCAGATCCGCAGAGCGGAGTTTTTGGTTAAGGCTTGTGGCAAAACGGTGAGTTTCATCCCGGATATGCTGGAGCACCTTAAGGGCTTCGGAGCGGCGGGAAAGCTGCAGCGCCTCCCGTGCGCCGGGGAGCCAAATAACTTCTTCCCGCTTGGCAAGGCCCGCCACATCGCAGTTTATGCCAAGTTCGTCCAGCACTCCCTTGGCGGCGTTTACCTGGCCGATGCCGCCGTCAATCAGAATCAGATCCGGCAGTTCGCGGTTTTCCCGGAGCAGACGGCTATAGCGGCGTTCCACCGCTTCCCGCACGGCGGCAAAATCGTCCACCACTCCCACCACGCTGCGCAGCTTAAAATGGCGGTAATTTTTTTTGTCCGGTATACCCCCGGCAAAACTAATCAGCGAAGCGACCGGATGTTTTCCATCCAGTTGAGCAATGTCAAACCCTTCGATCCGTTCGGGCCGGGCCTTAAGGCCCAGAGCGGTTTTAAGTTCATCCAGCGCGGGCCCGGCGCCCCGTTCTTTAAGCCGCTGGCGCAGATCCTCCCCGGCATTTTGCCGGGCCATGGCCATAACTGCCGCATGCCGGGCTTCCTCTTTAGAGGACAGCCGGGATTCCATGCCGGACATTACCAGTTCCGGTTCATGGTCAAAGTTTTCTCTAAACCAGCGCTTAAGGTTGTCTGCGATACCGGCGATCTCCCCCATAACAAAGACTTGGGCCGGCGGGGGCCGCTCCTGGTTATAATATCCGGCAATAAAGGTAACGAGTGATTCGCTTTCGCCGGAAGCGCTTCTGGTCCGGTACAGTTCCCGGCCGGTCAGTTTGCCCTCCCGCATGGAAAAAATTGAAAAGGTGGCGAGCATTCCTTCGGCGGCCCAGGCGATGTAATCCCGGCCCTGGGGGTCAAAGTCAACTACGGCGCTGGTTTCGTTGAGGCTTTCAATGGTTTTGATGGCGTTCCGGAGCTGGGCGGCCCGTTCAAAACGAAGGGCCCCGGCTTCGGTTTTCATTTCCGCAGAAAGTTCGCCAATAAGGTTTTGGGTATCGCCGGAGAGCAGCCTTCGCACCCGGTCTACCTGGAGGGAATAGGCTGCTTCGGTGATGCGGCCGCAGCAGGGGGCAAAACAGCGGCCGATGTGGTAGTACATGCAGGGGTTGTTCCGTTTGCGCAGGGTGCGGCATTTGCGCAGGGGAAAATTCCGGTCGATAATGTCCAGCATGCCGTCCATGGCGCCAACGTTGGGAAACGGCCCGTAATAGGCAGAACCGTCGTTAATGATATGCCGGGTCCTGAATATCCGGGGATAGGGCCCGGCGGTAAGGCGTATAACGGGATAGGTTTTGCCATCCTTAAGGTTTATGTTGTACTTGGGGCTGTGCTGTTTGATCAGGGTATTTTCCAGCAGCAGCGCTTCGTATTCATCTTTTACGATGATCGTTTCGATAGAAGCGGCATGGCGCAGCAGGGTTTGGGTTTTTATGTCTTTTTCGCCGGAAAAGTACGAGGAAAGCCGGTTCCGCAGTATACGGGCCTTACCCACATAGATAATCCGGTTTTCCCTGTCCCTCATGATATACACGCCCGGTTCAAGGGGGGCTTCCCGGGCAATCTTTTTTAGGGTTTTACTTTCCGGCGTTACCACATCCCGATCCTAATACATGGAGGAATGAATAACAATACAAAAAAGGGGCTGTGTCAAAAAAAGGGGCTGCCCTGAATTCAGGACAGCCGACAGGAGGAAAAAAATGAAGAAACACTTTCCGGGATTGTTCTACAGCACAATCCCGAATATTAAAACTTGATTACCAGGTCAACGTAGAACACATTGGTTAATACCGAGTCCCCCGCGGCGGGTTTCTGGTAATAGACCGCATCCCCGGCTTCAAAGGCGGTTTTGGAATCTATGTTTATCTTGACCGAAGGCCGGCCGGTAATAACATAGGTATCCGCATTATAGTTGGCAGCATATGCCCTGCGGTGATAATTAGCCCCGTCTTTAGCGCCTCCCATAAAGTAAACCGCATCCAGGCGGGGTACGATCTTTCCTTCAAACAAGGCATAACTTACCCAGGGATTAAAGTGGAGCGCCAGATCCGAATTGGCCGTGTTACTTTTGTACTGGGCGGCGTTAAGACCGAACCGGAGATCACTCAGCTTATAAGCCAGTGTTTCGTAAACAGCGATAGTCCCTGTCTTGCTAAAATCCCTGCTGCTGTCGTCGTTGTAGAGATTGTCCGCTGCCACAACCACAACAGCGGTAAGGTCCTTTACCGCCAGAAAGCGGAATTCTCCAAAGGCTTTGGCAGAATTATCGGGGCCATTGGCAGCGGTACCGCCGGCAGTGTTCCAGGAACGGCCGCCCAGGGTGACTCTAAATACATCGGGCATCGTATAGGCCAGGTTTAGGGTGTACTTTATCCGGTTCCAATTTAGGGATTCGGGGAGGGGCCCGGAGGCCAAAAAATTGTTATTACTGCCGCTCCGGTACGACGCGGCATAGGCCCCTGCACCTATGTCCAGGCCTGTTATGGGGCTCAGCTTGACCAGCATCCCGGCGCCTTCGCCCAGATCGTCATTGAAGATAAAATCGGCGGTCTGCCAGGTACTGTCATCCACAAGACCCGCTTTTACGGTCAGGAAATCCAGCGGTTTAATCCAGCCGTACCCAAAGGCCAGGGAAGGACTGTTGGCCGTTTCGCCTGCAACCCCTCTGCCCTGGACCTGAAGCCGGAAGTTGGCCCCGGCGCTTTTATCAGCGTTGGTATAGGCCCCGTTTAGCCTGAACCGGCCGATAAACCGTTCGGAATCCACACCGTAGGTCATAACCTGGGGATCAACACCACTCACGTTACTCATTACCAGTCCAAGACCGCTGTTCACATAACCGTCAAACTTCAATTCCTGGGCAAAACCAAATGATACCAAAACAACAAAAAAAACCGCACACAAAATTCTTTTCATCACAAACTTCTCCTTGATTAGAATCTGAGTAATCATTACCGGAGAGTGTTAGGGAGTTATTAGAGCTTTATCAAATTTTGGTAAATAAACGCCTAAAAATTCTTTGATCTGTGCAATAAAGTTCCGATATATATGAAGAGGAGTATCGTCTTTTGCGCCCAAACGTACTCATTATACTGATGGTATACTGTTTTCTCCAAATAAGCGCCGCGGTTTCCGGCCTGGGAGCTGCGGAAAAAACCCTCGTTTTGGGCGCCGCTTCCGGCTGGGGGCCGGTAGAAAAACGGACCCAGGTGGAAGAATTGAGCTCCGTACGGCCCCATACAGTGCTGGCTCTGTCTTCGGCCTGGACCGGTTCCACGAGCGGCGGGGCCGCTTCGGCGGGGGTTCACGGCGCTCAGGATGATATTCTGGCCCTTTATGCGGCTTGGCGGAATTTTCCCGGACAGGAACCGGCTCTGGATTTGGCGTTAAGTTTTGACGAAAACCGGCCGGATCGTTTTGCCGACAGCCGGGGCAGATACCGGATCAGTGTGCCCCAGACGGTACAAAGCGCCGCCGGAAACTGGGCGCGGTACGGTCAGGGCGCAGCCCTCTTTACCGGTGCGGCCTCCCAGGGAATCGTCCTTAAACCCGCCCCGGCGGCGCTTTTTGCCCCGGGCCGGAATGTCCGGGACTTTAGCCTGGAATTTTGGGTCTATCCCAATACCCTGGAAAACGGCGAACAGATACTTGCCTGGACAGCGGCGGAGAATCAGCGGATTTTTTGCGAAGCGGGCAGAAACCGCCTGCGCTGGACCTTCCAGAATTTTTTTAGTCCGCCGGAAGAACTGCGTCCGGGACAGGCGGGGCGGAGCAGACCCCGGCTTACTATCACCCTGGAAAGCAGGGGCGCCCTGGTACCCCGGACCTGGAGCCACCACCTTATCCGTTACAATGCCGACACGGGCCTTTTGGAATACCTTGTTAATGGAAAGATTGAAAACATAGCCCACACTACCGGCAGCGGCGCCGAAGGGGGCGATGTGTTTACACCCCGGATAAACCAGGAAGGTTCCTTTGTATTGGGCGCCCGTTTTTCCGGAATACTCGATGAATTCCGCCTCTACAACCGGGTGATTAATGCTCCCGGCAGAAGCGCACTCGCTTCTACCGATAGAACCGACGCTTCTGCTAATGGCACTTCTGCCAGCCGGACAGCGCTGGAATTGCCGGAACTGGCAAAGTTTCCCCGGGGCGGGGGGCGCTTTGAAACCCGTACCCTGGATCTGGGCGAAAAAGGATCCACGGTGATTCGCCTGGAAGCTTCCGGCGGCCGCCTTGGCTCTGCCGGAACAAACAGCGGCCGGCGTTTGGCAGTAAAAAATACCTATGCCGGCCGGGGGAATTTTCGTTTCCCCGATGATTCTGCACTGCAATTTTTTATCCGTGCCGGAGAAGAACCCTACCGTTTTAATCAAATCCCCTGGACGCCGGTAAACCCCGGCGAAACAGCGCCTCCCCTTAAGGGACGTTATGTGCAGGTGGCCGCTGCGTTTTATCCCAGCGGAGACTGCGAAACAAGCCCCTATCTGGAAGAATTGCGGATCGTTTACGACAATAATGATCCGCCCTGGCCCCCTTCGCTGGTAACAGTGCGGGCTCTGGACGGCGCGGTGGATATTAGCTGGCGGCCCAGCCCCGACGACGACACCCTGGGTTACCTTATCTACTATGGTACTTCCAGCGGGGTATATTACGGGGAGGGGGCTGTACCGGGTTCGTCTCCCATTGATGCGGGGAACCGGACTTCGCTGCGCATTGACGGCCTCCGGAACGGAACCTTGTACTTTTTTGCCGTGGCCGCCTATGACGGAACCGGTCCCCGGCCGGAGGATCTGCACCCGGGAAAATTTTCCAAAGAAGTAAATGCCCGGCCGCTGCGAATAAGTGAATCGGAATGATGGTGAACTGGAGTTTTTATGAATCTTGATGTTCAGGATATTCTGGACCGTGCCAAGGGATCCGCCAAGGTGGGAGACCATGAAGAAGCGGAACGGCTTTTAAAACAATACCTCGTTAAAGAACCGGAGGACAGAACCGCCCATCTTCTTTTGGGAACCACCCTTGCCCGGCAGGAAAAGCTGGATGAGGCGGCGGATGAATTCAGCACGCTTCTGGCAAAAAACCCCCAGGATGTGGAAGCTCTGAATAATCTGGCGGTTATTTACCGGCGGCAGGACAAACTCCAGGAAGCTTTGGGTGTCCTCATGGATGCCATTGAAATCGATCCTACCAGGGAAGAATTCCACTACAATATCGGTAATATCCACAAACAATTGGGAAACCTCAAGGGCGCTTCCATGGCATACGCCAAGGTGGTGGAACTGAACCCCGATTATGTTCATGCCTACAACAATCTGGGAACAATCTACGATCAACTCCGTGAATACGATAAAGCCTACAATATGTTCCGCAAAGGCCTGGCGCTGGACCGGAACAATCCTACCCTGCATTTTAATTATGGCGTAGCCCTGGAAGCCAATGGCCGCCTTGAAGATGCCCTTAACGAATACAAGGCTGCCCTGCGCAGTAAACCGGGCTGGCTCCAGGCAATGAACAATTTGGGGATCATCTACTTCAAGCAGGGCCAGCATGCCCGTGCCATGGATACCTTTAACCGGATACTCCATACGGATCCGCTGAATGCCGAAGCCCGGAACAATATGGGAGTAGTCCAGGCGGATCAGGGTAAAACCAAAGAGGCGGTAGAAAACTACCGCCGGGCCATTGAGGCGGATCCCAAGTATGTCAAGGCGGTGGTGAATCTTGAACGGGCTTTGGAAGACGCCGGGGATTTTGCCGATGCCATGCTGGAACTGGAAAAACTAATCAAACTGGTTCCCAACAGCGCCGATGTACGGAGCCGCCTGGCTTCGCTGTATCTAAAAATGGAGCGTTACCCCGAAGCGCTCCAGCAGGCCGAAGAAGCGCTGTCCTGGGAGCCGGAAAATATTCAAGCCCTGCGAATCCGGGGAAGCGCCCAGCGGGTTATGGGCGACGATATGGAAGCCCAGAAAACATTTGAGAAGATCCTTACCCTTGATCCGGGAAACTATGCTTTTCAGCTGGATCTGGCGGACATTCATTTTAAACGAAAAGAATACAAAGAAGCGGAAGACCGGATCATGGCCTTTCTGGCCCGGCGTCCCAATGACCGGGAAGCAAAGATGCTCCTGGGCCGTCTTTATGCCGCCATGGGAAACCGTACCCATGCCACACAAATTTTTGAAGAACTGGCCAGGGCGGATCCCAACGATACCGAAGCGCTGGCCGCCGCGGGGGAACTGCAAAAAGATGCGGGTGATGTAGAGAAGGCGCTGCGTACCGCGGACCAGCTGGTAAATCTGCAGGGAAAGCGGGCCACTCCGGACGATCTAACGGACTTGAATGAATCTCTGACATTTTATGAAAATGCCGTAAAAGCCTATTCGTCGGATGTTACCGATATGTGGGCAAGAAACCTCAAGCTGCTGCAGGATGCAGTGGCGGAAGACAGCGGCGACGACGATATGGCTGTTTTTATGGGAGATGTGGAAAAAACGCCGTTCCAGGAAGAGGAAACCGAGGCCCTCTTTATTGAAGATCCGGAAGCGGAGGCCGATGAAGATTTCTTTATTGATGAAGAACTTCCGTTAATTGAAGAGGATCCTCTGCCGGATATGACACTGGATAATATGGCGGAACCCTGGCCTGAATTTGATCCGCCTTCCCAGCCGGCGCCGTCCACGCCGGAAACGCCGCCGCCGGAGCCGTCGGAAACGCCGCAGCCGGAAACGCCGTATCAGCCGCCTCCTCCCCAGCCGCAGGCGCCGCCCATGCCGCCGCCGGAGCCGCCGTATTATCCGCCGCCGGAGCCGCCGTATTATCCGCCGCCGGAACCGCCGTATTATCCACCGCAGCCACCCCAGCCCCCCAAGCCGCAGGCTCCGCCCAAACCGCAGCCGCCGGAACCGCAGGAATTACCGCCGGAACCACAGGAACCGCAGCCGCAGTACCCGCCCATGCCGCCGCAATATCCGCAGTACCCGCCGCCCCAAGAACCGCAATACCCGGAAGAAGAAATAGCGGACCTGCCCATTGACGAAGAGGAAGAAGAACTTTCCCTGGAAGACGAAGGCGAGGAACTCCCGCAGGAAGAAACTCCCGCAGAAGAGACACCCGCAGAGGAAGTACCTGCGGAAGAAACACCCGCAGAGGATGATGACACTGAACTCTTCGACGGCGAAGAGTTGGAAGATCCCTTTGCCGAACCGGAACCAGAGCCGGAATTACTTGATCTTGCGCCGGAGGAATTAACCCCGGAATCACAGCCTGAACCATTGCCGGAACCGCCGCCTTTACCACCGGCTCTTCCGCCGGAATCACCGCCGGTGCCGCCGGTGGACGAAGCCGACAAACCGAAAGAAAAACTTACCAAAGATTCTATTCTGGGGCTGATGCACTATCTGAAAGATATGGCTGGTTCTTTGCCGGAGGGCAAACGGGAAAGTTTTATGCGCAGTGATGCCCGGCTTTCCATGGAATATGTGATCAACAGTCTGGAAGGAAAAAAGGGCCTGCTTGAGGGAATCAAAGAAAAACGGCCGCAGCTCCTGCCGCCGCCGGTACCTTCCGGATTATCGCCCACCGCCAGGGAAAAAATTGCCGGTACACTCTCTTATCTGGGAAATCTCTCGGGATCGATAAAGGACGAAAACCTCTTTACCGCTCTTAGGCAAAAAGTACAAAGTATCATGTCAAAGATTAAAGCGGTGACGGATAAAAGGAAGGACAATGGCTAACGACCTGTACCACAAGATAGAAGGATATATCAAAAATATGCCGAGCCTTCCTACCTCGGTGGCAAAAGTGCTGGAGGTCTGCAATAACCCCCAAACCAGTCCGGCAGATCTGAACCATGTAATCTCCCTGGATCCGGTACTGGTGGGCCGGGTACTTAAGCTGATTAATTCCGCCTACTATGGACTGGGCCAGCAGGTTACCAATCTGGTGCGGGCAATCATTATGCTGGGGATCAATACGGTAAAAAATCTGGCCCTCTCTTCTTCGGTGGTGGGTAACCTCACCGCCAGCAAAGCCGCTGCGGGACTCAACATGGAAGGCTTTTGGCGGCATTCCCTTTGTGTCGGTGTGGCCGCCAAGGCAATTGCCAAAAAGCGGGCGGTGGATCCCAAACAACTGGAAGAATACTTTGCCGCAGGACTGCTCCACGACATTGGAAAAATTCCCCTTAACGCTGTACTCGCCAACGATTATATGATCACCGTCAGCGCTTCCGACCGGGACAGGCTTTCTCTGGTCAGGGTAGAAGACAGAAACCTGGGGATTAACCACAGTACCGCCGGAGCAATGATCGTCAAGTCCTGGAAGCTGGAAGGGGCCGTGGGGGATGCCGTTGTGTATCATCATAATCATGTTGATTACGACGGTTCCCACCGGGATTTACTGTATACGATCATGCTGGCAAACCGTTTTGCTTCGGAGATGGAAATTGGTTTTTCCGGCGACAGGTATCCGGAAAAACCGGGGCCTTCAATTTGGGAAGCCCTGGACCTGGATACGGAAATTTTTGAAGATATTGTTCCGCTGGTCAACGGCGAAATAGAAAAGGCAGAAGTGTTTTTGAAGCTCTAGCTTTTGCTCATGCCTCCACCGTAAGACCTTCCCGGGCCATCATGATCTGCATGGACGTTTTGCCCGCTATGCGCCTGCGGTAGTTTTCTTCTAACTGTTCCAGTTCTTTGTCGGTACGGTTGGGATCGTGGTGAAAAAGAATTAGTTTTTTTACCCTTGCCTTGTTGGCGTTGTTGATTGCGTGTTCAAAGGACGAGTGGCCCCAGCCCAGGTGTTTCTCAAATTCCGCTGCGGTGTACTGGCTGTCGTGGATTAACACATCGGCGCCCTGGAAAAACCGGAGTATTTTTTCGTTTTCTTCCCTGGCCGCCGCTTCTCCTTCCCTGGCGGCATCTTCGTCGTAACTTGGATCTGCAGGATCGGTGGGAAAAAGATTACGGAACGGCTCGTTGTCATAGGCGGTAACAATACATTTTCCCCGGTATTCAAAACGGTAACCAAGACACAGGATGGGGTGGTTAAGGTACTTGGTGGTAACCCAAAGGCCGTCTCCCAAATCCAGGGACGTTTCTTTGATCTGGGCATATTCAATCTTGGCAGAAAGTTCGCTGATCCGCACCGGCCAGTAACGGTAGGTAAGCTGGGCCCCGATAATCTGTTCCAGGGTTTCATCCTCGTAGGAAACGGGTCCCCGCACACGAAGGCGGCTGGTGGGTATAAAGAGGGGGGTAAACATGGGAAAACCCATGATATGATCCCAGTGGGTATGGGAAATAAAAATGTCCGCATTGATGGGGCCTTTTTTAAAGTCGTTGGCCATAAGCCAGTCCCCCAGAGGTTTGATGCCGGTACCAAAGTCGATAATAACCAGGCGTTCACCGGCCCGGATTTCCAGGCAGGAAGTGTTTCCCCCGTAGACCACCGTATCTTTTCCCGGACAGGGAATAGACCCCCTGTCTCCCCATATACGCACACTCAGCATTAAGGTTTACCTCACTATAATCAGCCTTGCTGATTATAACTTGACTTTTCCGGACAAATCCATTTTACTTTAGGTGTGAACAATAATCTACTGGAAGTACTCCGTATCGGTATTTTTTACGATGGTTACTATTTTTACAAGATAAGCAATTATTACAAGTACGAACATGAAAGAAAGGCCCGGATAAGCATTTCGGGGCTTCACGATTTCATTAAACACGAAACGGCCAAATTTACCGGCCTGGATATCCGGCAGTGCCAGATTATCGATGCGCATTACTTTAAGGGCCGTTCTTCCGCCAGAGAAATGGGAGAAAAGGTCCAAAGTGAACGGGTCTTTGAAGATATCCTTATGCGGGAAAATATCGTTACCCACTACCTGCCCCTGCGTTACAACGAAAACAATGTAGCCCAGGAAAAGGGCATTGATGTATGGCTGGCCCTGGAAGCCTACGAGCTGGCCATTTACAAACACTTTGATATTCTTGTGCTGGTAGCGGGGGACGGCGATTATGTTCCCCTGGTCCGCAAGCTCCACACCCTGGGAACCCAGGTAATGCTGATTAGCTGGGAATTCTCCTACCACAATGAAAGCGGCGATATGATGGAAACAAAAACATCCCGCCAGCTTCAGGAAGAGGTGTTTTATTCTGTGGCCATGCATCAGCGGGTGGATCAAAACAGTGACGATGAATATGTACGCAGTCTTTTTGTACCCGACAGGAGTTTTGACCAGGCCAGGGCCCAGGGTCAGCTAAGCCTTAAAATTGACAGCCCCGAAGCGCTGCCCGAGGAAAGGCCCGAATGGACTTCGGTTCTTTTTAGCCTTAACGCCAATGGTTTTGGCTTTATCAAAGATGAAAGCCAAAACAACATTTTCTTCCATTACAGTACCCTTACCAACAGGGAATTCTCCGAACTCCAGCCGGGTATGACGGTTAAGTATCAGTTGGAAGAAGACAAGGACCGGTCCCGTCGGGAAGGGGAACTCCGTTACCGGGCCTGCCGGGTGACGGTGATTGATCAAGCGCCGCCCGGCATTTGGCCCGAGGGAGTACTCCCCTCCTAGGTTTCCAACTTTAGTGGAAACCGGAACTAGAACTTAAGAGCCACACCCGCTTTAAGGAAGGGATACCCGATTTCAAGCATGGCGCCGATATTCTTGGTAAAGTAGTAATGAGCGCCTACCTGGCCGCCAATACGCAATTTGTTGTCAGCTGAAAAATTGGCCCAAGAATACCTGTCATCAGAAATTTTCGCACTGGCGACTTCATACCCCAGGAAGATACCGGTATACAGGTCCAGATTCTCTACCGGAAGATTCCAGTGCCAGTTACCCCGCGCCCCAATGGTAAAGTAGGTAATATTATAGGAAAAGGAATAACCGGGAAAATCATATTTATACCGGGAAAATGCAGCCAAAACACCTACCGAAAGCGGTATCTTGGGCAGGGCATATTCAGCGCTTACAAAAATGGGTGGAATCGACATTTTATAGCCGCTTGTAATGCCAAACTGGTAGCCAAGACCGGCGTCAACCAGAATGTTTCCCGATTTTACCGGAAGAGAATAGGCCATGGGATCAAAGGCAAAAAGCCCGCCCGCCAAAACAGCACATAATACCAAAAGAATAACAAGCTTTTTCATGGAACCTCCAAATGGTTATAACATTAAAGTAGTAAGTATATACCCTTTTCCGAAACTGTCAAGATATGGTATACTGCCCCCATGTTCCTTAACAAGAAAGAAACCTTTAACATTGACAAGTTTTGGCGGGATTACGAAACGTCAATCGGCGAAAAGGTACTGGCCAAATCCCTGGCCAGGTATCTAAGCGGACGGGAAGAATACCCCGAACCACTCTGGGGCCTGGCGATTGCCGCCGAAAAAAGTTTCCGGTTTCACCACTTTCCCCATGAAGGGTGGATTATAGCGTTGTCCAGAATTACTACCGGCGGTGAAGCGCCAAAGGAAAAGACCTTTACCATCCCCCGGGAACAGATTGTATCCGTTGAACTTGTTATAGAAAAGCGCTGGTGGAAAAAGCTGCTGGCCCCTTCCAACCCCCTCTTGCTTATCCACTGCCGCCAGGACGGCACGGAAACAACGGTGGCAATTGAAACGGACCGCCAGGCCCAGGCTGTGGTGGAAGCGCTGTCTTAAATCTGCGCCATTCTCTGTTTACAGCCGGATAATCCGCGAAGGCACCCAAGGAAGATGATGGACCTACCCCGAAGGTCTTCTCTTCTCCTTTGCGCGCCTTTGTCGCCCTGGCGGTTAAAAATTCTTAATCCGTAGGTTATGATTAGCCCCCGCCTGACGGTGGGGGGTGTAGCACCTATCTGCAACTTTACCTATTCATCGGTTAACTGTTTTATCAGCTGCTGCAATACCCCACTCATATTGATGATATGTATAAGGATTTTTGCTGTATTGTACCTTTTGAATATTGACAACTTTAATAAGATGGTATCTTACCAAACTTCCAGCTACACCTGTGGTTAACATATCTAATGCATATGCAATACCAGGTTCAAACGTAAAGGTTATGTCTTCCATATCTACAATACTAAGAATCGATTCTCCATCCATAACTTTAACCTTAAAAGTATGTTCGCCGGAAGGAATCTTTATATTAGTTTCTCCTTTTATTGTTAATTTAAACCATTTCACTGCTTTTCCATCAAATTCATATACATTAAAATATCCACCAGGAATATGCAAAATGCTTTGCTCCTCTGCTGGAACAGACACATCGTATATTTCTGCCTTTGCAGAATATTCTGCGAATAACTGAGCGTGCCTTTCTTCAGGCGTAATTGATGGTACGCTACTAATACATCCGAATAATACCAAGGTAGCGAAGAAACATAAAATTACCAATTTTCTTTTCATAAACAACTCCTCTATATATTATCGCCTGTCCTTCTAAAACAATCAACGATTGCTGTTACCAGAAGGCATGGCGATTAAAACCCTTTGTTAAGGTATAAGCACTGATACTAACGGCCCCCTTAGGGTGAAATTAGTTGACACGCTTAGATTTTGTTAGAGTATAATGTGAGCCGTGAGCCGTGCGAAAAGCATGAATATATTGTCTCCTTTTCAATTAAAAGTGTCAAGCAAAAAAGCGGAAAAATTCTTTATTTGGGATTTTTAGCGAATTCTACGTCGTACGTGTTGACTTTTTTGTTGTATGTGTATAATATAAGTATATATACACATTAGGAGAAATTATGAGAACCAATATTATTATTGATGATGTCTTAATGGAAACGGCTCAAAGCTTGGGAGGCCTTAAAACCAAAAAGGAAACTGTGGAAGATGCATTACGGCAGTATATACACATTAAGCAGCAAAAAAATATCCGGCAGTTTCGCGGAAAACTTCAATGGAAAGGAAATCTGGACGATATGAGGGCAAATACGTGATCCTGGTGGACACATCAGTCTGGATCGATTATTTTAACGGCGTAGATGCTCCTCATACGGATCTTCTGGACCATGAACTCCAGCACGACAGGCTTGTGACCGGGGATCTCATCATCGCTGAACTGCTCCAGGGATTTGGCGACGAAAAGGATCTTTTAGCTGCAAAAAGGATAATGGATAGCTTGGAATATTATGATTTGTCAGGCTATACGATAGCGGTTCAGTCGGCTGTCAATTACCGGAATCTTAGAAGACATGGAATTACCGTTCGTAAAACAATAGATATGATCATCGGCACTTTTTGTGTTACCCATGGATTTCCCCTGCTGCACAATGACCGAGATTTTGATTTAATGGCAGGGACTTTGGGTCTGCAAATTTTGAAATCGTTTACAGCCGAATAATCCGCGAAGCGGTTAACACTTCCGCACCTTCTTCCGTAACCAGTACATCGTTTTCCAGCCGACAGCCCCCCAGCCGGGGATCGTAGAGACCCGGCTCTATGGTAATTACCATGCCCGGCTGGAGAACTGCGCTGTTGTCTTTGCGGTTACGCAGGGCCGGGGCTTCGTGGGGGTCCAGGCCTATGCCGTGGCCCAGAGCGTGGGGCATAACTTTGTTTGATTTGGCAAAAAAAGCGTCCACCGCGGCAGCAATTTCCCGTGTGCCGGTTCCGCCGCGGATCATGCCCAGGGCAAGTTTGCCGGCCTTTTCCGTCAGGGTAATAAGCCGCTCCTGGGCCTTGGTGCAGTCCGCCGCAACCGTTAAGGTTACGTCGGTGGTGTACCCCTTGTACTTAATGCCAAAGTCCAGTATCGACAGCCCCGCCGTCCCAAAGGGAGAAGCGGTATAGGAGGGAAATGAATGGATTGCCGCGCTCCGTTCCGGTCCAGCCGCCAGGGTTTCAAAACCTGTGCCTTCGCAGCCCCGTTTCCGGCACTCACCTTCAATAAGCTGGACAGCGTCGTATTCGGTTTTTATTTTTCCACCCTTAAGCTGTTTTTCCAGAAGTCCAATGATTTCATTGGTAATCTCTGCCGCCGCCCGGTATAAACGAATTTCTTCTTCATCCTTGATGGAACGGAACTGTTCCAGGGCAGAACCCGCTCCGTCTTCTTCCCGGCAGATCACATCAAAATCCGGCAGGGCTTCAATAAACTTAAGAAACCGGGGATACGCTGTGGACGAAGGAATTTCGATTCGGGAAAAGCGGGGAATTTTGAGCAGGGCCGCGGCCTTAAGACAGGCTGTAATGGGGTGGCGGTCAAACCCCGTATAGGGCCGCAGGTAATCGGCATTACCATACAGTTTGGCAATAAAAAGATCCCATGGCACCAGGAGCGATTTACGGTCCACAGAAAGAAAGAGCAGCGCATCGGCGGGATGTCCCGAAAGCCAGCGGATATTTGAATCCCGGCGGCCTTCGGCATCTTCGATCATCACCATGCCAATCTCTTCCTGGGCCATCCAGTCGTATATTTTATCCAGCCGCTGCTGGTAGCGTCCTGTTTTTGCAGCCATGTCTATCTAAAAAATTCCGCGGTATCGCCGCCAAAAACCGAGCGGGCCGCTTCGGCAATGGCGGCCGTTTCCCGGTCACCAATCCAGTGGTGAATAACAAAACGGCAAAGTCCCCCTTCGGGTGGATTGATAATAATCCCCCGTTGACGGAACGCATCCGTTACCGCCGCCGCCCAGCCCGGATCTTCCGCCGCCTTCCAGCGGAAAAAAACCATGTTGATAGTTCCTTCTTCAACGGTGATTCCCGGAATTGCCGCCAGTTCTGTTTCCAGTTTGCGGGCCCGCTGGTGGTCTTCCGCCAAAAGCGGGGGATGTTCGGTAAGGGCAATAATACCCGCAGCGGCAAGGATTCCCGCCTGGCGCATACCGCCGCCCATAATTTTCCGCTTATACCGGGCTTCTGCTATAAAATCCGCCGGGCCCGCCAGCAGGGAACCCACCGGAGCGCAGAGTCCCTTGGAAAGGCAGAACATGACCGAATCGACCCGGCCGGCTATGTCGGCGGCGGTACAGTGGAGGGCGGCGGCGGCATTAAAGATCCGGGCGCCGTCCAGGTGAACCGGCAGCTGCCATTCACCGGCAAGCTTCCGGACCTCGTCCATGGCTTTAAGGGATACCGCCTGGCCCATGGAGTGGGCGTTTTCCAGACAGATAAGGGATGTGGCCGGAGCATGGAGGTCCCGTTTCCGCAGCCGCTTTACCAGGGCCTCTGCAGAAAAGATTCCATCCGGTGCGGGAATGGGCCGGGTTTGTACTCCGGCAATGATCGAAGCCGCCGCCGCTTCATGCTGGATAATATGGCACTCTTCTCCCAAAAGTACCTCTGTACCCCGTTTGCACCAGGTAAAGAGGGCCAGCTGGTTTCCAAAAGTACCGGATGGTACAAAAAGGGCCGCTTCTTTTCCAAGCAGTTCCGCGCCAACTTTTTCCAGGCGTTTAACCGTGGGATCGTCATTGTAAACGTCGTCCCCCACTTCCGCTTCTGCCATGGCCTTTCGCATTGCTGCGGTAGGAACCGTTACGGTATCGCTCCGTATATCGATTATGGTATCCGGGTCTTGCATTTTCTTTTCCTTTGCGCTAGTATAAAGGATATTCCAATCTTTTTCTACAGGAGGTACTTTATGTCCGATTCCCCGGACGGCGGCAGTAGTTTACGCCCCCCGCCTGAACAGACATATACGGTTCCTGTAGCCATTTTCCGCGTTTAAAATCGTTGTCTATGGGAGCCGCTTTCTTAATCCAGAAAGAGGAGTTTCCATGGACGAAAACATTCTTTCACTTATTGAAGAAGATCATCTCCCGGTAGCGCAGCTTAATGCTCATTTTGCGGGCATGAACGCCGCAGACATTGCAGAGATCTTTCAAGAAACCGGCAAGAAAAAAGCGGTGCAGATCTTCCGGATTCTTCCCAAAAACATGGCGGCAAAAGTTTTTGCCTACATCGAAAGCGAAGAACAACAGGTACTTGTCGAAGCCTTAACAGAAAACGAAGTCAGCGACATTATCAACAAACTGTTTATCGACGATGCGGTGGACGTGCTGGAGGAAATTCCCGCCGACGTGGTAAACCGTGTTTTACAAAAGGTAAACCCCGAAAAACGAAAACTTATCAACCAGCTCCTCCAGTACCCGGAAGATTCTGCGGGCAGCATTATGACCCCGGAGTATGTGGATCTGCGGGAAAACCAAACCGTGGAAGAAGCATTCCAGCATATCAGAAAAATCGGCATCAACCGGGAAACGATCTATACCAGTTATGTCATTGGACCCGACCGGCTTTTGGTGGGGATCGTTACCGCCAAAGAGTTGATGCTGGCGGATCCAAAAAAACCGATTGGCGAAATCATGGAGACCAATTTTGCCTTTGCCCAAACCACCGATGACCAGGAAGCGGCGGCGGCGCTTTTTAAAAAGTACAGCCTCCTTTCCCTGCCCGTGGTAGATAAGGACCGGCACATGGTGGGCATTATCACCGTAGACGATGTGGTGGAAGTTATCGAAGAAGAAGCCACCGAAGACTTTGAAAAGATGGCGGCCCTTAATCCTTCCGATGAACCTTACCTTAAAACCCCCATCCTTAAACTTACCCGGAACCGTATTGTCTGGCTTTTGGTGTTGATGCTTTCCGCCACGGTGACAGGCAGCATTGTTGCCGGTTTTGAAGATGCCCTGGCGGTATTGCCCATACTGGTGGTGTTTATCCCCATGCTTATGGATACAGGAGGTAACGCCGGTTCCCAGACTTCTACCCTGATAATCCGTGGTATGGCGGTGGGCGAGATCCAGTCCCGGGATGTACTGCGGGTACTGGGCAGGGAAATCTGCATTGCCGTGTTTTGCGGCCTGGGCCTGGGACTTATCAACTATGTGCGTATTTATCTTATGTACGGCCGCAGCAGTAATCTGTGCATCACCGTTACCCTAAGCCTTATTGTTACTATTGTGATCGCCAAAAGCATTGGCTGTATACTTCCCCTGGTGGCAAAAAAGCTAAGGATGGACCCGGCGGTTATGGCGGCGCCGATCATTACTACCCTGGTTGACGGAACTTCGCTGGCGGTTTATTTTTCTATAGCCAAGGGAATTTTTAAACTGTAAGCCCCCATTGGAGGCCCAGGACGATGGAGCGGATATGGCAAGAACATTAACCTTTACCGTAAACGGTGCGGACTATAGCGCTTCCCCGGTAAAAATAGACCGGAGCAAACTCTATGGCTGGACCGAACTAAAGGCCCTGGACGAAAACGGCAGAGAATGTCGGATGGTTAACATGGACGAAACAGGCACGCTGATTATCCCCAAAGGGGGCCTGGGTCTGGGAATCCTTTCGCCGGATCGTAGCTGGGTAGACCGTACTGCCCTTAAGGCCGTTACCCTGGACGGCGGCGATGCGGAACTTATCAAGTCCAGTTACAGCGGCCCCATTGAACTAAAGAATACGGTAGATACCGATACCTTTCTGGATCACAGCATAAGCACGGTGTACCAGCTGGAGGAAGCCCCGGCGGAACTAACCGCCGCCGTGGGGGATAACATTTATACTTTTACCTACAGTTACCGGGACAGTTACAAGGGCGATACTGCCTTTATTCTAACTTCGGACAATACCCTCTTTATGCTGGTAGGTTTTAAAACCGAATACGAAATGCTCGGCCTTGCCCAGGCGGGAACCATTAACGAAACCGAAGAAACCGACGAAGATGCAGAAGAAGAAAGCGATGAGCTTGACTTCTCCATGGGGTTATAAACATGAGAGCCATACATATTGCCAACGAAAAAAAACGGGATGCCGAAGTAGGTTTTGAGGCACTGCCAAAGCAGGAAACGGTTGCCATGGTACTTCCCGACGGCAGGGAAAAAACCAATGTAAAGTTTGTTAAATCCCTGGCCAATCTGGAACTGCTTAAAGAACAACATGGCGGAGACCTGGTCAAGGTGGGCGAAGCCCTGATTGCCGGAGACCCGGAAATTGACATGGAACAAACCGGAAGGTTTGTCCAAAAAACCCACCGGCTTTGGATGACTGCGGACAACAAAATTGCCTACCGGGTTAATTTTGTTCAGGTGGTTCACAACCCCGACGGTTCAGAAAAAGAACGCCGGGAATTTGCCAAGGTTCAGGCAAACATAAAAGACGAAGATATCCCCGTCCAATGGACAGGCAGACTTATGCCCATAGCAGAAACAATACGGAAACTGGTCTTTACCAAAAGTTACCAGATCCGCCATACGTCGGGGCTTACCTACGATTTTCTCTACGAAATGGCAAAGGAACTCTGTGAAAAAAAATCTTTTATGCTGGTGGGAGCAGGTAAAAAAGGCAACGAACCTCTGCGGCTTACCGACGGCGGCGAACCGTACCGGGGTTTTCTGGAAGGCCGCATAAACGGGGACAAATACTGCCTTATCCTTCATCTGAGTAATCTGGAACTTAAGACACTGCCAACGGATACAGCCGGGCGCGTTGACACCTAAAAAATCCTGTAGTACAATAGTGCATATTTTTAGCGTGTGAAGAAGGTGTGCCGTGCCCAAAGTTAAAAAAGACAATGGTCAAAATTCCGGGATACAGGCGGTCCGTTTTTCCATCGGCTTTAAGCTGGTAACCATTATTACCATCCTGGTACTTTTTTCTCTGGGAATTATTACCTTCCTGGTGTCGATGATGGTTTCCCAGGATGTCCGGCTTACTGCAGAAGACAACAACTTTACCGTTAACCAGCGGTCTGCGGCGGCGGCGGAAACAGCCATTAACGGAATTCATTCCAATGCTCTGGTTTTGCTGGATATTTTGAACACCACCGGATCGGACCTGACCATTAAAACGGCGGAATTCTTCTTTGCCCGTAACCAGAACGTGGCAGCCCTGGCGGTATTGCCGCCGCCGTCAGCTTCGCTGACGCCTTCGCTGTCGTCAGCGAAGCTGACGACGGAGCTGTTCCTGTTCAATACGGGGTTTTTTCTTTCCCGGGAAATTGAAAGTTCTCTGGCAGAATCTTTTATAAAAGACAAACAGGAAGAAGCTGGCCGGGCAGCGGCAGGGGCGGCGATCCTTTTGAACGCAACGCCGCACTTTGGCGCATCGGTAATGGCGCTGTTTTTTCCCTGGGAAAACCGGGCGGCGCTGGTGCTCTTTTCTCCCGAGGAACTTTCCGAAAATCTTGGTACCGGAACAAATATGTCTTTTTTGCTCAATTCCAATGGGGATATTCTGGTACATCCCGATTATGAACTGGTGCGGGCCGGGGCAAATGTATCCAACCAAACTTTTGTAAGTAATATGTGGAAGAACCCTTCCCTCCGGGCCCAGATACTCTACACCAGCGAAGAAGGGGTACGGTTCTTTGGGGCCTTTACCAAACTGAACATTGCCGGTGCGGCGGTTATTACGGTTATTGAATACAACAAGGTTTTTGAAGGTATCGTGGCTACCACCTTCCGCAACGGGTATCTTACTGCGGCGGTATTGTTTCTTTCAATTCTCTTTATCTGGTTTTTTTCTAAACGTATTTCCGGACCCCTGCGTCTCTTGGCCGACGCTGCCCTTAAGATCGAAGGCGGTACCTTTGAGGTAAATCTAAAATCCAAAACCCATGACGAGATTGGCCTTTTAACATCCAGCTTTAAACGGATGAGTGCAGCCCTGGGGATCTTTGGCCGCTTTACCAACCGGGAGATCGCTGTCCGGGCCATGCGGGGCGAGATAAAACCAGGCGGCCTTCCCAAACATGCAACGATCTTTTTTAGCGATATCCGGGGTTTTACAGAGAAAAGCGAAAACTTTACCAAACATTTTGGAGAAGACGCTTCCAACAAAATTGTTTACTGGCTTAATGAGTATCTTACCCGCATGGTGGAATGTGTGGAACAAACCGGCGGAGTGGTAGACAAATTTATCGGCGATGCCGTTATGGCCCATTGGGGAACGGCCTATTCCGCCGGAAGTCCCGAGGCGGATGCCATGAACTGTCTTAAAGCTTCGCTTATGATGCGCAAAGCCCTGGAAGAAATGAATAAAAACCGGCTGGAAGATGATCCGGCAAACCCGCCCATACACATTGGCTGCGGAATCAATACAGGGATTGTTACCGCCGGACAGATTGGTTCCGAAATCCGTATGGAGTATACCGTTATTGGCGACCCGGTAAATCTGGCAAGCCGTACCGAAGCGCTTAACAAACCGCTGGGTACCGATATTCTTATTACCGAGGATACCTGGAAATTGGTGGGCAGTGAACTTATTACCGAAGAAATGCCCCCGGTCCGGGTAAAGGGCAAAGCCAAACCCATACGGATGTTTGCGGTAATTGACCTGAAAGATGCCGAGGGTTCAGTGGACAGCCGAGGTCCCAAGACCCTGGCGGAACTGAGAAAACGTTTGGGTATCAAGGCGCCCAATATGTCCAAGGTGGATACCGGCAAAGAAGAGAAAAAATATAAAATTGGCGGCAATTAAAGGGCGTGAATGAAAAAGGACAGCAGACTGGCATTAAGACCCAGGGACTATGTGGTAATTATTCTCTGTCTAACAGGAACTGCCATAAGTCTTAATCTGTTCAGGCTTGATCTTTACCGGACCCTCTTATCCCAAAACGCCGTCCAGGTAGGAACGATTACCTTTAAACGCCATACCGCCCAGCGGCGGATGGAAGACCGGGTAATCTGGGATCGTCTGCGGCAGAAGTCGCCGCTCTACAATGGCGATCTTATCCGTACCGCCGAACAATCTCTGGCTGTCATACATCTTCCCGTTAGTACTCCCGGCAAAACACGGGATATCGATCTGGAAGAAAATACCCTTATCCAAATCCGTATAAATGCCCAGGGCGAGACAGAAATTAATCTTGCCAACGGAAGTTTAAATGTTGCAGCCGGGGGCAGCGGCGATGTTGTTATCAATGTCCAGGGCAGCCGTATACGGGCCAACAGCAGTACAGCACTGGGAGCCTCTGCGGGCGCCGGCGGCATTGTGGTACAGGTAGCCCAGGGAAGCGCTCTTTTTTCCGGGCCTTCCGGCAGCCGGGAAATTCCCTCAGGTGCGGTAATTGCCCTAAACAATAACGGAACAGAACGAACAGAACCGGCAGTGCTGGTTTATAATCCCCGGCCCGATGCCCATATTTTTAATTCCCAGTCAAGTCCGACTCCGGCATCGTTTTCCTGGAACCGGATCAATTTGGATGAAGAACTTATTATTGAAATTGCCCAGGACCGGAACTTTACCCGGATAAACCAAAGCATCGCAGCGCGGGAATCAAGCGCCCTTGCGGAACTGCCGCCGGGAACCTGGTACTGGCGGATAAACCGGGCCGCCGTCGTCGTCGGCGCAAACGCCGCCAGCGCAAATGCGGAATCTCCTTTGGCGCAGGGCCGTATAACCGTGGCCTATGCGCCGGCTCCTGCCCCCATCGGCCCGGCTCCGGATTATGTTTACCATTTCCGGACAAAAAGTTTGGTCCGTTTCCAATGGACCGAAACAGCAGGAGCCGCCGGATATATTCTGGAGGCGGCGGATAACCCGGATTTTACCAATCCGCGTATATCCGAAGAAGTAAGTGGTACCTCCCTGGAATCATCGGCTCTGGGAGCGGGCCGCTGGTACTGGCGGGTGCATCCGGTTTTACCTGGGACAAGTGCCGTCGGGACAAGTGCCGTTTCATCGTTTACCATAGAGCAGGATCTTGCTGCCCTCCAGGAACCGCTTCCTATCAGTCCCAGTGCAGATGGTTATCTGGACCAGGACCGGGATTTATACTTTTCCTGGCAGAAAGGAAACGAAGCTGAATCCTACACCATACGAATCGCTGCCAGAGAAGATTTACAAAATCCGCTTGTCAAAAGCACCACCCGGGACAACTATTACAAGGAAACGGCGGGAAAGCTGGAACAGGGCCGGTACTATTGGGCCGTTTCCCAGACCGATGCGGAAGGCAATGAATCGCCTGTTTCCGCCGTTCGTTCCTTTGTTGTTGCGGAACGGGAAAATATTCTGCGGACAGTTTTTCCGCCAAATAACTATACCGCCGCAGAAGCGCTTATATCGGATATTCACTTTACCTGGAAATCAAACCTGCCCTTTGAAACGAAGTACCAGCTTGCGGAGGATGCGGAATTTTCCCGGCTCCTCGTAAACGAAGCGGTAAAAGGAGAATCCCTGCGGGGCAGACCTTTACCGGCAGGTACCTACTACTGGCGGATTTATGCGGAAGCGCCGGGCCAGGTTTACCAAACCCCGGCCCAGCGCATTACCCTGGCGGAGGACTTCCCCGCTCCGGCAGCGGAACTTCCGCTTCCCGGCAGCCGGATCGTAATCCGTGCCGGTCAGGAATCGTCGTCATTCCGGTGGCGTTCCATAGATGGTGCGGAATACTATCAGGTGCGTATCTATGGAAACAACAGAAACCCGTTGTATGAACAAACCCTGCGGGCCAATACTTTCCAGCTGGAACGGCTGAATCGTTTTGAAAACGGTCCCTACTACTGGACTATTCAGGCCTTTGCAGACGAAGGACCCGGTTCCACCCGGCGCAGCGGTCTTGTGGGGCAGGAATCGTTTATCCTGCGGAAACTCCAGGCCCTTACCCTGGACTGGCCCGAAACAGGAGCCGCCATTACGGAACAGCCTGCAATAGTGCGCTGGAGTACCCAGGAAACGCTGGGGCGATCCCGGTTTATCCTTTCCCGCAATCCTAATCCCCTTGGCGGAAGGACGGTGATGGAAATCCCCAACCCCGGCAGAACCATTACACTAACCCGGCTTCCCGAAGGAACCTACTACTGGACCGTAGCGGCGGAAACACAGGATGGTTTTGATCTTAGCGCCGCACCCCGGTATTTTCAGGTGTTGGCCGGTGTTTCCCCCGACATACCGCAGACCGCAGAAAATCCGCTTGTTGTTCCTGTGGAACAACAAGCAGTACGGCCCCCGGTGGTGATACCGCCGGTACTGCCGCCGGTGACACCACAGGCAGTCACACCGCAGACAGTGACACCACAGACGCAGCAGCCGGAACGGCTGCCAGTTGTCCCGCCGCAAACGGTACCGCCGGTGGAACGGCCAGCACCCATAACCCGGCCGGTGGAACAACAGCCCACAGACGGCAAGGTTATAGGTCCGGCGGAACTGCAGGAAAACCGGAGCATTGTCTTTAGCTGGGAACCGGTTCCCGAAGCCGCCAGGTATATTATCACTTTGTTTCGTGTAGACGAAAACGGACGGCAGCAGCTTATAGAGGCAGAAACAAAAGGACCATCCTGGACACTTGACGATCTGCGGCTTCTTAACCGGGGCAATTTTATCTGGAAAGTGGACCCGGTGTATCAAAAAGCAGACGGCTCCTTTGAACAACAGCATACAACGGCGGAGAACCGTTTTAGCCTGGAGGTACCGCTTCCGGACCGGGTACAACCGGGCAATACGGGAGTTCTCTATGGCAGATAAGCGCTTTCCTCTTATGGCGCTGTTGTTCTCTCTGTGTTTTCTCTATGCCCAGGAAGTCTCAATAACTCCGGAAAGCGGTTACTACCTGGATCAGAGCGGAGCTGAGGCCCGTTTTATCCAACGTCTAGTCTGGCCTGCCAGTAACTATGCCCTTCGTTATGAAGTATTTATTGAACAGGAAACAGAAGAAGGATACAAAGAGCTAGTACGGGAATTTACCAAAGATACTTTTATCGAAGTATCCCTCCGGCCGGGACAGTACCGTTATGCGCTGGCTGTGTATGATCTTCTTGATGCGCCGGAAAACCAATCGGATTGGATCTACTTTGAGGTACTTCTGGCGCTGAAACCTGAACTGGAAAATTTTTCGCCGGAAGCTTTTTACCTGGACGAAGTTCCCGAAACGCACACCCGGATACTTTATATTAACGGCCGGGATATTGCCCCCGAAGCGGAGATATACCTGCGGCGCCAAGATTCCGGCCGGACCATTGTCCCGGTGGAAATTATTGATTCTTCCCCTTCCGGGGTGCAGCTGGTGTTTAACGAAAATCAGTTAATCACGGGGAAATATGAAGTGTATGTCAGGAATCCCGGCGGCCTGGAGGCAAGCCTGGGAACCTTTGCCATTGCTTACAAACATCTGGGTATGTACCTTGGAGCAGCTTATGCTCCCCTCTTTCCTCTTTATGGGGAATTAAACGATCTTTTTGACCGGGCCTTCTTTCCCCTGGGAGCGGAGCTGCGCTTTGGACTTGTACCCATTAAAAAAAGTTTTGGGTCCCTGGGGGCAGAACTGGTTGGCAGCTGGCATTATCTTTCTGCCCATGGCTCTTATTATGATGTTTCTCTCCACACTGCGGGAGTAGAAGCAAACCTGATATTTCAGAAGTGGTTTCCCAACGAGGTAATGGCCGTTGTTCTTAGAGCCGGGGGCGGAGCGAACGTGACCCTTAATTATCACTTTAGGTATGCCGCCGGAAAATCTAAACCGGTAATGATCCTTTTGCCCCAGATGCAGGCTGGAATATCGTTCCTGTGGGTGTTCAAAAAACCCTATTATGCGGAAGGAGGAATTGACTTTGTACACTGGTTTTCAAAGGATAGTTCATCGCCGGGTTATCTGCGTCCCTGGATTGGTGCGGGCTGGAAACGTTAATTACGATTCCGTCTAGAGGTCTTCGGTGGCGCCGCTTTGGAGTTTTTTGACATAAAAATCCAGCGCCGTAAGCCGTACCAGGACGCTTTCATCGCTCTTTCCGCCATTTTTACGGTCTTTCAAGGCATCTACCATGTTGATAATAAGCTGTTTGCCGCACTTCATACCCAGACTTTCGGCCTCACTGGAGCAGGAGCTAAAATCGTCAGCAACACCATCGGCTACCACATCAAAACCCGATGCCGGAAGACCCTTAAGCAGTGTGTCAAGCTTGGTATATACCTCTTCAATGGTCATAAAAATACCCCTTTTTTTATCAACTTAGTATACCATAGCTGACCGGGATTAACAAGCTGCGGTAAGCGGTAAAACAGCTGGACATAAAACAGCTGGACGGTTGACGTATATTCCGCAGACGTGTACATTTTGAGTAAATGTTTGTCATTTTGCAAAAGATCCTGGACAGGTTCATTTATACCGAAGAACTCCCCCTGGAAACCCGGATGAGTAATATAGCCTACCTGGTGGGGTTTTTTGCCAGTACCCTCTTGATGGTTGTCTATACTCTTATCGGAGCCAACCTGTACGTGATCCTGGTTATCCTGACCATCAGCATTTCTATCATTATTATGACCTTTCTGGCCAACTACTTTGGCTGGTACCGGTCCTGCCGGAGGGTCCTCATTGGCCTGCTTTGTTTTGTCCTTTTTCCCGTTGCCTATTTTGCTCTGGGCGGACTGGACAGCGCCATGCCTGCGTATTTTGTTTTAAGTATTGTCATTCTCTTTTTACTCAGTTCCGGCAAAATCCGGAACATTCTGGTAAGTCTCCATATAGCTATGGCCATTTCCTGTTACTATCTGGGAACCCTGCCCTTTTTTGCCCCTTTTGTGGCCAAAGTAGAAAACCGCTATCAGGATGCCATTCTTAGCTTTGTAACCGTGGGGCTCTGTATCGGAATCATCGTTGCTTTTCAAAAGCAGCTTTATTTTACCGAAAATGAACGGGTCAACAGCGCCAGGGACGATTTAATGTACCGGGGCAGGCTTTTGCGGATGGTTAACCGGGTGGCGGAACTGCTGCTCTATGCCGAAACCGAATCGCCGGAAGAAAATTTTGAAGAAGCCATGGAAGTAATGGTCCGGTGCATCAGTGCGGACCGTATGTATATCTGGCGGAACCAGGAAATAAACGGCACACTTCACTATGTTCAGGAATATGAGTGGATTGCGGTGGATAAGGGGAATTCCCTAAAAGATGCCACCGGTTTTGCCTATATCAATACCATTCCGCCCTGGGAAGAAAAATTTTCCCGGGGAGAAATCGTAAACGGCCCGGTAAAAAATCTTTCGGAAACAGAACAACAGATTCTTAGTCCCTTTGGCATTAAATCCATTCTGGTTATTCCCATTTTTCTGCAAAAGAAATTTTGGGGATTTGTAAGTTTTGATAACCTAAGCCGCGAAAAAACCTATTCCAATGAAACCACAGCATTGCTCAGTTCCGGCTGTTTATTATTTGCCAACGCTGCGGTGCGGAAAAACAACGAAATTATACTTGGCGCCCGGCTTAAACAACAGGAACTGATGGCCGATATTTCCCGGAGTTTTATTTCCAGCGAATCCATGACTTTGCTTATCAACGAAGCTCTTAGACGTATGGGAGAATTCATGGGTGTAACGCGGCTGCTTATTGCCGTGGCAGACAAAGAGAACGAAGAAAGTTATCCGGTCTACACCTGGTTTGCCAGCGAATCCTGGCGGCCCGATCCTTCCCAGAAGGGTTTTAACGATACGATCAATTCTGTCTTTCCCAAACAAATGCCCGACAAGGGTTATGTGCCTACCGTTTTTTGCAGTAATACCCAAACCGACGAGGACGGCAAGTACCGGATCTTTTACGAAAAGGTACACCTGCTTTCTTTTATTTGGGCGCCCCTTTATGTGAACGGATCGTACTGGGGGCTTATCAGCGTAGAAGAATGTGAACGCCGGCGGATCTGGAACGAAAGTGATGCCCAGCTTGTGGGTACGGTAAGCAGCGCCGTTGCCGGAGCGGTGACACGGGATCTTATGGAAAAGGAACGGGCCGCTGCACTGGAACAGGCTCTGCAGGCAAGTCTGGCCAAAGGGAACTTCCTTTCCAACATGAGCCACGAAATGCGAACTCCCATGAACGCTATTATCGGCATGACCGCCATAGGCAAAAACGCCAAGGATTTGGAAAAGAAAAATTATGCCTTTGAAAAAGTTGAAGATGCTTCCACGCACCTTTTGGGGGTAATTAACGATATCCTTGATATGTCTAAAATAGAAGCAAACAAACTTGAACTTTCGCTTTCCAGTTTTAATTTTGAAAAAATGCTCCACAAGGTGGTAAATGTTATCAATTTCCGGGTAGAGGAACGGAAACAGGTCTTTTATGTAACTATTGATAAACAAATCCCC
Source organism: Spirochaetia bacterium (assembly GCA_025997795.1). GTDB lineage: Bacteria > Spirochaetota > Spirochaetia > Treponematales > Breznakiellaceae > BNVB01. The sequence goes on along the minus strand of BNVB01000006.1, from coordinate 16,825 downwards.
GGCAGCCTTATAGGCGATGATCAGCGGCTTTCCCAGGTTATTACCAACCTGCTTTCCAATGCGGTAAAGTTTACCCCCGAAGAAGGAACCATCCGGCTTAATGCCCAATACCAGGATGAGGGCGAAGACGATTGTATTATCCGTGTAGAAGTGATCGATTCCGGCATCGGCATAACCGAAGAACAGCAGAGCCGGCTTTTTAATTCTTTTGTACAGGCCGAAAGCAGCACCACACGGAAATACGGCGGCACCGGCCTTGGGCTTGCCATTTCCAAACAGATTGTAGAACTCATGGGCGGCAAAATTTTGATTGAATCGAAACTTGGCAAAGGCGCTTCTTTTATTTTTACCGTCCGCCTTAAAAAGGACAAGAACTTTCACAAACAGCTGCTTAACCCCGAAGTTAACTGGAGCAATATACGGGTTCTGGCGGTGGACGATGATGTGGAAATTTGCCGTTACTTTTCCGGCATTGCTGAACATTTGGGAATTAAGTGCGATATTGCCTACAATGCCGAAGAAGCTCTGGAACTTATTGAAAAAAGCGATTACGACATTTACTTTATTGACTGGAAAATGCCCGGCATGAACGGCCTGGAACTTTCCAGCAGAATTAAAGCCAGGGGCGCACATTCGGTAATCACCATGATTTCTGCTGCGGCGGTGAACGAAATTGAGGATGCGGCAAAAGAAGCGGGAGTAGACAAATTCCTTTCCAAGCCAATTTTTCCCTCGGACATTGCAGACTGGATCAACACCTGTCTAGGTGTGCCGAAAATGCAGGATATACCCGCCGAAACCCAGGAATTCTTTACCGGCCGCCGCATCCTTTTGGTAGAAGATGTAGAAATAAACCGGGAGATTGTACTGGCCCTGCTGGAACCAACGGGCCTTTCCATTGATTGCGCAGAAAACGGCGTAGAGGCCGTCCGCATGGTGGAAGAAAATCCCGAAAAATACGAAATGATTTTTATGGATGTCCAGATGCCGGAAATGGACGGTTACGAAGCCACCCGCCGTATCCGTGCTTTTGAAGCTTCGGAATCTTGCCAGGGTTCCAACTTTAGTGGAAACCGGGATTCCTCTTTAGAGGATAGCCGGGGATCCCGCAGTATCCCCATTGTTGCCATGACAGCCAATGTATTCCGTGAAGATATAGAACAATCCCTCGCCGCTGGTATGAACGACCATGTGGGTAAACCCCTGGACTTTAGCGAAGTACTCGATAAAATTCGGCGTTACCTCCCCGGCCAGGAAGTCGATCTTTCAAGGATGATGAAGTATGGAGAATCAGGAACGGAATCTGAACAATGGAAATACGGCCTTGCCTGGAGTCCCGATCTGGTTACCGGCAACTCCCAGATCGATTCCCAGCACAAACAAATTTTCCGGCTTACCAGCAGCCTCGCCGCTGCCTGCATGGATGGCCGGGGAAAAACAATGATAGGCGGTACCCTGGATTTTCTTGCTTCTTATACCGTTCGCCATTTTGCCGATGAAGAAGCGCTGCAGCTGCAATACAACTACCCCGCTTATAACGAACATAAAAAGCAACACGAAGATTTTAAGGATACCGTTGCCGGTTTAATTAACGAATACAAACAACAGGGCTCTTCAGATGCATTGCTGGAAAAAGTCAATTCCATCATAGTCCGCTGGCTGGTGGAACATATTAAACAGGAAGATTCAAAAATAGCCGGACACATCCGGAATTTTTCCTTGTCATAAAGAATTGAAGCAGTTCCAAAATGTCAGATTTTGGAACCAGCTCAATTACTTGCTTTAGCAGGAGTAGGACTCGAACCTACGACCTCCGGGTTATGAGCCCGACGAGCTGCCAACTGCTCTATCCTGCGCCGTTCTAATTATAATAACGCTTTTTTGTAAAAATGTCAATGGTACAAAGTCCCGGCGGGGCCCTTCACTTCGTTACGGAGAGAGAGGGATTTGGGGTTCCGTCACAAACATCCTGTTTGCTCCTTCACCCCCGGCTCCGTCCCCTTCCGGCGCCATCCATGGCGCCTCTTCCTCCCGTTGGTCGGCGGAGACTTCGCTTCAAATCCCTTCTCCTTCACTTCGTTACGGAGAGAGAGGGATTTGAACCCTCGGTACCCTCTCGGGCACACACGACTTCCAATCGTGCACCTTCGACCACTCGGACATCTCTCCAAAAATGCGCTTTTTCTCAATTCCTACACAAAAACGCTCTGCGTTTTTGGTACGGAGCAGGGGGGATTCGGCCTCCATTCGCAAACGTCCTGTTTGCTCATTCCGGCCCGTCTCCGCCCTCTTCCGGCGGCATCCTTGCCGCCTCTTCCTCCCGTTGGTCGGCGAGGGCTCCGTTTCGAATCCCCCATTCCGTATACTTGGTTTTTCTCAATTCCTACACAAAAACGCTTTGCGTTTTTGGTACGGAGCAGGGGGGATTCGGCCTCCATTCGCAAACGTCCTGTTTGCTCATTCCGACCCGTCTCCGCCCTCTTCCGGCGGCATCCTTGCCGCCTCTTCCTCCCGTTGGTCGGCGAGGGCTCCGTTTCGACTCCCCCATTCCGTATACTTGGTTTTTCTCAATTCCTACGCAAAAACGCTCTGCGTTTTTGGTACGGAGCAGGGGGGATTCGAACCCCCGGTACCCTTTAGGGGCACAACTCCTTAGCAGGGAGCCACCTTCGGCCACTCGGTCACCGCTCCAACTATCAGCTAACTATACCATAAATCCGGTATCAATAAAACCCCCGATCCTCTCTACGTTCGGAGCAGGGGGGATTCGGCCTCCATTCGCAAACGTCCTGTTTGCTCATTCCGGCCCGTCTTCGCCCTCTTCCGGCGGCATCCTTGCCGCCTCTTCCTCCCGTTGGTCGGCGAGGGCTCCGTTTCGACTCCCCCCTCTGCTCCTCTCTACGTTCGGAGCAGGGGGGATTCGGCTTCCATTCGCAAACATCCTGTTTGCTCATTCCGGCCCGTCTCCGCCCTCTTCCGGCGGCATCCTTGCCGCCTCTTCCTCCCGTTGGTCGGCGAGGGCTCCGTTTCGAATCCCCTCTGCTCCTCTCTACGTTCGGAGCAGGGGGGATTCGAACCCCCGGAACCTTGCGGCTCAACGGTTTTCAAGACCGCCTCCTTCAACCACTCGGACACCGCTCCATGGTGACGGCTGTAAAACCGTCCTTTCATTCTCTACGTTCGGAACAGGGGGATTCGGCTTCCCCGCTGCTCCTCTCTACGGAGCAGGGGGGATTCGAACCCCCGGAACCCTTGCGAGTTCAATGGTTTTCGAAACCATCTCCTTCAACCGCTCGGACACCGCTCCAAATTAAGGTTTATAATCAGTATATATATGCGGCTTTACTGTGTAAAGTACCTTTGTCACCGTTGAAAATGACGGATTGCTGGAATAGCGTTACATACTCAGTCGATACAGGGCATATTGATTAAGCGAAATACCCTCCCTTTCCGCTTCGGTGGCAAGACGGGCGTGGAGAGATTTGGGAAGGCGAAGAACAAATTTGCCGCTGTATTGGCTTTCATCAATGGGCGCCGGAACAGGGAAGCCGTTTTCAAGTTTGGATTCGATCCAGCCTTCCATGGCTTCCTGAATATTTTCATATGCTTCGGCGGATGTACCGCCATGACTCATACAACCGTCAAATTCCCTTACCGTAGCAAAGTAATAAGATCCACTTTCATCGTTAAGATGCTGGATAACAATGTGATATGGAAGATCCATGTAATTTTTTACGGTCATATATTCCTCCTGTTATTTTTCTCCAATGCGTTCAAGTATGGTAACGATATAGGCTTTTTTGAGCGGATTTTTGTCAACTATAGTAACAAGATCACCACTTTCGTTGATGTAATGGCAATGCGAACCGTTTTGTCGATCAAAGCGGTATCCTCTTGCGGCCAGGACCCGGCTGGCTTCTTCCGGGCTGATCCCGTTCGGCTGGCGTTTCATTTTCTGGATAATCTTCTCTACGCTTGCCATAAGTCAAGGATACTATATTTGGTACTACCGGTCAAGATTTGGGAGCTGTTTCCGTCTTTGCCTTGGGATGACTCACCGTCCCTATTTGAGGCTGACACGATTCGAACGTGCGACCTGCAGATCCGCAATCTGCTGCTCTATCCAACTGAGCTACAACCTCATATTCCGCCGGGTTAGAGCCGCGGCGGAATATCAATTTACTTTATCAGTTTTAACACAAAACGAAGTACAAAAACAAGGAACAGAACCCAGCTTACAATAGAAATGTCTTTCCATTTCATCGTCAGCGCTTTAAGGATTACAAAAGAAAGCAGGCCGTATACAATACCGTCGGCGATGCTGTAGGCAAAGGGCATGATCACAATCGTTAAGAAGGCGGGGATACCTTCGGTGGGATCCCTAAAATCAATTTCGGTAACGGACTGCATCATCAAAAAGCCCACCACAATAAGGGCCGGAGCGGTGGCGGCAGAGGGAATGAGCAAAAACAGCGGGGAGAAAAACAGGGCCAGCAAAAAGAGCAGACCCGTTATTACCGAAGCAAGGCCGGTACGGCCCCCGGCGGCAACTCCGGCGGTGCTTTCGACATAACTTGTAACGGTGGAGGTACCCAGAACTGCGCCGGCTACGGTGCCAACAGCATCGGCCAACAGGGCCTGTTTTACCTTGGGAATTTCCCCGTCCCGGTTGGTAAGTCCCGCCTGGGCGGCGACACCCACCAGGGTTCCCACGGTGTCAAAAATGTCGACAAAGAGGAAGGTAAAAAACACGGCAAAAAATTTCATGGTTAAAAGCTGGGAAAAATCAAATTGTGCAAAAAGGGGAGCTGCGGGCATACTGACCGGAGAAAAACCACCGGGCATTATAGTTAGTCCCATGGGTATACCAATAATGGCAGTAACAAGGATCCCAATCAGGATGGAACCGGGAACCCGGTTTGCGTACAGTACTATGGTAATTATCAGGCCTATAATGGCCAGGAGCGGAGGACCGGAACTAAGTTCCCCGAATCCTACAATGGTCCCGCCGCCGCTTACCACAATTCCCGCATTGGCAAAACCAATAAGGGTGATAAAAAGGCCAATACCTACCGCCACGGCCCGTTTAAGGTTGGCGGGGATTGCCTTGATGATCAGTTCCCGTACATTAACCAGCGAAAGGATGATAAAAAGTATACCTTCCAGAAAAACGGCGGTTAATGCTATTTGCCAGGAATAACCCATGCCGAGGACGACAGAAAAACTAAAAAATGCGTTGAGTCCCATACCGGGGGCCAGGGCGACCGGCAGGTTTGCCGCAAAGGCCATGACGAGCGTAGCAATGGCCGCAGCCAGTGCAGTGGCGGTAAATACGCCGCCCGCGGGCATTCCGGCGGCGCTAAGTATGTTCGGGTTAACCGCCAAAATATACGCCATGGTAAGGAATGTGGTAAGCCCGGCAACCAGTTCCCGTTGAACTGTTGTGCCGCGCTCCCCTAGCTTAAAGAGCTTGTCCATGAGCCCCTCCTTCAAATAATAACCGCTTAGGGCGGTTTAAGTATACTCTTTTTTACGGCCCGCGTTAAGAGGGATAATTTAGCCGATCTTCTGCCGGATTCTTTAAAACCAATCCGTACCGGGCCGCTTCCCATTTTGCCATATTTAGGTTTTGCTCCTGCCAGTTACCGCATTCCGCCGGGGCGGCGCCGGGGATGGCCCCCTCAAAGGCGGCCATCCAGGCCAGCATTTCCGTTACCAGCGGCAGGGCATCTTTTGAATCAAGCGTTCCTTCCAGAATCAGATAACAGCCCGTACGGCAGCCCATGGGCCCAAAGTACACCACCCGTTTTTTCCAGGTTTCGTGGTTCCGCAAAAAGGTAGCCCCCAGGTGTTCAATGGTATGCAGGGCAGGCATATCGATCACCGGTTCCTTGTTTGGTTCCTTAAAACGCAGATCAAAGGTGGTTAAAACCGTACCCCCGAATTGATCCCGGCGGGAAACATAAAGCCCCGGTTTAAGCCGGGTATGATCAATTTGAAAACTGGCGATTTTTTCCATAACAAACTCCTCTTTAGTACAGTTTTAACAGTACAGTTTAACGATACGCCGGACGATCTCGCAGGAATTCCTGGAAGCGGTGGGAAGAAACTCGTCATAGGTCTCGGGCGATTCACTCCCTGCAATATCCGACAATGCCCGAATGACCAGGCAGGGAACGGTAAACAGCCAGCAGGTCTGGGCCACCGCAGCGCTTTCCATTTCTACTGCCCGCATTTCCGGAAAAGCCCGGGAAACGGCGGCAATTTTTTCCGGGTTGTGCATAAAAATATCGCCGGAGCCGATTAAACCCCGGAGATGGCTGAATTCCGCAGGCAAGAGGCCTTCCTCTTTTAGCTCGTCCACAGCCTTTTCGGCTGTTTTAATCAAAACTTCGGGAACGGGAAAAACCGCAGGCATTCCGGGAAGCTGGCCCAAAACATAGTTAAAGGCTGTTACATCCGCATCATGGTGAATAAGCCCCGTAGAAATAACCGCATCTCCAACCCGGAGGCCTCCGCCCATACCCCCGGCGGAACCAGTGTTAATCACCACCGCCGGATGGTATTTGTCGATAAGCAGGGTACAGCCGACGGCGGCGTTTACCTTGCCTATGCCAGAACGGAGCAGCACCACGTCCTTGCCGTCCAGGGTACCCCGGTGGAATTCAAAATTACCGAATTGTGCAGTCTCTGCATTTTTTAGCAAATCCCGGATCATAATTACTTCCGGTTCCATGGCACCGATAATTCCAATCATAAGGTAAGGGTAGCCAAAAATGACAAAGAGTGCAATGGTAACTTAAGACACGGTACCTTAAGAGGAGTTCTATGGCCGCCATAGTGCTGGCAGTTATCAATGCCAAATGGATACATCCTTCCCTGGCTGTGCGGCTCTTAAAGGCAAATCTTCCCGGCGGCCTCCAGGATGATTCTGCCATTATGGAGTTTGCCCAACGGCAGCCCCTGGAAGAAAAGCTTACTCCCATTCTGGCGGCGGCTCCCCGCATCCTTGCCTTTTCTGTTTCGATCTGGAACCACGGTCTAACGCTGGAACTGCTGGAAAAACTGGAACAGGCCTGGTCGTCTAACCCGGCTTGTACCGCGCCGTTTATTATTTTGGGCGGGCCGGAACTTACGCCGCTTCCGCCGGAAACGGCAATTTTCCGTTTTGCCGATTTTGTAATCCGGGGCGAAGGGGAGGAGGTCTTTCCCCGCCTGTGCCAGGCTGTTCTGGAAGATCCCGCCGAGGCCAAAACAAGGTATGGCAAATTCATACAAGCAGACCCGGTGGATCTAAACGCCATTAAACCGGGTTACGATCTTTATACTGATGAAGATTTAAAAAACAAACTTATCTATGTGGAAGCTTCCCGCGGCTGTCCCTATGCCTGCGGTTTTTGCCAAAGCGCCGTTAAACCAAAAACGGCGTTTTTGGTGCGGGAATTTCCGCCGGAGGTTTTTCTGGCCCGGCTGGACAGGCTCTTGTGCCGTATAAAAAACGGTAAACAGCCAAAGAACGGAGCGCCGCGGACCATTAAATTTCTGGACCGCAGTTTTAATGTAAACATCCCCTGGGCTTTAGAGATTCTGGAATACTGCCTGACAAAAACAACGGAGGAAACTGAAAATGGAAATCATTTTCAGTTTCATTTTGAGATGGTTCCCGTTGTGTTTCCCAAAACACTGCGAACCATGATAGCCCGTTTTCCGCCGGGCAGCCTTAGGCTGGAAATTGGCATACAAAGCCTTAACCCCCAAACCTGCGCTCTTATACAACGCACTTCCAATCCCGAAAGGGAATTGGAAGTGCTCCGTTTCCTCCGGCGGGAAACTTCGGCGCTGGTTCATGCGGATCTTATCGCGGGCCTTCCCGGCGAGGACCTTGTTTCTTTTGGCAGGGGTTTTGATAAACTGTGGATAGCTCTTGGCGGCGCTTTTAACGAGATACAACTTGGTATCCTCAAGTGCCTGCCGGGAACACCGGTTCATACCATGGCGGAGGCAGGAACAAATAAGCTTATCTACAGTAAAACCGCCCCTTATGAAGTACTAACAACAGATAAACTTTCCTTAACGGATATGGAAAAAATAAAAAACTTTGCCCGCTTTTGGGAACTCATCGTAAACCGCCAACTCCTGCCACTGCCGCCGGATAAACCGGTCTTTGCCCGGTTTATGGAACTGTCACAGCAGCTGTTCCGCCATTTTGGAAGAAACTGGGGTTTACCCAAAGAAGAACTGCGGGAAACGGCGGGTTTGTTATTTCCCGCCATCGAAAAGACAGAAGAAGCAAGTGCCTAAAATCCCAGGCCGCCGCCCATTTGGCCCATCATTTGCTGCATACCAGCGGAATTTTTTCCCATCTTTGCCATCTTCTTCATCATGGTCCGCATCTTTTCAAATTTTTTGATCAGCCTGCCGATTTCCGCCGCCGAAGTGCCGGAACCTTTGGCAATGCGGCTTCGCCGGGCAGGCCCAATGATAAGATGGTTGGCCCGTTCTTTGCGGGTCATGGAAGAAAGAATCGCTTCCTGGTGTTTAAAATCTTCTTTATTAATATCATCTTCGCTGATTTGCCCGGCCATACCGGGGATCATATCCAGCATTTTCTGGAGGCTGCCCATTTTTTTTACCGACCGGAGCTGGTTAAGCCAATCCTCCAGGGTAAAGTTTTCTTTCTCCATTTTTTTCTGGAGTTCCAGGGCTTCTTTCTGGTCAATTACTTCCTGGGCTTTTTCTACCAGGCTGACCACGTCCCCCATGCCCAAAATACGGCCGGCAATACGGTCCGGGTGGAAGGGTTCAAAGTCTTCGGGTTTTTCCCCGGTACCCACAAACTTGAGGGCCCTGCCGGTAACGGTTTTAAGCGAAAGGGCCGCGCCGCCCCGGGTGTCGGAATCAAACTTGGTAAGCACCACGCCGGTAAGGCCGATTTTTTCGTTGAATGTTTTGGCAATGTCTGCCGCCGCCTGGCCGGTCATGGAATCCGCCACCAAAAGCAATTCGTCCGGTTTGGCGGCATCCTTAAGGCGCTGCAGTTCTTCCATCATCGGTTCGTCAATCTGGAGGCGGCCGGTGGTATCGATAATCAGCGTATCGTACAGATTTTTTTTTGCCAGCGCCAGGGCGCCCTTGTAAACCGCCACCGGATCTTTGGCGCCATCTTCCCGGTAAACCGGTACATCAATCTGCGCGCCAAGCACGCTTAGCTGTTCCACCGCCGCGGGCCGCACCAGATCGCAGGCTGCCAGGAGGGGCTTTCGGCCTTCTTTTTTTAGGCGGAGGGCAAGTTTAGCGGAACTGGTAGTTTTTCCCGAACCCTGGAGGCCCAGCATAAGTATGGTAGAAAGCGTATCGGGCCCTTTAAGTTTAAGCCCCTCGCCGTCTCCGCCAAGAAGCGAAACCAGTTTGTCATGAACAAGTTTAATAAACTGCTGGCCCGGATCTACCGAACGCAGAACCCGTTCTCCCTTGGCTTCCTCGATGGTGGCATTAACAAAACGGCGTACCACCCGCAGGTTTACATCCGCTTCCAACAGGGCCATCTTGATGGCTTCTACCGCATCGTCAATGTTTTTTTCGGTAATTACCGATTTTCCGGCAATAAACCGGAAGGTCTCGGAAAATTTTTGGGTAAGTTTATCCAGCATAACGGTCCCTAATCCAAACTGTTAAGAAAATCCCGCAGAAAATCAAGGGGTTTTATTTCCCGGTTAAGAATACGGTGGAGCCCAATGGAAATAGGCATTTTAAGTTTATACTTTTCCGAAAGGATCTTTACATACTTTGTTGCCGCCACACCTTCGGGAAGGTAAGCTATTTCTCCAATGCGGGTTATAAGATCGTCCAGGTTCTTAAAAGGTTCCAGAATATTTTTTTCGATAATCTCTCGGCCAAAGCGGCGGTTTCTGCCAAAAACAGAACGGCAGGTTACATCCAGATCGCCCACCCCCGAAATAGAAGAAAATGTTTCCGGGTGAGTAGCCCCCATGGCCATGCCCAGGGCCTGTATCTCGTTAAGCCCCGCCGCCAGAAGCAGCGATTCGGTTCCATCGCCAAACATTTCTTCCGGTTCGCTGGGGTTTGTTTTAAGGGCATCCATAATGCCAAAGGCAATGGCAATAACATTCTTTACCGCCGCCGCAACCTGGACCCCGCATACATCCAGCGAAGCAAACACCAAAAGCCGGCTGCTTTTTAAGAGATACCGGAACCGTATGGCGTTTTTGGGACTCCGGCTTGCCGAAATAAGGCCGGTAATTTTGCCCCGGGAAACTTCTTCCGCATGACTGGGGCCGGCAATATACACCAGCGCTTTCCGGTAAAAACCGGGAAGGTAATCTTCCAGGGTTTCGATAATCGGCCGGGGGCCTTTGGCAGTTTCCAGAAAACCCTTGGTAATAACCCCAATGGTTGTCCGGCCTTCCCGTATGGAAGGCACCATCAAAAGCTGTTTAATCGTGTTCAGCAAAAAGAGCGAAGGCACCGCAAGGATAAGAAATTCCCTGCCGGAGACCGCCTGTTCCATATCGTTAAGCGCCCTAAGCCCCAGCGGCAGGTTTACCCCCGGCAAAAACCGTTCGTTGGTATGCCTGCTGTTTATTTCTTCGGCAGTTTCTTTTTCATAACACCAGACGACCACATCGTTGCCTTTTTCGGCAATAACCTTGGCCACCGTGGTCCCCCAGGCGCCCGCACCCAGGATTGCAACAGTTGATCGCATGGTTTAAGTTTACCGCAAAACGGCGTTTTAGAACAGCCCTAATCGCTTTTCCCGCTTAGCCCGCGGCCCGCAATTCTTCCGCCACTGCCTGAAAGACATCCACAATCCGGGGATCAAAACGTTTTCCCTTTTCCTGTGTTATCGCCCGACAGGCTTTGTCATGATCCATTTTGCTCCGGTAAACCCGTTCGCTGGTAATGTCGTCGTACACATCCGCCACTGCCGTAATGCGGCCGCAGAGGGGAATGGCGTTTCCCGCCAGGCCCGAAGGATACCCGCCGCCGTCCCAGGCTTCGTGATGGGTTAGGGCGATAAGTTTTGCATAATGGAGAAAACGCTGGGTGGGTATGCGCAGGGAAAAATGTTCCAGTATCTTTGCGCCCCGGGAACTGTGCTTTTTCATCATATCCCGTTCTTTTTCTGTAAGCGGGCCGGGCTTTAGCAGAATTTTATCGGGAATGGTAATGTTGCCAATATCGTGAAGGGGAGAAGCCTGAACAATAAGTTCCAAATCCGCCGGAGTAAGTTCCCCGGCAAAGCTGTTCTGTTTCAAAAGTTCCCGGCCCAGAACACTGCAGAACCGGGGTACCCGTTCTGAATGGCCCCCCATTTTATACCGGTAGTTGATAAGCTCCACAAAGGATTCTGTTATAATCCCCGACAGGGAGCTGACGGTTTGTTCCATCCGGCCAAGATATTCCGTTAGCTGCAGGTGCAGTCCAATACGGTAGATAAGCACATCCTTGACGGTGGGTTTTACAATAAAATCGCGGGCCCCCGCCTGATAGGCCCGTACCTGAGTGGCGGTATCGGCAAGGGTGGTGTAAAAGATAACGGGGATAGTGCTTAGTCTTGGATCTTCCTGTATCTTTGTTAAAAGCTGGAAACCATCCATACCGGGCATTTCCATATCCAACAAAAAAAGATCCGGTCGTTTTTGCCGGGCAATTTTGAGCGCTATATCACCGGATTTGGCAAGCATCGTTTCATAGAAAGAAGCGAGCTGCATTTCTGTCTGTTTAAGGAGCGCCAGGGTATCATCTACCACCAATATCCGTTTCATTGGCAGATCTCCCGCAGTGCGGGCGAAGTTCCCAGCTGCAGGGAGAGGGTTTTCATTTCTTCTCCCAGCCGGGCAAACTTATCGTTATGCTGTAAAAAAACATCCGCCACCGCCGGATCAAATTCGGTTCCTCTTCCCTGTTCAATTACTTCGCAGGCCTTACCGTGTTCCATGGGGGGGTGGTAAACCCGTTCGCTTACGCAGGCATCATACACATTCACCACCGACACAATCCGGCAGCACAGGGGAATATCTTCCCCGGCAAACCCCTCGGGGTAACCGGTGCCGTTAAAACGTTCATGGTGACCCCGGGCAATAAGTTCCGCCATTTTAAAGTAGGGTCTGCTGGGGATACGATCATAAATATCGTCCAGTATCCTTGCGCCTATCACCGTATGGGTATGAACGGTCTTGAGTTCTTCGCTGTTAAGGCAGCCCCGTTTGCAGAGTATTTCTTCGCTAATGCCGATTTTTCCAATGTCGTGAAAGGGCGCTGCCCTGGCGAGGGTTTCTATAAAACTTAAGGAAAGTTCCCCGGCAAAGAGTTCTTCGTCATACAGGGACAGGGCCAAAAATTCGGCATACTTTCCTGTCCGCATTACATGGCCGGAAAAGTTATAGTCCTTACATTCAATAAGCTCTGCAAAGGAAAGGCCAATGTTATTTTCCAGTTCGCTTACCGAATGTTCCAGGGAACGCCGGTACTCGGCAAAATTAAGGTGCAGCTTGATCCGGTGATGCAGGATCTCCCGGTCTACCGGTTTAAGGAGAAAATCCACCGCCCCCGATTTAAGCCCCTTAACCTGCATTGCCGGGGTATCGTCGTCGGTTAAGAGAATAACCGGGATCTGCCTTAGATGGGGGTGTTGTTGAAGCTGGTCCAGCACTTCAAAGCCATTCATGCCGGGCATGATGATATCCAGAATAATGAGATCCGGCTTAAGAAATCTGGCCATTTCCAGGGCTGTACGGCCCGATTTTGCCAAATGGGCATGGTAAAAACCAAGATGAGCGCGGATCTCTTCCAGTACTATTTCTTCATCATCCACAACCAAAATACTTTTCATAATAAAACTGGATAATTATACCACACTGCTCCCATCATTGCAAGCGATTTTTTCTTTTTATCAGCTAAAGGCCGGATATACCGTCTCAGGGCTGGGAAAGGCTTCTTTTTACCACTGTAAAATCTTGCATAGCAATGATTAGCCGGAATTCGTTACATAACGTTCTTCTTCGCTAAAAATACAGCCGCAATACTTCTGCCTATACAAGCCCAGCCGCCGTGCTTCTTCCTGGCCCTCCCGGAAAAACGGCCGGAAATCCTGGTAGTAGAGCGCCGCTCCCTGTCCGGCCGCTCCCTGTCCGGAGGGGCCGCCGCAGTTTTCTGCGGTTTCCGCTGTTTTGCGGAGTTTTTCGTGGTCCTGGTAGGGGCTGACAAACAGGGTGGTGCTAAAACAGTCAAAACCTCCCTGCCGGGCAGCGGCGGCGGTTTTTTCCATCCGTAAGCGGTAACAGAAACTGCAGCGCTGTTCCTTTGCCGCACTCGTTAAAAATCCGCCCGCTTCCTGTGCCAGGGCGGCGGTAAATTCCCGCAATCCATACAAATCTTCCATTATAAGAGGCAAGTCCAGGGTTTTTGCATACTGTACCAGGGTATCCCGGCGGCTCCGGTATTCCGTAAAGGGGTGAATATTGGGGTTGTACCAAAAGAGGGTTGGTTTTATCCCTTCGTTCCGTAGTACGGCAAGAACCGCGGTCGAACAGGGAGCGCAGCAGACATGGAGGAGCAGCTTCATTTGGCCGCCAAAATGTACAGGTACATTGAATTGTGGTCTATTTTATGCTATAACGATTCAAAAGGAAAAGTACTATTTTAACATTACTAAGAGAATCGGGGGCCATGTTGGAGGGCCACTTCCTCCTGTCATCGGGCCGCCATTCGGACAAATACTTCCAATGTGCCAAACTGCTCCAGTACCCGGACCGGGCGGCGGCGGCCCTGGCCCCCGTGGCGGAACGGCTGCGGAAGGATATGGCAGCGGGGAAGCTGACACTGGATGCCGTTGTGGGGCCCGCCATGGGGGGCATAATCGTTGCCTATGAACTGGGAAGGCAGTTGGGACTCCCGGCGTTTTTTACCGAACGGGACAGTAACGGAAAAATGTCCCTGCGCCGGGGTTTTGAAATAACGCCCGGCCAGCGTATCCTTATAAGCGAGGACGTGGTTACCACGGGAAAATCCTACGGTGAATGTGCGGCGGTCCTGGAAAGTCTGGGGGCGCTCGTTACCGCCCTTGCCTGTGTGGTGGACCGCCGGACAGAAACGGCAGATGCGGCCGGTTGTGGAATGGATGCGACCATACTGCCTCTTTACGCCGCCTGTAAGGTGGATGCTAAAAACTGGGAAGCTGGTTCATGCGATTTATGCAAAGCGGGAATTCCCGCGGTAAAGCCCGGCTCCCGGAACATCTCATGAAACCCTATACCACGCTGTATGAAGATGACGATATTATCGCGGTAAATAAAACTTCGGGAATTGCGGTAACCGGCGAACGCTGGGACGAAGATGCGCCGCGGCTGGATCTGCTGCTCCGTGAGATTTCCCCCTCTGACGTTCGAGGGGAAATTTACACCGTACACCGTATTGATAAAGAAACTTCGGGGCTGGTTATCTTTGCCAAAAACCGGGAAACCCACAAACAGCTTTCCGCCGCTTTTGAATCCCGCCTGGTGGAAAAAACCTATACCGCCGTGGTCCATGGCCGTCCTTCCTGGCCGGACGGATTGGCCCTCTGCGATCTTCCCCTGACACCGGACGGCAATAAAAAACACCTTACGGTGATCGACAAATTCCGGGGAAAACCTTCGCTTACCCGGTTTACCCTCAAGCTTTCTGCGGGGAACTACAGTCTAGTAGAAGCCCGGCCCGAAACCGGCAGAACCCACCAGATCCGGGTACATCTGGCAAGTTTGGGCCACCCCGTGGTGTGTGATCATCTCTACGGTAAACACAGCAGAAGCGGCGCCGAAAAGGGCGTGTACCTTTCTTCGTTTAAACGGAACTGGCGGGGCGATGCTTTTGAGGAGCGGCCCCTGCTTGCCCGGCTTGGCCTTCACGCCGCCCGGCTGGTGGTACAACGGCCCGGCGGCAGTTTGGCGCTGGAAGCGCCCCTTTCCCGGGATATGGCGGCATTGATAAACCAGATGGAGAAATGCGGAACTTAAAAAACCACCCTGCAAGACTTGTTTTTTTAAGATATCCATGATATAGTCGTATCTATCAGCCAAAAGCTGGAAAAAACAGCCAATAAGGAAAAATCGATACTATGCACAAGTATATTTTGTTTATTTTTTTACTGTTGACGCCCTTTTTTGGCTGGTCACAGACGGGGAGCGAAATAGAAACCCTCTTGGCCACGCCTAATATCACCTATGCCCAGGCGGCCCGCCTGGTATTGGAAGCATCCGAAGCAGCGGTTTTTGCCAATCCGGAAGAAGCCTTCCGTTTTGCTGCGGGCCGGGGCTGGCTTCCCAAAAAGGCGGCCTCCAACGGGACGGCACAGCTTGGCGGTATTGCGCTTCTTCTTATGAGGTCCTTTGACCTTAAAGGGGGCGTTATTTACCGTTCCGTAAAAAACGCCCACTATGCGTTCCGGGATATTGTTTGGCTCGGCCTTACCCGGGGCCAGCGGGACCCGGCGGCAAAAGTTTCCGGCGGCGACCTTCTTTATATGGTTAACCGGCTGCTTGCCCTTAAAGAAGACGAGGCAGGAGAAACCAGATGAAGTTAACACCTACTGTTTCCCGGTTTCCATTCCATTTCCCGCGGCTTGTCTGCGTCATACTGTTTTTGGCCTTCTTTTCGTCCGGGGTTTCCCGGGCGATGGATACGGGGCTTATCATTGACACAACCAATCATATCGAAGAATACGGCGGCGTCCAGTACTATGGCCTTGAAACGACTCTTATGCCCTGGTTTTTTACCAATTTGGGCACCGTGGGCCAATTTGAGACCTATCTGGGTTTTAGCGCCAACTACGGGGAAGCCAACTGGGTTTTTGTGCCGGAACTGCTCCGTACAGAACTAACCCTGCGTTTCGATATGCAGCAATTGCGGCTTGGACGGATACGGTACAGCGACCCGCTGGGTTATATTGCCGAAGGCCTTTTTGACGGCCTTTCCTACGCTATCGAACTGCCCAAAGGAAGGATAAGCCTTGCGGGGTTTTATACGGGTTTTCTCTATAAAAAAGAGGCCAATATAGCCATGACCATGGGGGAACTGGCCAGTTACTATAAACCCCTTGTCTATAACTTTGACGATCCCAAAAGCTTTTGGCGGGGCATTGTCGATTCCTACTTTGCTCCCCGGCGTCTTATCCTAACCCTTAATTACGAGGCAAACAGTACGCTGCTTTTGAAACTTTCTGTAATTGGCCAGTACGATATGACCGGCACAAGCGAACGTTTTGATTCGGGTTATGTGGCAGGAAAAATAGGCATACCGCTGGGCAGGTATTTTGCCCTTGATGTAGGAGCCGCCGGGGAACTGCTCTTGGTGCCCCAGCCAAATGGAAGATCCAGCGGACTAGCTTTTGCCGGCGACCTGGGATTAAGCTTTTTGCCGCCTACGGCCATAGAAGACCGTCTTTCGCTTTTGGGCCGTTTTTCCAGCGGGCATTTTGCCGATGGTTTTTCGGCGTTTACCCCCATTACCACAGAATCCCAGGGGCGTATTCTTAAGGCAAAACTTTCGGGGCTTTCGATGATCCGGCTTGCCTATGTTGGCCGTCTCCTGGGATCTGCCTCCGACGGCCTTACGGTTTCGATTGAAAGCTCGTACTTTATCCGCACCGACAGGGAAAGTTACCAGGGCTGGCTTGCAGGAGCAAACGGTTATTTTTTGGGAGACGAAGTATACGGTGAACTAAGCTGGCGGCCAACCTCAGACTTTCGCCTTAATGTGGGCGGCGGTTTGTTTCTTCCCATACTGGGTAATGTATCGCCAAAAGAGATTCCCAAGTGGCGTATGGAAC
>BNVB01000005.1 GCA_025997795.1 Spirochaetia bacterium | reverse complement strand
TTCATGGGAGAGCCAATGGCCGGACGTTTTCCTGTTTCCTGTTCCATTCTGTCCGCCCGGCTCGCGGTAATCATGGCCCCATATTCACCGTTTTTTAAAGTCCGGCCTTCTTCCACCACAATGCCGGGAAAACAGTTAAAGTAGGTATCCGGTTCAATTCCGCAGATCAATGCTGGTTCGTCCCCTTCGCTTAATTCGGGCATTTCCAGAAAAGAACGGCTGGAAATCTGGCTGGTATGGTTTTCAATGGCCGCTTCGGAAGTTATAATGTTCATAATAGTATCATAGGCAGGAAGCGTAGGAATGGCGGCAACCAATTCTTCTGTCACCGGCGAATTGGTTCCAAAAAGATTCATGCTCATGTCGCCGTTTTTTTGGATCATCACATCGGCGGTAAGACTGTCGATATAGGTTGTCCGCAGTCCTGTATTGGTCTGGCCAATAATACTGTTGCCGATAAAAAAGAGAAAACAGATAAGGGCGATAAGTAAAAAAATAACCATGCTGTTTTTTCTGTTTCGGGTAATATTACGAAAGATAAGCCGCCAGGTCATTTATTGTTTTTCTGTTCCGATTCGACGAGGCCGTCCCGGAGAAAAAGGATATGATCCGCCATTTTCCAGATATCCGGATCATGGGTAGAAAAGAGGAACGTGGTTTTTTCTTCGTGGTTTACTTTTTTCATCAATTCCAGGATCCGTTCGCCGTTTTCTGAATCAAGGTTTGCCGTGGGTTCGTCGGCAATTACCAGTTTGGGTTTTCCCACCATGGCCCGGGCAATGGCTGCCCGCTGCTGCTGGCCGCCGGAAAGTTCCGGCGGCTGGTGGTTTCTTCGGTCCGCCAGTCCCACTTCTTCCAGGAAGTATTCAACCCGTTCCTTCCGTTCATTCCGGGAAAGACTTTTTCCGCCGATAAGCAAAGGAAGTTCCACATTTTCAAAGACCGAAAGCACCGGCAGCAGGTTAAATGACTGGAAAACAAAACCGATAAATTCCCGCCTTAGCCGGGTAAGTTCCCGCCGGGAAAGGGCGGCGGTATTGGTACCACCCAGCAAAAGATTCCCCATGGTGGGCCGGTCAATAAGGCCCACTATGTTCATCAAGGTGGTTTTGCCCGAACCGGATGGACCCGCCACGGAAATAAAATCCCCTTCGGTTAATTCAAGCGAAATACCCTTAAGGGCCTCCACGGTAATTTCTCCCATGGGGTACGTTCTGGTAATGTTTTCAAGGATTACAATTGCTTTACGGTTTGTTTGAGTCATGGTACCAGTGTCTTAGAAAAAATGCCCCATACCAAGGTATATTTCACGATGTATTCCCGAAGGAAGCTTTCCTGTCCGGACCCATTCCCTTATATTCCAGCCTGCGCTAATCCTAAGATAAACACTGCGCCATTTAAGGGGAAAGGTAATTATTTCCAGTCCTGCGGTGGTAATAATGTCCTCCGGTGTAAAACGGAGGGGAGGGCTGTTTGTCTTTTTATTGGAAGCACCGGCCATAAGGAAATCGGCAAATAACGACCAGTGCTGTTCAAAATCAAAATAATGGTACTTTTTGTTGTTTGTCCATTCGGAAGGAACAAAACGGATTAACCGGAAGGGAAACTCCAGGTTTAACGAAAGCCGTTCATTGGCTCTTATTTCATCATCCCGGTATCCCCGGATTACATCTCCCCCAAGTGTATAGGGATCCCCAAACCACCGGGAATAGCGGATTCTGCCGGAAAAACCGAACAGGCGGGAAACCCTAAGGTGTCCCAGGGCGCTGATTGTTAGACTACTATCCCAGCCCTCCCGGTGGAAGTTGTATTCATTATCATTGATAAGGGCAGCTTTAAGCCCTTCTCTAAAATTACCCTTCCAGTCAATGCGGCCAAAACCAAGCTCCTGCTTAAAACCGGCGCTTGGTCCCCGGCGGAGTTCGCCTATGTCTTCGCCGCCAGGCTGGTAATTGATGTTTCCATAAATGCCCGGTGTATAGGTAAGCTTGCCAAAAATCCCGATTTCCAGGGGAGTGGGAATTTCCCAGTCAGCATACAATTTGGAGAAGAGATACCAGTCATGGTATTCGCCGTCTTCAATATCGTCCTTCTCATCATTTTCTTCATGAAGAATAAAACCTTGATCAAAACCAAAGGTAAAGGTGGTAAAAGACCAGGGAAGCTCCATGGAGAGTCCCAGGGCAGTTTTAGAGTAAGCGGGCTCACCGGTAAAGTAATACTTAAAATCATTAAGGACGGTAAAGTTCCAGTTATAACCAAAAGCCCGGAAGGGAAGGGCAGCGTCAAGAAGAAAACCCGCAGAAGTCCTTTTTTTTTCATCCGTTTTCCAACGGAGATCAAACTTAAAGGGGCTTAAGGTACCTAAAAAATTATGTTCCCTAAGGTCAAGGCTTAAGGTAAAGCCCGCATTGGAATCGTACTTGGGTTCGGGAAGAATAATAAAACTTGAACTGTCAATGACGGAAACTTCCAGGTACACCGGAATGTTTCCATCTTCTTCCGCTTCTCCCAGTCTATAGGTAACGGAACTGCTTTCCTGAAAGGCCCGCAGGTTGTAGAGTTCCTGGTTTTTTTCCGCCGTATATTCATCAAGCTCCGGTTTGCCGGAAAAATGTTCACCTTCCTTAAGGTCAAGTTTCCGTTCCAGGGCTTGGCTTTTTGTTTTCCCGGTAATATGGTAATCAATTCGCCGGATAATGTACTGAACAGGTGCGTTTACCTCAGCCTGGGAAAAGAGCGGAATTGCCGGAAAAGCGAGCAGCCAAAGAATTACAATAGGTTTCAATATTTTTATTCCATTCAATTATCAGCGCCCCTTCTGAGGAGGGCACCACAAAACGCGGTTTACCGGCTTTTTTCTTTTTGTCAGACAAGAGGGCGGTATGGAACAGTTCTCCGTTAACCCGGCAAATAACTTTCCCAAAGGAATCATCAAGCAGCCTGCCGCTTAATCTGATAATTTCTTCTGCCCGTTTTGGGGGAGTTATTCCCAGCTGCTGTCCCAATTCAGCGGAACGGGCCAAACCCCATGCCACCGCTTCGCCGTGGGTAACGGTTCCTAAACCCAGGGCGCTTTCCAGGGCATGACCAAAGGTATGCCCCAGGTTAAGGAGCGCCCGTTCCGTACCACCCGCCGCGGCATCCATTCCAAACCCCGCGGCATTGTTCAGGTCTTCCCGGGGGTCAACTTCGACAATCCGTCCCTTTACTAAAACAGCTTTTTCAATAAGGGAAAGGAATTGTTCTGTAGTTTCGCTGTTGGTAAAACCGGGATTCTCAAAACCGCCTGTCTCTATAAAGCGGCGCAGTTCTTCAAAAAACGATTCGTCTTTTGATAAAACGGCGGTTTTGAAAAGCTCTGCCAAACCGCTTTTCCATTCCCGCAGGGGCAGGGTTTTAAGCGCTTCGCTTGCTATAAAAACCGCTTTTGCGGGGTAAAAAGTTCCGGCAAGGTTTTTAAGTCCCTCAAGATCAAAACCGGTTTTACCGCCCACAGCGGCATCAACCATGCATAAGAGGGTGGTGGGAACCAGCGCCAGTTCCGCGCCCCTCATATAAATCGAAGCGGCAAAGGCGGTAAGGTCACAGATGACTCCGCCGCCTATACCGATAAAAAGGCCGTCCCGCCCCAGGCCGTTATTCCGGGCCGCACGAAGTATGGTTTCCACCGACTGCCAGGTTTTTGCCGCTTCCCCGGGGGGAAGGGTAAGAACGGGCAGTTCATTCGTTATATCCCGGGCCAGGGCGGTCGTGTTTTTGTCGCATACCACAAGGCCCGGCGCGGTTTTTCCGGCGGCGGATTTTTCCGGCAGTTTATAACCCAGTTCGGAAAAAATATCCTCAAACCGGGGCAGCTTTTTACCGGAAACAACAGAAGAGGCATAATTCCCAAATTGGAAGTGGTGTCTGGACAATAAAAATCCCTTCGGGCGCAAACGTGGTTTTTTAACCCGGCCCGAAGTAACGCAAAAAATGAATGACCAAAAACATACCCCAGGCGGCCGAAACACGCTCTGGGAAAGGGAAAGGCCTGTGTTTGATACCATACCATAAGGGAAGGAAGAATTCAATACATACGGCACGATTTTCAGGGGCCCTAGAGCAGATTTACCGGGTCCACATCGGCCTCTATATACACCGCAGGATCTTTTTCCGCTTCGTACTTTTGGAGAGCGCCGGCAGCAGCATGGTGAATTTTCCCCATAGTCTGCCCCCGTAAGAGAATTTGCCGGCGGTAGTTGTTGTTTTGTATACCGATGGGACATTCGGCAGGTCCAAGGATTTCATCCCCCGGCCCAAGAAACGGTCGTACCAGCGAAGCAAGCCGGGAGGCAGCTTTGGCGGCTTTTTCTTCCTTTTTGGACCGGAAGGTAAGGCGGATAAGCCGGGAATAGGGAGGAAAGTCCAGGGCTTTTCGCTGTAACAGTTCGTTTTTATAAAACCCTTCCACATTAAGGGTACAGGCCTCCCGTATCACCGGGTCTGTGGGACGCATGGTTTGCACGATTACCCGGCCATCGGGAAAGTAACGGCCCGCACGGCCCGCTACCTGAACGATAAGCGAAAAGGTCCGTTCCGCAGCCCGGAAATCCGGCAGGTGAAGCCCTGTATCGGCAAAGACAACTCCCACAAGGCGCACTCCGGGAAAGTTAAGGCCCTTGGCGACCATCTGGGTTCCCAGAAGTATATCAATGCCCCCAGCCTTGAAGATAGCAAGCAGTTCTTTGAGGCTGCCCTTTCTTCCCGTGGTATCCGCATCTGCCCGGCGAACCCGCAGTTCGGGAAAGGTATTCCGTACTTCTTCTTCAATAAACTCGGTACCAAAACCGGAAAAACCTGCCTCCAGGGAGCCGCACTGGGGGCAGGCCTGGGGCGGGGAAGTTTCGTAACCGCAGTAGTGGCACACCGCCCGGTTACGGCTTTTGTGGTAGGTAAGGGAGACCGAACAGCGTTTGCAGTTTAGTTCAAAGCCGCAGTTTTTGCAGTGGTAAAAGTAGGCAAAGCCCCGGCGGTTAAGAAAAAGGATTGTCTGCCTTCCCATCCGGGCGGTAGCGCGGATTTCTTCTTTTAGTTCCGCCGTAAGGCACCCTTCAGTTTTTGAGAGGCTCACGGGGATAATCTCCGGCGGTTTTCCCCCGGAAAGGCGGCGGCTCAGGTTAAAGCGCCGGATAACACCATCGTTCATCAGTTTCCAGGCTTCCGCCGAGGGAGTAGCGGAACCGAGCAGCAAAAGGGCATCTTCGGCGGAAGCGCGGTGCATGGCGATTTGCCGGGCATGATACCGGGGAGTGTTTCCCGATTTGTAGGAGCCGTCGTGTTCCTCATCAATGATGATAAGCCCCAGATTCAACACCGGCGCAAAAACCGCACTCCGGGGGCCAACCACAATACGCACTTCCCCCGCCCGGATGCGCATCCATTCGGTAAGCCGTTCACTCCCGGTCATGCCCGAATGGAGGGTGGCCGCTTCTTTTCCAAAACGGCCGCCGATAATTTCCGCCGTCTGGTGGGTCAGGGAAATTTCCGGCACCAGGTAGATCACCGATTTTCCCGCTTCCAGTACCCGCCGGGCCAGCCGGAGAAATACTTCGGTTTTGCCCGATCCGGTAATGCCGTAAAGATAGGTAAAC
This sequence comes from Spirochaetia bacterium, assembly GCA_025997795.1. Taxonomy (GTDB): domain Bacteria; phylum Spirochaetota; class Spirochaetia; order Treponematales; family Breznakiellaceae; genus BNVB01. Next base: position 51,864 of record BNVB01000005.1, on the reverse strand, counting down.
AATCCTGTTTTACCGGCCAGTTGGGATAGGCCCTCCAGGGCTTCTTCCTGTTCAGCGGACAGTACCAGATTTGTTCCCCCCTCTACTTCGTCAGAAAACGATGAATAGGTACCGGTCCGCCTTCCCGAAGGGATCATTGCCGCCAGAGCTTCACCGGGGCCGCACAGATAATACGAAGCCATCCAGCGGGCAAGATCGATATCCCGCTGGTCAAAAATCGCTTCCTTGTCCACCACCCGACGGACAGCTTTGATCTTTTCCGGGGAAAGGCCCGCCGGGGCAACCTTACGGAAATCCACCACATACCCCAGGACTTCCCGCCGTCCAAAGGGAGCCATAACCCGTTTGCCCGGCGATGCTTCTCCTTTTTCGTCGATGCGGTAGGTATAGGATTGGGAAAGGGGAATGTCAAAAATAATGTCCAGGTATAACTCCGGAGAAAACGGAGTTTCCGGCGGCAGAGCGGCGGCGGAATCGCTCATTTTTTATAAGGGCCTGTCCGCCATCTCTGCGGCATAACCCGGATCAAGTTCACAAAGCTTAAACCGGAGTTTTTTTAAATCTTCCCAGACTGGAGCTTTAAGGCTGTCATCCCGGAGCAAAGCGCTGGGATGATAGGTAGGCAGCAGTGGAATGTTAAAATCCCCGTCCATGAGCAAGGTTCCTTTGAAGGTGGTAAAAGTACCCCGGAGCCGGGTAATTCCTTCGGTGCTGTCCAAAAGGGTTTTGGCTGCGGTATTTCCCGCGGCCAAAATTATCTTTGGGGCAAGGATTTTTATCTGCCGGGTAAGGAACGGAACACAGGCTGTTATTTCATCTTGCTGGGGATTACGGTTCCCCGGGGGCCGGCATTTGACAATATTGGCGATATAACAATTTTTTGTCCGGGAAAGGCCTATTTTTCCCCTGGAATCCAGCATACGGTCCAGAAGCTGCCCGGCCTTTCCCACAAAGGGCCGGCCCGAAACATCTTCGTCCGCCCCCGGTCCCTCGCCGATAACCATCACCAGCGGCCGGGTTACCCCTTCGCCGGGCACCGTCCTGGTCCGGGTTTTGCAGAGTCCGCAGCGTTCACAGGCGGCAATGTCGGCGGCAACATCGGCAGCTGCCGCTTCCAGGGAATTGTGATGATCATCGTTAAAGGTATACTCCGCCCGGGGGCGCTTGTATCCTCCGGCAAGATGATCCCCCGCCAGGTCAAGGAAGGAAGCTATAGTGGTTTTCTCTGTTCCCGTCACCGTTCTATTGAAACCCGGCGGGGCGGGGGAGTGCAAGGGGTTAATTCAATACCTTTCGATGCCGCGATTATTCCAAACCGGGTCCAGACAATTTCCCGGAACAAAGGGCCGTATAAACCAGGGGCTGTCTCCCGCCAGCGGGGCCAGTGCCGTTTTGTCGGTTTCGGTGAACCATGGCGCAGGCAGGGAAAGACTGCGGAATTCGTGGCTTATGCCCGCTGCCCGGATAAGACCAGCGCTGCGCTTTAGCGCTTCACCGGCAAAACTCGCGGCATCCATTCCAACACCCGCGGCATCAGTACCGTTAAGCGGCAAAAGTTCCGTATACCGTTCCGGGGCAATTTTCAGGTCCATGGCGATATAATCAGGCCGGGTTTCTTTGGTACTAAAAAGCTTTTCCAATACATCGGGCCGCATACCATTTGTATCGAGTTTTACCTTGAGGCCGAGAGATTTAATCTGGTGAATAAGTGTATCAAGTCCGCCAAAAAGCGTGGGTTCCCCGCCGGAAAGTACCACTCCGCCCAGAACCTTGCGCCGTTTTTCGATGTGCAATAAAACATCTTCCAGTCCGGTATAAAACGCCTTCGTAGTAAGACCGCTGTCACCGCCGGTAACACCCAAAACCAATTCCCGGTTGTGGCACCAGGGACAGCGGAGGTTACAGCCGAAAAAAAAGATAACGGCGCTGACAAGCCCCGGATAATCAACAAGGCTTGTCTTACGAAAGACTACTTTTGTGGACATTCACTGTCTGTAAGCTACTGTACCTATACGGCAATGGAGTCGACGGCGCTGAACCCGGTGTTTTCAAGCAGTCTTCCAATGGCCTCCGCATCTCTGGCACGGCCCAGCTCTTTTCCGCCGGGGGAAAGCAGTATCGCCGTTGGGGTGGACAATACCTGCCGTTTTACCGCCTCGGCCAGCCCTTCGTCGGTATCGGCATCGTAGAGTTCCAGGGGAATCCCCAGTTGTCCGGCGGCGGCCTTGGCGGAAGGACAGGCAGGGCAGGCGGGCCGCACAAAAAGCAGAACCCGCTCCGAGCCGTTGTCCCCTGCGGCCCCGGACTCCTTCGCGGCACCCATTCCAATCTCCGCGGCACCCATTCCGGAACCCGCGGCATCCATTCCAATCCCCGCAGGTACGCAGGAGGCCAGCAGGGATGCATCAGGCTGAAACATCACCCGCTGGCCGTATTCTTCCCGCTTACCCTTGTTCCAATTCCGTACCGAACGGTAATACCCCACGATACGGCTGTACACTTCCGCCTGCGTCCCCGTCACATTGGAAAGGGCCTCCCTCGCCGCGGCCAGTTCAGTTTCAATAACCTCAAGGTTTCTCATATATACACCCCTTTATTTTTTTTTCATTATCCTGCTGCCAAGAGATTCTCCCGTTCCTGTTCCAGAGCGGCAATTTTAAGGCGGAGCCGATCTTCCTCTTCTTCTTTGCACTGGGGACAGAAAAAATGTTCCCCCTTAAGGTAACCATGGACCGGACATACCGAAAAGCTTGGTGAAATGGTAAAGTAAGGTATCCGGTAATTACGGGCAATGGTTTTAACCAAATCCCGGCAAGTCCGCCAGTCTTCGATGGCTTCACCCACAAAGGTGTGGAACACCGTGCCGCCGGTATAGGCGGTTTGCAGCGCTTCCTGGAGATCCAGGGCATCAAAAATATCCTCGGTCTGCATTACCGGCAGCTGGGTGGAATTGGTATAGTAGGGTTCGCTGGTACCGGAACTGATAATGCTGGGGTACCGCTGTTTGTCGTGTTTTGCCAGCCGGTACGAGGTCGATTCCGCCGGAGTCGCTTCCAGGTTAAAAAGTTCCCCGGTCTCTTCCTGAAAGTCGGAAAGTTTTTTCCGCATAAAATCCAACACCGAAAGGGCAAAGTCCCTTCCTTCTTCATCGGCAATGGTACAATTCCGGCCCAGGAAATTGAGGATACATTCGTTCATTCCCACAAGGCCGATGGTGTTAAAGTGGTTGTCCAGGGTACGAAGATAACGGCGGGTGTAGGGGAAAAGCCCGGTTTCCAGCAGTTTGGTCACCACCTTCCGTTTGGTTTTAAGGCTTTCTTTGGCCAGTTCCATAAGGCCGCCCAGCCGGCAGAAAAAATCATCTTTGTTTTTTGCCAGGTACCCAATCCGGGGAAGGTTAATCGTTACCACGCCGATAGAGCCGGTTAGTTCATCGGAACCAAAAAGGCCGCCGCCCCGCTTGCGGAGTTCCCGTTTGTCCAGCTGGAGCCGGCAGCACATGGACCGGACATCTCCCGGGTCCAGGTCGGAGTTAACAAAGTTCTGGAAGTAGGGCGTGCCGTAACGGCTGGTCATCTCAAAGAGGAGGGCGGTGTTGGGGCTCTCCCAGTCAAAGTCCTCGGTAATGTTGTAGGTGGGGATGGGGTATTGGAAACCCCGGCCTTCGGCATCCCCTTCCAGCATCAGCTCGATAAAAATCCGGTTAACCCGGTTCATCTCTTCCCTGCAGTCCCCGTAGGTAAAATCCGCCTCCGCTCCGCCCACCACAGCTTTGCGGTCCTTTAAATCCGCCGGGCAGGTCCAGTCCAGGGTTATATTGGTAAAGGGCGCCTGGCAGCCCCAGCGGCTGGGGGTATTTACCCCAAAGATAAAACTTTGGAGGCACTGTTTTACTTCTTTGTCCGAAAGTCCGTCTGTTTTAACAAAGGGAGCAATGTAGGTATCAAAGGAAGAAAATGCCTGGGCTCCGGCCCATTCGTTCTGGAGGCATCCCAGAAAATTAACCGCCTGCTGCATCAGCGTGGAAAGATGTTTTGCCGGTTTGCTGGTAATTTTGTCCGGCACGCCGCCCAGGCCTTCGGCAATCAGCTGGCGTAAGGACCAGCCGGCGCAGTAACCGGAAAACATCGAAAGGTCATGGATATGGAAGTCGGCATTCCGGTGGGCTTCGGCAATTTGCGGCGCATAGATATTTTTAAGCCAGTAATTGGCAGTAATACTTCCCGAATTATGGAGGATAAGGCCTCCAAGGGAATAGTTTACATTGGCGTTTTCGTTGACCCGCCAGTCGGATTGTTTAAGATAACCATCCATGGTGGAATCAATGTCCAGCATAAGTTTTTTAACGTCCCGCATGGCTTCGTGCCTGGCCCGGTAAAGGATATATGCCTTGGCTGCGGCGGTTTCCCGTTCTTCAATAAGGGCGGTCTCTACCAGGTCCTGGATTTCTTCTATGGCGGGAATTGAATTGGGGTGGCGTCCGGCCATCATCTTCCGGATAAGTTCTTCTACCCTGGAACTTATGGTATTTGTTTTGCCGCTGTCCGCTTCGCCCTTTACGGCGATAAAAGCCCGTGATATGGCCGCTTCGATTTTTTGTTTGTCGTAGGGTTCAATGTCCCCGGAGCGTTTTACCACGCTGCGAATCATTTTTTCTCCATTCGGGAGCTTTCGCCGCTGCCCAGTTTTTGAATTTCCCGCACAAATTCATCAAGGTTTTCAAAGTGCCGGTATACCGACGCAAACCGTATATACGCCACCTTGTCCAGTTTGCCTATGCCTTCCAGCACCAAATCTCCCAGGTCTTTGGCGGCGATTTCATGATTTACCCGGCCCATAATTTCCGCCTGGTCCTCGATGTCGTTTACCAGGCTTTCTATCTGCATGTGTGAAACGGGTCGTTTTTCCAGGGCCCGCTCTACCCCTTTTTCAATTTTGAGCCGGTCAAAGGGCTCTCGGCGGCCGTCCCGTTTGACCACCATGAACTGTTTATCCTCAATCCGTTCATAACTGGTAAAACGGTAACTGCAGCCGTTACATTCCCGCCGCCGCCGGATTGCCTCGCCGTTGGCCAGGGTCCGCGATTCAATTACCTTGTCGTCAAAATTACCGCAATGGGGACAGCGCATATACCTCACCAGAAAAACAAGACCTTGGTGAGTGCTGCCCCACCTGTAGCCCCGTATATATAGCGTAGAATTGTTGTTCTAATTCAGTATATCACGCTATACCTTGTGTAACAAGTAGTTTATCGGAAAAAACCAACAATTTTTTAGTTTTTTTTCCGCTATGGATAGCGGACCTTTCAATTTTTCCCCTATTCTGCTATACTGCAAGCATGAAAATAGGCATAGACACCTTTGCATCCGCCGGAGGCCGGTCGGGTATTGGTGTTTATCTCATGCAGCTTTTACAGCGTATTCCCCCTTCGGGGGAACAATTTGAGCTTTTTGGCTGGGATATTGACCGTTATGTCTATGGCGGGGCCGCCAGGAACTGCGAATATGTTTCCCGCTGCCGCTTTAACAGCAGAACAGCCAATACCCTCTGGCACCTGTTCCGATACCCCGAATTTGCCCTGGCCCGGGGTTACGGCGCCTGTTTTTTCCCCGCCGCCCACCGGCGTATTCCCCCGTTATCGCCCTGTTTTTCAATCGGTACCGTCCACGACATGGCCGCCTATTGGGGGACCCGCAAAACCCGGGAATCCCTGGGACTTATCCGGATGATCCTGCCCAATGCCCTGCGTAATCTGGACCGGATCATCGCGGTAAGTGAATTTGTCAAACAGGAACTTATCAATCTGATCAATGTAAAAGAATCGGTTATTGAGGTTATTCCCAACGGGGTGGATCACAGCGTTTTTTATCCCCGGCCCCGGAATGAAGAAAGTCTGGTCCTTATCCAGCCCTTTAGTTTCCGCCGGCCCTACATATTGTATGCTTCCCGGATCGATCATCCCTTAAAGAACCATGTACGGCTTATAAAGGCCTTTGGTATTTTTAAGGAAAAGACCCGTTATCCCCACCGCTTAATTTTGGCCGGGGAGGACGGCAGTCAGGCGGAACGGGTCAAGGCGGCTGCGGCGGCTTCCAAATACCGGAAGGATATTTTTTTTACCGGCCATTTTCCTTCAGAAAGCCTGCCGGAACTCTATGCCGGGGCGGATTTTGTGGTATTTCCTTCCATGTACGAGGGTTTTGGCTTGGGAATACTGGAAGCCATGGCTTCCGGCGTTCCGGTGGCCTGCGCCCGGGCGGCATCTTTGCCGGAAGCGGCAGAACACGCCGCCCTCTACTTTGACCCGGAAGATACGGAAGAAATGGCTGACCGGATGATAAACATAAGCGGCCGGGATCTTGCCCGGGAACTCCGTCAGAAAGGATTGGAACGGGCCAAGGCTTTTTCCTGGGACGAATGCGCCGCCAAAACCCTGGCCCTTATTGGGGAAAATACCGGCAAATGAGGCTCGCCCTAAAGGCGGGTGAATGAGGATCCCCGCCCCCCGGAATAAACCGTATTATTGCCGCTGGGCCTGCTGCTGCTGTTCCTGCTGTTGTTTGGCCTGGGACCGCCTGATATTAACCAGCGCCTGTTTTGCCCGTTCCTGAACAGGCCGGACATAGGGGCCTTCGGCAATACGGATCAGCATGGCTATGGCATTAGTATCTTTTAAGCCGCCCCTGCCCCCCAATTTTTCAAAAGCTTCAATGGCCGAAAGGGCCAAAAGATTATCGGGATTGGTATTGTCAAATTTCTGGAGTATCCAGGTGATGGTGGCTACTGTTTTGCCGTTATCGTCCATGCCGATATCCGCCAGGGATTTAACCGCCTCCTGGAGTACCATGGGTTCGTTATCATAATAAATTATCCTTAAGAGGGCATCCTTTGCAGCTTCGGTACCCATTTTACCCAGGTATCTAACACTTTCCCGGCGTACATCGGGATAGTTGTTCATCAAACGTCCGTTTTCCCGGCCCCGGTTAAGGATTCCCTCAAGACCCATATATTCCAGGGCCTGCCGGACTTCATCCCCCTTGTTACCCCGGCTTATGGCATCGCCGATATATTCCAGGGCAATAAGTTTCATTTCCCTGCTGTCTGCCCGGCTTTGTTCCCGGATAATCATGTTTTCCACAGATTCCTGGAGATATGACTCTTCAATGGACATTTCAGATTCCTGTCCAATTGCCGCTATGGCGGGGAGACTTAAAGCAAATAAAAACAGAACAAACCGCTTCATATGTACCACCTTATGTATTTTGGTCCGGATTTAATTGATAATTTTCCACCCGGTACCGTTTTTTTCTAAGTCATAGAGCCGCAGCCGGTTTCCTTCGTTATTGAGGGTATAGGCTTTTACCCGGTTCTGGGAAATAAATTCAATGTCATCTACCCGGTCGTTGGTCCGGGAAGGAACCACCACATGATTAAAGTAATCCCTGGCGGAATTAAGGACGATTTTTTGTTTAACCAGTATGGCGGATTTGGAAACCCTGTCCAGGAATTCCCGGGAATTGATCATGGAAAAATAACTGGTATCCAGATAGGATACCCAGGAATTGTAATTTTTATCCCGGATAATGCCGTTTAGCCGCTGAATGAGCTGCTGGATTTCCAGTTTGGCGGTATCTTTTTGCTCCTGGCTGATAGTAGAAGGATCAAATACCGGAGCAACTGGTCCTACCGGAGCAACCGGTCCTGCTGGAGTATTTGCTGCCGGAGTTTGCGGCTGGGAAGAAGGCTGTTGAGACGCAGGCTGTTGGGAAGCAGGCGGATTGACCGGCTGCGGATTAGACTGGGTACGGGTAGTTCCAGGCGGATCCGGCTGTTTGGCCGGCGGATCATCCTTGCAGGAAATGAGGAAGCACAGAACTATTCCGCATACCGCAGCAAACCTCTTCATAGTATAAATCATACCTATTCCCTGTAACCACTGTCAAGGCATTTCTTCGAGCGAAGCATGAAGAAATGCCTTGACCGAAGATCAGAATTGTTGGAGTTTTGCGCAGCAAAACTCCGCATTTCTTCAAGCGAAGCGCGAAGAAATGTATTGACCCGCTTTGGCTGCTCGTTTATCTTTAACCTTATGAAAGCGGCTTTTCCCGGTTCCTTTGACCCTCCTACGCTGGGTCATATAGATATTATACAACGTTCTGCCGCTATTTTTGACGAAATTACCGTTGTAATTGCAGAAAATCATCTAAAAAAGTATCTTTTTTCTGTGGATGAACGGCTGGAACTGGTTTCCGCCCTGGTAAAGCCATGGAAAAATGTATCCGCCGCCGTTTGTACGGGTCTTGTGGTGGATTTTCTTAAGGCAAAGGCCATACCGCTCCTTATCCGGGGAGTCCGGGGGGGCGATTTTTCCTATGAATTGGAACTTTCCATGCTAAACCGGGCCCTGGGCGAGGGGGTAGAAACGGTTTTTCTTGCCACAAGCCCGGAATATCTGGGGGTCCGTTCTTCGGCTATCAAAGAACTGGCTTCTTTTGGGGCCGATGTTTCCGCCATGGTTCCCCCGGCGGTGTCGGAGGCCCTTTTGGCAAAATTTGCCAAAAATGAGGCTCCCCCGCCGAATAACGGCAAAAAATGAGATTGACAAAAACTGCTGTTTTTGTTAGAATAAAATACCGGTAGAAAACCGGATAGTGAGGTTTAGAATGGCAGTACCCAGAGCAAAAACATCAAAAGCCAGAACACGGCGTCGGCAAACCATCAATATGAAGCTGTCCGAGCCGAATATGGTTGACTGTTCAGGCTGTGGCAACAAGGTTCTTCTGCACAGGGCCTGTCCCAAATGTGGTTTTTACCGGGGCAAACAGGTCCTGGTACCGGAAGCCAAGAGCTAATCACTCTGCCTCTTGTACAGGGGCAGCAAAATCAAGGAGCACGGAATGGATGAATTGTTTGAAAAAATGAAAAAACTCATAGCCGACAAGCTTGAAATCGACGCCGAAAAGGTCAAACTGGAAGCTTCTTTCCGCCAGGACCTGGGCGCCGACAGCCTTGACACCTACGAGCTGGTCTATGCTATCGAAGAAGAGATGGGTATAACCATCCCCGATGAAAAGGCCAATGAATTTGAAACCGTCAAGGATGCCTACGAATACATAAAATCCCAGCAGAAGTAACATGGCAGCTTTGCCGCTTCCCGGAACAAACCGGAGAAGGGAACTCCGCCAGTTTTGCCGGTCCGCAGAATTAAGGTTCAAGAGCCTGGAGCTCTTGAACCTTTCTTTAACTCACCGCTCGGTTACCAATGAAACATCCCAGCTTCCCCGGGACCGGCTGAACAATGAACGGCTTGAATTTCTGGGGGATGCGATACTGGGGGCGGTTACCGCCGCCGCGCTCTATGAACGGTTTCCCGGTAAAAACGAAGGGGAACTGGCAAAAATAAAAAGCGTAGTGGTATCGGAAGAAATTCTTTCCGGTTTAGCCCTGGAACTTGCTCTGGATACGCTTATCGTCCTGGGAAAGGGCGAAGAACAAACCGGGGGCCGGGCCAAAAAGGCCATCCTTGCAGATGCCCTTGAAGCGCTTATCGGCGCGCTGTACCTTGATTCGGGCTTTAAAGCCGCCGCAGATTTTACCGCCCCGCGGATCAATGCCGAAATTGACCGTGTCCTGGAAAACCGCGTTACCCAGGATTATAAATCGCTGTTACAGGAATTAAGCCAACGGCTTTTTAAAACCTATCCCGTTTATAAACTCGTTAAACGTACCGGCCCCGAACACGAACGGCTTTTTTGGATGGAAGTAACGGTGAACGGAAAAAGTTACGGCCCCGCCACAGGGCGGAACAAAAAAACCGCCGAACAGGAAGCTGCACGATTGGCCCTAAAGGGGATGGAAAGCCTTACCGGGCACTGACGGTCGTGGCTTTTTTCTACGCCTTGGCGGGAGTGTGTTGTACTGGGGAGGGCAATGGGGCAGTGAAAACATTTTGGAATTCCTCGCCCAGGCATACCTACCCGGCGAAGAATTCCGCCTAGGCGAAGAACTTAAAATGATCCGCCAAATGTAGGTATGTCTGGGCGAAGTCTACAAGCGTTTTCACTGCCCATTGCCCTCCCCAACGGAGCACGCCAAGGCGAATAACAGCTTCCTGACGCTTGTTTGGTTACTAGTAATACTGTATTATATAGTTAAGGAAAGCCATGAAAACAATTTCTCGCGCCTCAAAAAAGACCGCTCCGGCTGATGTATGGGCGGCCATAGAAAAATCCCAGCAACAAACTGAAAAGGCCCAGCGGAAAACTGAAAAATCCCTGCAAGAACTCCATAAAATTATTGGGCATCTTGGCAACAGGTTCGGTGAATTTACCGAACATACCCTTGTCCCCGATCTGGTTAATAAATTTAAAAAATACGGTTTCACTTTTGATAAAATGAGCGAACGTGTCCATATTACCGATCACGAACATGATCTCCATGCTGAAATTGACGCATTCCTTGAAAACGGGACCGACGCCATGGTAGTTGAAGTAAAGGTAAACTTAAACCCTGCCGACGTGGACGATCATATCAGGCGTTTGGAGAAAGTTCGGGCACATGCCGATCTGCATGATGATAAACGTAAGTTTTACGGCGCTTTGGCGGCCGCGGTCATTGATGACAGCGTGAAAACGTATGCGCTAAAACAAGGTTTTTATCTTGTTACGCCGTCAGGCGAAAGTGTTAAAATTGTACCGCCTGCTTCCAAAGTAAAATACTGGTAATTCATCTAAAAACCCCCTAATTTCCTAAAAAATCCCCAAAATTCGCCTCCGCATACAAGCACCACGCAGTGTATTGCCATAAATACTGTAGACCCCGCCTTTGTATGGAGGAAAACTATGGCGAAACACGAAAAACCTGCAAAATATGCAAAGCATATTGCAGCTCACGACCCGATCATTGATCCCTGTTGGGACCCGGTATTCAAAAGTATTTTTACCAGAAATACCACCCAGTCAGAAATAGCCCGGAAAAAACTGCTCTCGGCTATTCTGGAAGAACCCGTCAAAGAAATAAGCATAAGCGCCAATGAACCGCCGGTTTCCCGGCTGGACCAGCGGCAGATACGTTACGACATCCAGTGCCTCTTTAATTCCGGCGAACGGGCAGATATTGAGATGACCCTCTACCCGCACAAATGGGAAGTCTTCCGGATGGAGTACTATTTAAGCCGTCTCTTTGCTAATCAGGAAATCCGGGAAACATCTTCCGGTTCGTATAAAACTCTCAAACGGAGTTACCAGATTTCCCTTTTGGCACGGGGCAGACTGTTTGAGGATAGCCGTTTTGATCACCGGTTTATCTACTACGACCCGGAAAGCAAAATACCCTTCGGTGGACTAACAGCAATAATCACGTTAGAATTAGAAAAGCTGGGGGTAACAGCGGAAAAAGCAGTTTCCGCCATGAGCGAAAAAGAACGCTGGGCCGTATTTTTTAAGTATTACAATGATACGGAAAAACAGCCCCTGATACAAGAGATAACCCGCGAAGAGGAGGGCATAGCAATGGCGGCAGACGTAATCAGCGGATTTACCGCGGCAGAAGTAGCCTTTTTCCATGAGATGAGTGTGGAAAAGTACGAACTGGATATGCGGGCCCACGCTCAGGAAGCCGAAGAAATAGGCGAAGCCAGGGGAGAGGCTAGAGGCTGGAAGAAGGGTCGCGTGGAAGGCCGGGCGGAGGGCCGCACGGAGGTGCTGGATCTGCTCAAAAGCGGCAAATCCCCGGAGGAAATACTGGGCAGTTACGGTAAACAGCAATAGCCTGGATCTGCTCAAAAAGGCTGGTTATGACACCCGGGTGTAAGGCTTACGCGACTGTATACCGTTCCCGGTTAATAGTGCCTGCAATTTCCAGTAGTTTTTCCCGCTTGTTTAATTCCGGATCATCCACTACGCTTTCAAAAAGTTCTTTAAGAATGATCCCGATATGTTTTCCCGGTCTAACTCCCAGTTCCATAAGATCCCTGCCGTTTACCGCTAAATCTTTTAGGGAAAGGGCGCTGCTTTTTGCCAGTACCAAATTTATGCGCTTGCGGAACGGAAGCAGCATCGCCGGATCAGGATCGAGCCCGGCGGTTCCTGCTGTGTCCGCCAGGCGGAGATCGAACAGTTCCGGTAAAAGATCCTCGCCGGTACGGATTATAAAACGGCGTACTGCGCTGTTTTTCCAGTTTTCTTCATAGTGGAACATATGGGCGGCAATAAGGCGTAGTACTTTATCGATCACCGCATTGGGGTAACGGAAACGCCGCATAATCCCCTCCGCCAGTTGTACCGATTTTTTTTCATGGTTGTAAAAGGTCCAAATGCCGTTTTCATCCTTTTGCCGGACAAGGGGTTTACCCAGATCGTGGAAGATGGCGGCCAATCGTACTTCCCGGGAAAAGTTCTTCTTTGCCGCATAGGCTAAGGCAAAAAGGGTACCATCGTTTTGACGTACTGGATCATTCCCTTTTTGCCTTAGCCTATGCGGCAAAGAAGAACTTTTCCCGGGAAGTACGATTGGCCGCATAGGCTAAGGCAAAAAGGGAATGATCCAGTACGTCAAAACGATGGTACCCTTTTTGTTCAATGCCCCGGCAAGTTTCCAGTTCGGGGAGGATAAATTTAAGCAGCCCCGTTTCTTCCATAATAACCAGCCCCGTTTGCGGGCTGGCGGAAGCGAGGGTTTTGTCCAGCTCTTCCCGGATCCGTTCGGCGGCTACCATGGCGGTAGTAGGAAGCGCGCCGGGTATGGCCAGGAGGGTTTTTTCTTCCAGGTTAAACCCAAGCTGGGCAGCAAAACGTACCGCCCGCATGGGACGCAGACCGTCTTCGGCAAATCGTTCTTCCGCCTTTCCCACACAGCGGATAAGCCGCCGTTTGATGTCGCTTTGGCCGTTAAAGGGATCCACGAGGATTCCTTCGGGCAGTTTTACCGCTGCGGCATTCATTGTAAAGTCCCGGCGGGAAAGATCCTCTTCTATGGCAGCGGCATACCGTACTTCATCGGGCCGTCTGCCGTCGGAATACTCCGATTCAGTACGGAAGGTGGTTACCTCGATGGACGTACCCTTATGGCGTATCGTCACGGTGCCGTGTTTTATCCCCGTGGGGATTACCCGCTTAAAAAGGGCCGTCACTTCTTCCGGCCGGGCGTTGGTGGCTAAATCCCAGTCTGCCGATGCCCTGCCCAAAAGAAGATCCCGCACAGCGCCGCCCACCAGGTACACCTCTTTTCCGGCGGAGGAAAAAACAGCGGCAATTTCTTTAAGGACCGGCGCAAGGCGGAGATTGTTCATTCTATGGCGAGTATACTACAATCAAGCGGTATGGTTAATGGAGACCGGGGGAAACCCCGTACCGGGATTGTCTTTTTAGGCGGCGAAGGCCCCTCCCCGGCACAGTGCCGTGCGCTGGTAGAAGCGGCCCGTACACCCGGCGGCGATCCGCTCATGGCCGCCGCCGATTCGGGGCTGCTCCTGGCAGAAGCGGCGGGTATTTCGCCCCACTGGATTATCGGGGACATGGATTCCCTGGGGCCCGGCGCAGAACACCGCCTATCCGCCTATCCGCCGGAAACGATTCTCCGGTATCCCGCCGACAAGGATTATACCGATGGGGAACTGGCCTTTTCCCTTTTACGGGAAAAGGGCTGCGGCACAATTCTGCTTGCCGGCGGGGGAGGGGGCCGGCTTGATCATCTATTGGCTGTCAGGGCGTTTTTTGAGCGGGAAAATCCTCCCAGCCGGTGGATGACCGCCAACGAAGATATACGCTGCCTGGAAGCGCCGGAACTATTCGCGGGTTCTGGAATGGGTCCCGTTTCGGTGTTTCCCCTGGGAAACGGTCCCTGGGCGGCGGAAAGTTCCGGCCTTACATGGCCGCTGGCGGGGCTTCCCTGGACCCGGGGTTTTTTCGGTCTAAGCAACGAAGCGCCGGACGGGAATTTTACTATCCGGGTAAAACAGGGTCGGTTCTTGGTGGTAATGCCGTTTCCATAGTATAGTAAGCCATGGCGATCATTATTGACGGAAAAGAAACGGCCCGGAAAAAACGGGAAGAAGCGGCGGCCCGGACCGCAGCCCTTACAGGGCGGGGTTTTGTTCCCGCTTTGGCGGTGGTACTGGTTGGGGAAAACCCGGCAAGCCTTTCCTATGTTACCGCAAAGGAAAAAGCCCTGACAGAAGCGGGGATGCAAAGCCGGGATATCCGGTTCCCAGCGGACACAAGCGAAGAAAAACTGCTCGGCCTTATCGCAGAGCTTAACGCGGACCCTTTGATCCACGGTATTTTGGTTCAGCTTCCCTTACCAAAACATATCCGGGAAGACCGGATAATTACCGCCATTGATCCGGCAAAGGATGTTGACGGTTTTCATCCTGTATCGGTGGGAAACATGGTACTGGGACGGCCGGGTTTTCTTCCCTGTACCCCCCACGGCATTTTGGTCCTTTTGGAAGAATCAAAAATCCTCACCGTCGGAGCCCATGCGGTGGTGGTGGGCCGTTCCAATATTGTGGGTAAACCCCTGGCAAATCTTTTGGCCCGCCGGGAAATAAACGCCACCGTTACGGTCTGCCACACCGGCAGCGGGGATCTGGGCCGTTATACCCGGCAGGCGGATATCCTTATCGCCGCCGCGGGCAGGGCCGGTCTTATTACCGCTGATATGGTTAAACCAGGCGCGGCAGTTATCGACGTGGGGGTAAACCGGGTACCCGATGTTTCCGCCCAAAAAGGATACCGCCTTAAAGGGGATGTGGATTTTGAAGCTGTCTCGGTAAAGGCCGCGTACATTACCCCCGTACCCGGCGGAGTGGGGCCCATGACTATCGCCATGCTGCTTCTTAACGTGGTCGAAGCGGCAGAAAATTGTTTAGCACATCGTTAGTTGGAGTACCGTAGTGATTGATGTCCAAAACACCCCCGATACCCGGGATATCCCCCTTACCAAAGTCGGCGTTAAGGGCCTCTTGTACCCGGTAACGGTATTGGACAAGGTTAAGAAGGTACAGCATACCACTGCCAGGGCGGATTTATTCGCCGACCTTCCCCGGCACTTTAAGGGAACCCACATGAGCCGCTTTGTGGAAATTTTCCACCGCCACCGGCAGGATCTATCCATGCCCCGGTTTCTGGAAATGCTGGAAGAAATTATAAGCAGTCTGGAAGCGGAGTCCGCCTGGGGGGTGCTGGAGTTCCCCTATTTCCTGGAAAAAAACGCCCCGGTCTCCCGGCTCCCCGGCATTGTTTCCTACATCTGCCGTTATCAGGGCCGGGTGGACCGCCCTAATACGGCGAATACAAAGACCAGCACAGCCGGCCTAAAAATAGGCCGCCATTTTACCGTATCAGTTGCCGTGCCGGTAACCACGGTCTGCCCCTGTTCCAAAGCCATTTCAGACCGGGGAGCCCACAACCAGCGGGGAATTGTTACGGTAGAAGTGGAACTTGGGCCATTTTTCTGGATTGAAGACATCATTGAAATCGTGGAAAAAGCTGCCTCCAGTCCGGTGTATTCAATCCTTAAAAGGGAAGATGAAAAACAGATCACCGAAGCGGCCTACGATAATCCTCAATTTGTTGAAGATTTAGTCCGGGATGTGTATATTGAAGTACGAAAACTGGGCGCCTTTCCCCGTTTTTCCGTGGAGGCCGAAAACTTTGAAAGTATCCATAACCACAGCGCTTTTGCCCGGGCCGAATACAGCGAGAGTACAAATTTGTGAAGTATTTTTTTGAAACCTACGGCTGCCAAATGAACAGCGCAGAATCGGCGGCGCTGGAACTGGTACTTCGGGAACGGGGCTGGGAAAAAGCCCCCAGCGGGGAAAAAGCGGACCTGGTACTGCTCAACACCTGCTCGGTAAGGCATACCGCAGAAACCCGCCTTAAGGGGCGCCTTGCCCACTACGAAGCGTTGAAAAAGGCTTTAGCGGATAACCGGGTTCCCGCGTTTACCCTGATAGTGGCGGGCTGTATGGCTTCCAGGTTAGGCGCGGAACTAAAAAGCGCCTATCCCGCCATAGACCAGGTGATGGGTACCAATGCCCGTTCGATTTTTCCCGCCATTCTGGAAGCGGTGGAACAGGGCCGCCCTTTTGAGCCGGCCAGCGAAACGCCGGTATTTTCGTTTTCTTCCTCCCACCTGGAAGCAGGGGCCTTTCGGAGTTTTGTGCCGATTATGCACGGCTGTAATAATTTTTGTTCCTACTGCATTGTTCCCTATGTCCGGGGCAGGGAAGTGTCCCGTTCGCCCGCTTCTATTGAAACGGAACTGCAGCTCCTGGCGGAAAAGGGGGTGCGGGAAATTACCCTTCTGGGACAGAATGTTAATTCCTACCATTATAGTTATAGTGAAAACCCGGACAGTAACGGCGGGCGTTCCAAAACCGGCCCGGATGGTTTGGATTTTCCTGGCCTTCTAACATTCATTGCCCGCCGGGTCAAGGATACATCCATAGAATGGGTTCACTTCCTTTCCGCCAATCCCGGCGATTTATCGCCGGAAACTATCGCCGTCATGGCGGAAAACCGCTGTTTTTGCCGCCACCTCCACCTGCCGGTTCAGCATGGCTCCAACCGTATCCTGGCCGCCATGAACCGCAGGTATACCCGGGAACATTTTCTAACCCTGGCGGCGGAATTGCGAAAAGCTATACCGGGCATCAGCCTTTCTACCGATATTTTGGTGGGTTTTCCCGGCGAAACCGAAGAAGACCTAGAAGCAACACTCAATTTGATGAAGGAAATCCGATTCCTCTATGCCTATATGTACTATTATAACCCCCGGGAAGGAACCGCCGCCTGCGATCTTCCCAACCAGGTCCCGGAAGAAACTAAACTTGAACGGCTGGGCCGGGTAATTGCCCTACAGAACAAAGTTACCGAAGAATCACTTTTGGCCCGTGTCGGCAGCAGGGAACGGGTTTTAATCGAAGGAATTTCCCGGAAAAATGCCGATGAATTAATAGCACGTACAGAAAAAGATGAAATGGCAGTGCTTGGCGGTCCAAAGGAACGTATTGGTTCCTTTGCAGAAGTAAAGCTCCATTCCCTAAAGGGAAGGACCTTTCGGGCCGCTTTTATATAAACAAATCGGAGGTGTCTATGCCCTGGCGTTTAATTGTTATAATCCTTGTTCTGGGGATTTTTTTGGTTTTTATCGGGTTTAACCTGGACAATACCTGTGATATTTCCCTGGGTTTTACCACCTTTAGCGGTGTACCCGTTTATCTGACCATTTTTGTCTCATTTATGCTGGGTATGCTCTGTTCCCTGCCCTTTTTTATCTTTGGGGCTTTACGCAAACGGCCAAAAAAAGAATCATCGAAAGGCGGCCCAACGGAAACAACGGGAAAAACCGCAGGCCCGGCACCGGACCCTGCGGCAGAGGAAACCGGCCCTTATGGTGTCAATTAAAAGATACCTAACCCTTCCGCTGTTTTTTTTTCTGGGGGGGGTGATCTTTTCCCAGGCGGTTTTACTTTCCGCAGAAACAGCCGCCATAGAAAAAAAGCTTTCTAATCCCCGGCTTTCCGCTGTTGACCGGAAAGCGGCGCTGGAAAACATGGCCCGGCTTTTTGAACTTTCCGGCAATGTGGAAGGAGCGGCGGAAGCCTGGAACGAGGCCGCCGCCGCCATTCCGGCAAGGGGCCACCCGGATTTACTGCGGAGTGCCCGCTGTTTGGCGGCCACCGGTGAATTCGACCGGGCCGAAGCGGTCCTGCGGCCCGTCCTAAGTTCCACCGATCGCAGCCTTTACCGCCAGGCCCGCTTGCTCGGCGCCCAAATAGAGGCCCTCAAAACAGGCACAAGCGGACTGTTAACAAATCTGCTTTCCGATCCCGATTATGCCGAATACAAACCCGCTATGTACTATACCATATGGCGTGTTTCCGGCGGCGGCGAATCAAAAAACCGTCTTTTGGCGGAATTTCCCCAAAGCCCGGAAGCCCGCCTTGTCCGCTCCGCCGAAACGGACAAGCTTAGTGCCGCTCCCACCGCCCTCTGGCTTCTTGCAGGGGCCTCGCCGTTACCAGCCGTAAATCCGCCGAATCAGGGTAATCCTGCGCCGGCAGTTCCTGTTCTGCCGGCAGAGACTTCGCCAATAGCCCAGAATGTACCAACAGCACAGATTTCGCCGGGCAGTCCGCTCATGTTCCAGACCGGGCTTTTTAGCAGGGAAGAAAACGCAAAAGTCCTGGCGGAACGGCTTCGTAAAGCGGGGTTCAGCCCGGTGATAAGCAAAAAATATGTTAACGGAGCGGATTATTGGGCGGTAGGGGCAGCGCCGGGGCCGGATCCTTCCCGGACTATGCTGCTTCTTAGGGACAAGGGTTTTGAGTCATTTCCGGTATATTAGCCCTAACCGCTTGGGTTAAGCACAATGGGCGGTTCATACATATCTTGAATACCCCGGGTGGTAATTCGTATCCGGGTAAGTGTCAGTTGGTCATCCTTCCGGCTTACTCTGAATGTTTCCCGAATCAGTTCCGGTTTTTTTCCCCGTTTTTCACCGGTTTCGGCGGGCCTTAATTCCAAAAGTTCATCTTCTCCCACAGAAAAAAACACATACTGACCCTTTTGGCCAAGTTCAGGAGAACCTGCAAGGGGATTAAGCTCGTAGGAACCATCCTGGTGAAAGGTAATTTGTCCGTCCCGTCCGGCATAGGTTCCATTTGTATAAGGCGCAGTCTGCTTTAGTTCCCGTACAATTTCCGTATGCTGGAGCCGCTGGTAGGAGCCGTCCCAATTGGTGGTAAGCCCGGACCGGAGGTAAACATCCTGGTATACCCGGAGCCGTATGCTTTCCAGGGATGCCAGTTCCACATTTACGGTCCGGCGCAGTTTGGTCAGCGAAATATTACGGCTGTTGATATGAATGCCATAACGGGTTGGGGTAGAATCCTGCCAACTAAAAATTTCCTCGGAATTGTTGTCATAAAAGATCATTTCCCGGGAGGCGGTATTAAAGTACACATATTTCCGCGCCGTCCCTTCCCCCTGGTACCAGAGGCCGCTGATAAAATTTTCAAACTTGCCGTTTTCTCCGTTTAACAGTTCCCGGACCATTCGTTGTTCTATCTGGGTACCGGGAATCTTTACCACCCTGTATTGTTCATAGAGGCCGTTTACCTGATTAAACGTATAACTTGTTTCAATTTGGTCCATAATGTTGGCCGATTCATAGTCCCGGCCATAGGTAGCAATAGTACGGCTGGTGCCCCGGTCGCTCCGGTCCGGTTCTTCTACCGCAATGGACCCTTCAATACGGAATTCGGCTATTTTTGCAAAGGGTTCAATTGTGGAGGGAATTTTTCTGAACACCGTCAGGGTCTGTTCCCCGGCGCCGTTCATGCCGGAAACAAGTATGCAGATTCCGCCGTCACCAATAAGGTATTCACTGTAGAGGATCAGCGTACCGGGTCTGGTAACTGCGGTTGGTTCACTCCAAAGCCGGTAATAAAGGCCGTTCTGTTCATCAAATTCGGCATAGGTAAGGTACACGGGGGAGTCGATTTCCTGCAATTTATGGTAGGCAATAATCTGTTCTTCATAGGAATCGCTGTCAAAATCCCGTGTAAGGACCGCCACCGCCGCTTCCCCTTCGTTAAGGGCAAGCCGTAAAACCGGGGCTTCCTCCCCCTGGGCGGACCGCAGGGTTTCGCCGGCCCCCGCTGTTTGAGGGATTACCACCCGGGTAGGCTGGGAATTCTGATTCTTGGAGGAAAAAAAGAAACCCGGCAGAAACACCAGCGCCCCAATAACAGAAGCGGTAAGGATGAATACGGTTATTGTAAAAACCTTAAAATATCCCCTGGTCATCAATTCCCCGAATGATCCATATAGTAGGAAGAAGCTTCCTGTACCTTGCTGTCCACATCAAGCCCGACGGTAAGAACCCGCCAGCCGGAAAAATTCTCGACCCGGGAATAGCGCAGCAGCCCTGCTGATTCCGCTTCCCGGGTAGGGGGATCCTTGGCCCCGGAACCGCTTACCAGGAGAGCATAGCTTACTCTGCCGCCTCCCGCCTTTGCCCTGGCTTCCGCCAGAGCTCCCCGGTAATCGGCACGGTTGCCCTGGAAGCGGATGGCCCGGATAGCCGTTTTGGCAGCCTCCCGGTCGCTTCCGGAGTACACCAGTTCCGGCTTTTCCCCGGCAGACCAGACCCAAATTCGATCCCCGTTTTGAAGCATGCCGTCAATGACGGTGGTACAAAGCCAGGAAACGGCCTCATCCTTACCCCGTTCCATGGCAGAGGAACCGTCTACAATTAGATACACATCAATGGGGACAGAACGTGCTCCCTGCCCCCAAATAAGGGAAGCATTGATCAAGAGCAGGCAAAAAAGCCCCCCAAGTACCGATTTTTTTCCTATCATGAGGATATTTTATCATATTTTTTGGGTTTTTGCACAAGAAAAGGACGAAAAAACGAAAAAAGGCTTTACATTTTTTTGAATATGGTTCAAATTGATATAATTGATTTGTATGATCTAAATTTTATATTTTTGGAGGAGACAAAACTATGGGAGCCATTGACCTGCCTAAAAGTCCTAATGTATTTCATCCGGAAAAGCCCAGTGCCGTCGGTTCGAGGAACTCGCTTGCCCAGGAATACCGGGATCAGCAGAATGAAGTAAATCAGCTCTTGGAGGAAGAAACCAACAAGGTTATCCACCATATCGCATCTAAACTGCCCAAGGACGTACTTGAACGCCTGGATGTTATGGGCGGTATAAAAGAAAAGCTGTACAATTACTTTAACCAGAACTACCAAAACATGTTCAACCGTTATGTGGTAACGACTGAAGATGAAATGATCAAAAAAGTCCGGAATTTTATAGACAAGGAAGAAACCAAAGTCCTGTCCCGGTACACTCCCAAGGAAGTGTCTGACCTTCTTGATGCGGTTGGCGGTGCTGATAAGTTCAATACCGGCGAAATTGAAAAATCCATGGTCAATATGTACGGCCACCTGCAGGGTCATATCCAGCGGGGTGTCAACGACCTGGAAAACCTGACCAACAGTCTGCTCCGGCAAAAAACCGATACCGGCGCCTTTATCCGGGGTGAAAATGCTTACTCCATCGTAAAATGCGCCTTTAAGGACAATATTGTTAAGCCCAAGACCGTTACCGATGTAAAACTTTCCGTTAACATCCTTGACGCAGAGCTTATCAGTCCTATTTTCCACTATCAGGTTACCGTGGAATACCTGATTAAAGACCTTCTTTCCAAACATATCATTGATTCCATCGATAAAGAAATCGAGAAAATCAAGGATCAGCGGATTGATCAGGGCGCGGAAGAACTTAGCGACAGCGAAGTGATCTTTACCAAAATGGGCAGGATCGAAAACTATACCGACGACGATATCGAAAATCCCAAATCCCGGCGTTACAGCATCATTGCCAAGACCCTTATGGAACGGATTAGCGATCTTCGGGCGGAAATTGACCCCGAATCCTTCGATCAGCTCAATATCCGCGAAAATCTTAAAAAGATCGTTGATATTGAAAACATCCGGAACCGGGGTTTCAATACGGCGATTAACTCAATTACCTCTATTCTGGATACCTCCAAGATGGGGTACCAGTACATCGAAAACCTCAAGAATGCCCGGGAACTCCTTATCCGGGAATACGAGGATACTGATGTGGCCAACCTGCCCGATGAACGGTACCAGGTACGGATGCGGTATTATGACAATGCCCAGCTGAAC
Source organism: Spirochaetia bacterium (assembly GCA_025997795.1). GTDB lineage: Bacteria > Spirochaetota > Spirochaetia > Treponematales > Breznakiellaceae > BNVB01. Next base: position 30,147 of record BNVB01000005.1, on the reverse strand, counting down.
GAAGAGCGAAAGGGTTACGATGTCCAGATGAAGAGCTTTGAAACAGAAGTTCATCATCTTTGGGATGTCCTGGAGACGATTTACCAGGGCAATAAACCCGCCTTCCGGGTTACTGACTTTGACGATCTGGCCAAGCGGCAGAAAAACCGTATCCGCAAGGATATCAAAGCCAAAACCGGCGATCCCCTCTACGAAGACATTACCAAGGTTTGGGACGAAGTTGCCTTTGTTAAACCCGCGGAAACAGAAGTAGAACGGATGAACCGGACCTATATCTATGAAAAAGACAAGATCCGTCAGCGGATTATTCGTATGCGGGACCGGATGAAGGCCATGTACGATTACCAGTACCCGGTAGAACGGCGGGTTATGGAAGACAGGCTTGCTTTCCTGGAAAAGGAATACAACAAGTTTGAATACATGATCAATCCCTACCATATTCAGCCTGGTTTGCTTTTGGATGTGGATATTACTTCCATTAAACGGAAGAAAGCCACGCTGGATGCCATGGCCAACGTACTGAATGAATTCCTCCACGGCGTGTCAAAGGGCTTCCAGGATGCAGCATTTGCCTCCTTTAGCCGCAGACGGTCCACGGTCCGGGATGACATTAACCAGTCCTTTGCCGATGCTCCTCCGGCGGAAGAAAAACCTGCGGCCTCAGGGCAGGCATACCTGGATATGCTTAACTCCAGCGAAGCTGCCAGTACCCAGGCTCCCGCCCTTGAAGCTCCCAAACGGGGCCGGGGACGTAAGTCCGGCGGTGGTGTAGCCGCCTCGGCAAAACCCAGAGGCAGAAAACCCCGCAGCAGCGGCGATTCCCTTAAAGAACTTTAATCTACCATTCGGTTAGGCAAGAAACCGAACGCCCCCGGGATACGGGGGCGTTTTTTCTAGGAGAACCATATGACAAAAGAACTGACAAATCTTGAAATTCTTTCAACCCGGTCCGGCTTTAATTCGGCGGTACGGCATATAAAGCGGACCATTGGCATTATGGAAGAAGCCGGAGGCAGAGCCAACCTGGCGGATCTGCTCTATGCGCTGGATGACGAAGAAATGAACGGCGACCGCTCGGCTCTCGTTTTGCGTATTCTTTTGGTGGATAAACTGGGATACAAAACAGTTTCCGCCAACCTTCATTCGGCGGCTTCCGATCTGTCTACCCTGGCAGCGGAATTTCAAAAATGGAAAGGGGTTGATCTTATTGCCGCCTACCACCATCCCGAACTTGGGCTGCTCGTGGCAAACCCCAAAATTCCCGAAGAACTGGCCGCTTTTGGTTCCCTGCGCAAGCGGGAACTCGTGGTTATCTATGCCGGCAAGGGTGAAACCCCGGCGGATGAAAACTGCCAAAAAGCTGCGGAACTGGCAATAAGCCTCTTTGAAGGATCAAAAGTCAAAGCTCCTCCGGCCTTGTTACGGGGCAGTTTTATTGCAAAAATTCCCAAGGTAAAGGCCGCTCCCAAAGCTGCCAAAACCCCCAAGATTCCTAAAACTTCCCGTGCGCTTAAGACTTCTACCGGCAGAGGACGGGCAGCAAAACCGGCGGCCGTAGAGGTACGCAGGGTTGCTCCACCGGTGGTTACCGCCGCAGCTCCTCCTGCGGCAATTCCTACCGGACCGGTTAAGATGACCCCCCGCTACGCCGTGGTGGTTCAGAACGAACTTTTCCATAACGGAAATGTAGAAGCCTGGAAACGTATTGTGGCAAGTTATAATGCCGCCCATCCGGATTTGACGGTGTATATCTACTACGACGGTGAACGGATCCTTGACATCAATTCCCTCTTTAAATGGGGCAAGGTCAAACATGGCAGCGCCATTGAATTTGCCATAGCGGGAAACGATATCAAGGATGTGGCAAAATTGCAGCGGTACCTGGCCCAGGGAGCAAGTCATTTGTTTGAAGCTTTCCTTCGTGGACCGGTTAACAACGTACTTAAGCTCTTCTAAAGGAAAAACGTTATGGACAAAAGAATACATTTTTTCAGTCAAAAAGAGGTGATTCCCAAGAGTGTCGCCCCAGAATTATTGGGTATTCGGGGCCGCCAGGCCAATGAATTTGCGGAACTTAAGTTTCCCATTTTGCCGGGTTTTATCATTGATACTACGCTGGCTTCGGTATTCGATCCCAAGGCTGCAAGGAAGGATATCCTTTCGCTGCTTAACAAAATCGCCTCTATTGTAGGCAAAGATTTTGGCGGAGAGGATAACCCCATGCTGCTTAAGGTGGTTATATCCCCCAACCTGGCAATTTCTACCTATCCCACCCTGCATAACTTTGGTTTGGCAAAACCAACCATCGGCGGGTTTGCCCAATGGGTAGGCAAAGATTTTGCCGCCCACGAAGTACTGTTTCTTGTCCGGGGCATGCTCAAAATTGAGGAACGGATCCGGGAACTGGAAGCAAATACCAAACTCCAGGAAGAAATTACCGCCCAGCTTAAAGTGCTGGACAGGGCTTTGGGAATCCGGGGACCATCCAACGAACTTGGGAAAGAAGAAAAACCTGTTAAGATCGATAAAGGCGCCGAATTCTACATGGATTTCTATGCCAAGTATTTCCCCAAGGGCTTTTTTGAAAGCGCAGAGGAACAGATTCTTATTACCTTGAGCGAAATTTCCAAAATGTTTCAGATGGACGATCAAAACGATAACGATACCGCTCTTATGATCGCTCCCATGGTTTATGGAAACTACGGTAAAGATTCCTGTTCCGGCGCTTACTTTAGCCGTAATGTGGTTACCGGCGTTAAAGCCCTCCAGGGCAGTTTTTTCCGGGAAAAATTCAATGAAGGCGGAGCTTCCGGTCAGGCTATCGAAAAAATCGGTCCCACGCACCTGAAGGAACTCCAGCGTATTGCTTTGACCCTGGAAGACAAATTTAAAGAAATTCGCCAGATCCGGTTTACCGTGGAAAACGGCAAACTTTGGCTTATTGAACAGCGTTTGGTGGATCAAAAGTCTACCCAGGCGGATATAAAACTGCTTCTGGACCTGGCCAAACGAAAGGTTATTGATAACGCCGAAGTGATTAAGTCCATTGAACCGCTCCGGCTGAATGAAATTCTTCACCCCATTATTGAGGGTTCCAGCGTGAAGGATCTAAAAAGCTGGAAGGGTGGTATTGCCGGGGCACCCGGCGCCGCTATCGGCCGGGCCTACTTTAGTACCGACTCCCTCCTGGAAGCTCTTAAGGTTGCCCAGCAGAAGGGAGAAGATACCCGCTTTGTTCTGGTTCTGGAATCTTCCTTTGCCGAGGACGTTAAGGCCATTGAGGTAAGTACCGGTGTTCTTACCGCCGAGGGGGGCTATTCTGCCCATGCATCGGTTGTGGCCCGCCAGTACGGTAAAGTATCCCTTGTTGCCCCGGCAATGAAGGTTAAAGGCAAGACAGCCGCTTTGGGGAACCTGACCATTAAGGAAGGAGATTATATTACCCTTAATGTACCCTTCTATGGCGAATCCAATGTGTATATGGGAACGGCAAAATTGATCGAACCCGATCCCCAGGAATCGGGCCTCTTGGACTTTATCGAACTTTCCAAGGGTTTTGTCAAAAAATTCCATGTCCGCTGTAATGCCGACACCCCCCGGGATGCCGCTTTGGCCCTTAGTTTTGGCGCCGAAGGGGTAGGGCTCTGCCGGACAGAACATATGTTCTTCCAGGCGGACAGGATCAATGTATTCCGCGAAATGCTTCTTTCTACCGATCCCAAGGATCGTTCCAAAGCGCTGGCAAAACTCCAGGTTATGCAGCGGGATGACTTCTACGGGATCCTTAAAGTTATGGCCGGCAAGGAAGTGACAATCCGTCTTTTGGATTCGCCCCTCCATGAATTTATGCCCCATAACGATGATGAGATACAAAGCCTTATTACCCACCTGCAAAAGGTTAAGGGAATTAAAATTTCCAAGGCCGAGATCACGTCCAGTGTAGAGGCTCTTCACGAGTTCAACCCCATGCTTGGTCACCGGGGCTGCCGTATCGCCGTATCGTATCCGGAAATTTATGCCATGCAGGTAAAGGCTATTTTTGAGGCATCCTACAAACTGCGTGCAGAAAAGATCGATGCCCGGCCGGAAATTATGATCCCCATTGTTATGAACGCTTCGGAACTCAAGCTTATTGCCTACGGCAAAAAGATTGAGGGCTCCAGTTATACGGGGATTGTGGATATTGAGGAAGAACTGCGGACAGCCAAAAAAGCCAAACCAGTGGAATACCAGATTGGCACCATGATAGAGCTGCCCGCAGCGGCCCTGGGAGCAGGAGAAATTGCCAAGTACGGCCGTTTCTTTAGTTTTGGGACCAATGACCTTACCCAGACAACTCTGGGTATTTCCCGGGACGACTTTACCGCCTTTATGCCGGACTATACCCTCTTTGACCTTATTGTGGGGAATCCCTTTAGTACCCTGGACCCCCGGGTTATGGAACTGATTGCCCTGGCAACCGAACGGGGCCGGCTTACCCGGCCGGATCTGGTCTGCGGTCTCTGCGGAGAACATGGCGCCAACCCGGCGAATGTGCGGTTCTGCATGGACGCGGGTCTTAACTATGTGTCCTGTTCGCCCTACTCGGTACCCATCGCCCTTCTGGCGGTGGCCCAGGCGGAACTGGAACGGAGTGAAGCAAAGTAAAGCGTGTTACTAAATATCCCCGCCATTTAAGGCGGGGATACTTTTTCTGAACCAATCAATAACAAAAAAATGCTTTTCTCATGTAAAAAGGTTGAAATTCCTTACATAGTGTGGTATTTTTATATACTAATGAAGATTATTATGTACCAGTTCATTTTATATTGAATATCATATTTTTTTGAGGAGCAACGTAATGAAGATTAAATTCCGGATGAGTATCATTGTTATCGCCATACTGGTGGCAGTAGTCGCCCTTCTGGCGTTTATTCTGGTAAACCGGGCTTCGGCCATGCAGCTAACCACGGCGAGGCTGAGCCAGGAACGGCTTGCCGCGGATCAGGCGTCCCAGGTACAGGCCCGGTACGTGCAGTATTTCCAGATACTGCGTTCCCTCGCCGATATTATGGGGGACTATGAGGAAACCGAAGCTGACCGCCGCCGTACCAGGTACGATGACATCATGGAATCAATCACCAAGGCAGAAGATCGCATAGTCGGCATATATACCGTATGGAAACCGAACAGCATCGATGGCTTGGATGCCCAGAACATCGGCCAGCCCGGTGCGGGCCCCAACGGCGAGTATGCCTCGTGGTTTTCCATGGCGTCGGGCCAGATAGAGCATAAGACCTATGACGATATACCCGGTCAAATGACCCGGTTAAACGGGCCCAATCCGGCGGGTGAGGCTATTTACGATCCGGAACCCTGGACGGTAATGGGCAACCAGACCTATCTGCTCCGCATAACCGTGGCGATAACAAACCACCGTACCGGGGAGGTGGTCGGTCGTCTGGGCTGCCGCGTTGATATAAAGTACCTCCAGCCCGTGATAGAGGCGACGATCAAGGCAAACGTGGACATCTCCACCATGTCGGTTTATTCGGATAACAACACGATCCTGGCATCTCTGGTGCCGGAACGGATTGGCAAAACCCTGAGAGAAGCGGAAGCGGCACTCTATAGCCCCTACACCGATGAGGCGGACCAGGCGGTACAGACGGGGAAACTGGCGCGTTTTAAGGTGTATTCGGATGTTCTTGAAACCAACCTTGAACTGGTGCTTATGCCCTTTACCATTGCCGAGACCGGTGTGAAATGGGGCATAATGATCGGCACGATGGAAAGCCTTATCATGGAGGAGGTGAACGCCATGACCCGGTTTGCCATACTGCTGGGGATTATTTCTGCCATCGTTGTTGCCGTGGTGATTTACCTTGTGGTGAACAACATTACCAAACCCATCGTCAAGGTAGCCGATACCCTCAAGGATATTTCCGAGGGCGAAGGGGACCTGACCAAAACCGTGGATCTGAACTCGAAGGACGAGGTTGGCGACCTTGCCCGTTACTTTAACGCCACCCTGGGTAAGATACGGAACCTGGTGGCTGCAATCAAAAAACAGGCTGCAACCCTTTTTGACATTGGCAACGACCTTTCCGCCAACATGACCGAAACCGCTGCGGCGATTAACGAAATCACCGCCAACATCCAAAGTATCAAGACACGGGTGCTTAACCAGAGCGCTTCCGTAACCGAGACCAACGCTACCATGGAACAGATGACGGCCAACATCGACAAGCTCAGCGGCCATATCGAAAAGCAAACCGGCAGCGTATCCCGTTCCTCGTCGGCCATTGAGGAAATGCTGGCCAACATCCAGTCCGTTACTACGACTCTGGTAAAGAACGGCGATAACGTACACGAACTTTCCGAATCCGCCGAGGTGGGCCGTTCGGGACTACAGGAAGTATCCGCCGACATTCAGGAGATCGCCCGCGAGAGCGAGGGGCTTTTGGAAATCAACGCGGTGATGGAAAACATCGCCAGCCAGACCAACCTGCTTTCGATGAACGCCGCCATTGAAGCGGCCCACGCCGGAGAAGCTGGCAAGGGCTTTGCGGTAGTTGCCGATGAAATCCGCAAACTGGCGGAAAGCAGCTCCGAACAGTCAAAGACCATCAGCGCCGTACTCAAGAAAATAAAAACATCCATCGACAAGATTACCACGTCCACCGATTCGGTGTTGAACAAGTTCGAGGCCATCGACGGCGGCGTAAAGACCGTATCTCAACAGGAGTTGAACATCCGCAGCGCCATGGAAGAGCAGGGCCAGGGCAGCCAGCAAATCCTCGAATCCATCGGACAACTGAACGAAGTTACGCAAATGGTCAAAGGCGGTTCTGAGGAAATGCTCGAAGGCAGCCGTCAGGTTATTGCCGAGGGAAAAAACCTTGAGATGGCGACCCAGGAGATCACCAACGGCATGAACGAGATGGCCAGCGGTGCGGATCAGATCAACATAGCGGTAAACGAAGTCAACAACCTGAGCGGCCGCAACAAGGAGAACATCGACATCCTGGTAAAGGAAGTTTCACGGTTTAAGATAGAGTAGGGCTATCCGCTGCGCGAAGGGCTATCCGCCTATGGCGGATAGCTTGGAGTTTGACGGCATAAACGCTTGGTTACCGAGCGGTTCAATGTCGTCAAACTCCACAGTTTAGCCACAAGCTGCCATACGAACAAAAAATGTGCCGCCACTTTGTATGGTTCCGTATCAGCGCCGGGGGTTAGCGTAGACTGGGGAGGATTTCTGTTTAGAGGTGGCGGTGGAAGGGCTTGCCGGATCGTGTACAAGGCAATCGTCGTCAAATTCTTTCATTTCGGCGGCATCAAGCAAACCCAATTTGAATAAAACTTCTGCTGATTGGTGTATAACCATCAATTGTTCGCTTTCATATTTCTTTTTCATGCCATACTCCTAGATTTCAACGAATTCTCCAGCTTTCAACACTATTTTAAGCTGTTCGTCCGTAAGGGCAAGATATTTCTTTGCCAACTTTTTGTATTCCCTTGACTCCTTTTCGGAGATATTACCCCTTTTTGATTTAGCAAAACCAAACTGATAGAAGGTCTTATCCCCGCTCCTGAAAAACACAATCATCCGGTAACCGCCGGATTTTCCTTCCCCCGGACGAGCTACCCGCACTTTAAAGACTCCGCCGCCCAGATTGGCATCGGCTTGTCCGGCTTCAAGTTGGTCTACCATGCCCCTTAGTTCATTGTCGCTTATGGCTTCTTTCTCGGCAAACCGGGAAAACCAGTTACCCTTGAATACCCTCACTGAAAAAAGATAGCACAAAATCGGTCTGCAAACAATACCAGGGAGCCCTCGTGTGGTTATTCGTGATATTTTACACCCTTGCAGACCCGCCATTTCCCCTTGACAGGGGGCGTAATTCTGCTATCATACTGGTGAAAGAAGTGTCGCGGTTTAGGAGTTTATCATGACCAGGAAAATGTCTTTTGCCGCATTGTTTACCGCCGTTTCGTTAATCATCGTTATCTGTATCACCGCCGCCCTGTCGGCGGTCTTTTTTGTTAATTTCCGTAATGTTTCAAACCGGCAGGTTGAAGCGGCCACCAGCGAAACCATGGGCCGGATGCAGGAAGGGGTTATCGCCATGCTGAAAGAGCATGAGGGCCTCCTAAAACATAGCGCGGCGGCCGTAGCTTCCTTGCTCAGTACGGGCGGGGACGAAGCGCCCCGGAAACCAATGCAGGATTACTTTATTGAGGCCTCGAAAACCTTGCCCAGTGTGTCTTTTCTCTACTATTCCAATAATATTAAATGGAATCTTCCCGGGGGTGTTTTTGTTCTCAACATGGACTGGATACCGGAGGCGGATTATGATCAGACCCAGCGCGGTTGGTTTACGGACGCCAAAAAAGCCGGCGGACAGGTCGCGTATCAGGAACCCTATATCGATCCCGCAGAAAATGTCCTTACCGTGGCCATGTCCATGACCGTGTTTGATTCGGACGGAAGGGATATAGGGGCTGTAAGCGAGGAGATCACCGCAGATTCCCTGGACACCCTGGTGAACGCGGGGCAGAGCGGTTCCCAGGAGACCTTTCTTCTGTCCAAAGACGGGCTTTACATTACCCATCCCGACAAAAGCGCGGTGATGAACAAGGATTTTTTCCAGGACTACGATCTTACCCAGTATAAAAGCCAGATGCTCTCCGAGGCCAATTTTTCCGGGGGGAACAAGGAGACCCTTATCTATTCGGCGGTCATCCCCGGGGCAAACTGGGTCCTGGTGTCCCTGCTTCCCCGGGAGGCCGTTTTTGCCGAAGTGAACCGCCTGCTCTTCATGTCGATTATCCTGGCGGCGGCCCTGCTGTTTGCCACGGCGGTGATACTGGTCCTCTTTACCCGGAACATGGTCCGGCCCCTGAAGCTCATCACCAAAACCCTGCGTAAAATCCAGGAAGAATGGGACCTGACCAAACGGATAGACACCGGGCGCGCCAACAATATTACCGAATTTGCCGAAATTGCGGAGGTCTTTAACCTGACTTTTGAAAACATGAAGGACCTGGTAGCTTCAATCAAGAAACAGGCCGCAGCCCTCTTTGACATTGGCAGCGATCTTTCCGCCAATATGACCGAAACCGCCGCGGCGATTAACGAAATCACCGCCAACATCCAGAGTATCAAGACGAGGGTACTGAACCAGAGCGCCGGCGTTACCGAGACCAACGCTACCATGGAACAGATGACGCTTAACATCGACAAGCTCAGCGGCCATGTGGAAAAACAAACAAACAGCGTGTCCCGCTCCTCGTCTGCCATTGAAGAAATGCTGGCCAACATCCAGTCTGTTACACAGACCCTGGTGAAGAACGGCGATAACGTACACGAGCTTTCCGAATCCGCCGAGGTGGGCAGGCAGGGTTTGCAGGAAGTGTCCGCCGACATTCAGGAAATCGCCCGTGAATCCGAGGGGCTTTTGGAAATAAACGCGGTGATGGAAAACATCGCCAGCCAGACAAACCTGCTTTCGATGAACGCCGCCATTGAAGCGGCCCACGCCGGAGAAGCGGGCAAGGGCTTCGCGGTAGTTGCCGATGAAATCCGTAAACTGGCGGAAAACAGTTCCGAACAGTCAAAGACCATCAGCGCCGTACTCAAGAAGATAAAAACATCAATTGACAAGATTACCACATCTACCGATTCAGTGTTGAACAAGTTCGAGGCCATCGACGGCGGCGTAAAGACCGTGTCTCAACAAGAGTTGAACATCCGCAGCGCCATGGAAGAGCAGGGCCAGGGGAGCCAGCAGATACTCGAATCCATCAGTCAACTGAACGATGTGACGCAGATGGTTAAGAACGGTTTTGAGGAAATGCTTGAAGGCAGCCGCCAGGTTATCACCGAAGGAAAAAATCTTGAGATGGCGACGGCGGAGATTACCAACGGCATGAACGAGATGTCCAGCGGTGCGGATCAAATCAACATAGCGGTGAACGAAGTCAACAACCTGAGCAGCCGCAATAAGGACAACATCGGCATACTGGTGCAGGAAGTTTCGCGGTTTAAGATAGAGTAGGACAGAAAACCCCTATAATAGTCACCCATTCCGATATATACTATCCATAATGGCAAAAACTCTATGTATGTTCCTGGGGGTGTTTTTTTTCAGCATCATGGGCTGCGCAAAAGGCCCGCAGGAAGCGCAGGGGGAATTGATTGCGGCGCAGCAGCGGCAGAAATACCCCGTTTATACCTCCTACCGCAGCATTCCCGGCGTAACGCCGGAAGAAATTGCCGCCGTTGAGGCGCTGCGGGCGCAGATGATACAAGCGGCGGTAGACTCCGCCGACCACAATTACTTTGTTTACGCCATGAACCCCTCGTCCGAGGCTTTTTACAACGAAAATGGCGATATCAGCGGGTTTTCCGCCCGGTTCTGTCTCTGGCTCAGTACGCTGTTCGGCATACCCTTTGAACCCGCCCTCTACGAATGGGGCGACCTGGTCGACGGCCTGGCTTCCGGTGAGGTCGATTTTTCCGGCGAGCTGACCGCCACCGATGAGCGCCGAGAAAAATATTTTATGACAGAGGCTATCGCCGAGCGCTCGATCAGGTATATGCGTTTAACCGGCAGCGAGGATCTTGGGCGGATCGCAAAAAATCGGCCTTTGCGTTATGCCTTCCTTGAGGGTACAACCACATACACCATGGTCATGTCCACACTAAAGGACCCGGTTGAACCTGTTCTTATTAATGATTACGACACGGCCTACCGGATGCTGAAAGATAACAGCATAGACGCATTTTTCGATGAAAGCAATGCTGCGGCGGCTTTTGACCAATACCATGACGTGACGGCAGTGGACTTTATCCCTTTCCTCTATTCGCAGGTTTCCCTTGTTACGCAGAACCCCGGTCTAACGCCGATCATTTCCATTGTAGACAAGGCGCTGAAAAACGGAGGGGACCGTTATTTGCTCGATCTCTACAACCAGGAACAGAGCGCTTATCTGCGGCACAAATTTTTTATGCAATTGACTGAAGAAGAAAAGGCCTACATAAGCAAACACGGGGCATCACCGATCCCGATTGCGATGGAATATGATAACTACCCGGCCTCTTTCTATAACCCCCGGGAAAAAGAATGGCAGGGCATCGCCATCGACATACTGGGGGAGATAGAAGATCTCACCGGCCTTTCCTTTAAGAGGATCCACGATGAACCCATAGAATGGCCGGAGATTCTGGATATGCTGGAACGCAATGAGGCAGCTCTGACCGCCGAACTTATCCCTTCGGAGGAGCGGCAGGGGTTTTTCTTGTGGACCGATGAACCTTATCATAGGGATCGCTATGCGCTGCTTTCCAATATCAATTTCAAAGATATAAATATAAACGAGGTACGTTTTGCCAAAGTCGCCTTGATAGAGGGCACCGCTTACATGGAGGTATTCCGGCAGTGGTTCCCGAATCACCGCAATACGGTAACATTTACCAGTAATCTAGAAGCCTTTGACGCTTTAATCAAGGGGAAAGTTGACCTGGTCATGGCGACCCATACCCAGCTCCTGGCCATAACCAATTACCTTGAAATGCCGGGTTTTAAGGCAAACATTATTTTTAACCATACCTACGAATCCTCTTTCGGCTTTAACATAAATGAACGTCTCCTCTGTTCCATTATGAGCAAGGCTCAGCGCCTGGTAGACACGAACATGATCTCTGAGCGCTGGATACGAAAGGTCTTTGACTACCGCAGAAACATGGCACAGGCCCAAATACCCTGGCTCATCGGCGCCGCCATACTGCTGTTCTGCGTGGTGGCGCTGTTGTTCATCCTGTTCCTCAGGCGCAGTCAGGAAGGAAAACGGCTTGAGCTTATCGTGCAGGACCGTACCAGAGAGCTTGAAATACAGAAGGAAGCGGCGATTACGGCTTCAAAATCGAAAAGCGATTTTCTTTCCAACATGAGCCACGAGATACGCACTCCCCTTAATGCCATTATCGGTATGACAGCCATAGGCGGGTCCTCCCCGGACCCGGACAGAAAAGATTATGCCTTCGGGAAAATAGCGGATGCCTCCACGCATCTGTTAGGGGTAATCAACGACATACTGGATATGTCAAAAATTGAAGCGAATAAATTTGAACTTTCGTCCTCTGAATTCAACTTTGAAAAACTGCTGCAAAAAGTAGCGGGCGTGGTGAATTTCCGCATAGAGGAAAAACATCAAACTTTTACCGTGCGTCTGGACGATAAAATCCCCGTTAGACTGGCGGGTGATGACCAGCGGCTGGCCCAGGTTATCACAAACCTTCTTGGCAATGCCGTAAAGTTTACGCCGGAGCGGGGGGACATTCACCTTAACACGTATTTTGTCAAAGAGGAAAAGGGCCTCTGTACCATCAAAATTGAGGTGATCGACACCGGGATTGGTATAAGCGGGGAACAGCAGTCCCGCCTGTTTACCTCGTTTGAACAGGCCGAAAACAGCACCTCCCGCAAGTTTGGCGGTACCGGTCTGGGCCTTGCCATATCCAGACGCATTGTGGAGATGATGGGCGGTAAAATCTGGATCGAGTCGGAACTTGGCAAGGGCGCCGCTTTTGTCTTCACGGTTTTGGTAAGGCGCGGGACGGAACCCAGCCCGGAGGAATTGGATATCGGCGATTTTTCCGCTCCAGGCGGCGAAGCTGCCGCGGACAGGAAAACGGCGGACATCCGCGTCCTGGTCGTTGACAACGGGCGGGAAGAACGGGACTACCTTCTGGAAATAGTCCGGCGTTACGGTTTCTCCTGCGAGGGCGCCGGCGGGGAGGAAACCGCGGCCCTTCTCGAAAAAAACGGGCCCTATCATCTGTGCTTTATTGACTGGCAGACTTTGCAGGCAAACTCGGATCTCCTGCGCCGGGTAAAAGAAACGCAGCAGGATTTTTCCCTGGTGATCCTGATCTCCACAACTGAATGGAGCGAGATTGAGGAAAAGGCGAAGCAGGACGGCCTTAACACCTTCCTGTTCAAGCCCCTGTTCCCCTCCGCCGTGGTGGATTGTATAAACAAATGCCTTGGCAGGGGCCGCCCGCAGGAAGTGTCCTCGGCGGATAAAAAAATAACCCGCCTGGATGGTTACCGCATCTTGCTGGCGGAGGATGTAGATATTAACCGCGAAATTGTGCAGGTTCTTTTGGAACCCACGGGCCTTTACATCGAATGTGCAAAAAACGGCGTTGAGGCCGTTGAGATGTTTACGAAAAACCCGGATGGCTACGACATTATTTTTATGGATGTGCAGATGCCGGAAATGGACGGCTGTGAAGCAACCCGGCGGATTCGCGCGCTTGATTTTCAAAAGGCTAAAGAAATTCCCATCATTGCAATGACGGCGAATGTCTTCCGCGAAGATATTGATCGCTGCTTGGCCGCGGGCATGAACGATCATGTGGGTAAGCCGCTGGATTTTGACAAGATTCTCTCAAAGCTGAAAACCTGGCTTGCCGCGCAAGAAAAAAGATAGATCAATCTTTTCCATTTTACATTCCCGCTTGACAAAATTTTATTTGGAAGAGTAGGCTAAGCAAATGAGAATGTCGATTAGTTTTCGTATTGCAGTGTCGGTGCTTGCCCTGTTTGCCGTGATACTTGGCGGGGTTTTCGGAATTGTTTATGTCAGGGTCACGCAAACCATTAATGCTATGGAAGAACAGGCCAGTGACCGGCAGCTTGAAGCACGGGCCGATCAGATAGACGGGATAATAGTCTCCTACCAGAAGCTTATGAAGACGATGACCATGCAGAATATTTTCACTGATGGTTCGGACGAGGAGATTGAACAGCTTGCTTATGAGATGGCGACAGAGAAAACCATGGGGGTGGAGATTGCCAATGTCCTTATCGTTTGGCCCGACGGCAAAGCTTCTACGGTGCCGGGGAGTTATGTCAATATCGGCGACAGGGAATATGTGAGGGATGTTTTCCAGAGAGGGAATCAGCAATCTATGTCTCCTCCCCTTGTTTCCCGGAATACGGGCAAAGCGGCGATAATGATGCTGCAAGTAATTAACGACGATGCGGGCAGGACACGGGCGGCTTTGGCCATGGAAGTGGGACTTGACCAGCTTAATGAGACGCTCGCCGAAATCAGTATCGGCGAGTCGAGCGCCGCGTGGCTTACCGACAGCACGGGCCTGGTGTTCGCTTCGTCAAGTGATCCCGATGAGATTATGAAGCTGAACATAGCGAGTGCTGACGAGGATGTCGGCGCAAAGGGATTGTCTGTCCCGGTAACGCAGGCGCTCCGTGAAGCGGTTTATTCAGGTGAATACTATTGGACGGATGGCATTAAGTACGTGTTTTACAGCGCCAGGGTCTCGGACGAGATAGAGTGGCGGCTCTTTGTTACTGCCCGGGAGGACAAGCTCATGAAGCCGCTCACCGATTTAACCACCGTACTTATCATTGTTATAGCGCTGGGACTCGTGCTTGCGCTGGCGGCGGCGGTGATTCTGGGCAAGCTGATAGCCGCTCCTATCGTCAAGGTTACCCTGACCCTCAAGGACATTTCCGAGGGAGCGGGGGACCTTACCAAAACAGTTGCTGTAAAATCCAATGATGAGGTTGGCGACCTTGCCCGTTACTTCAACGCCACCCTGGGCAAGATACGGGACCTGGTGGTTTCGATCAAAAAACAGGCCGCAGCCCTTTTTGATATCGGTAACGATCTTTCGTCCAACATGACCGAAACCGCCGCGGCGATTAACCAGATTACTGCCAATATCCAGAGTATCAAAGGCCGCGTGCTAAACCAGAGCGCCGGTGTTACCGAGACCAACGCTACCATGGAACAGATGACGCTTAACATCGACAAGCTCAGCGGCCATGTGGAAAAACAAACAAACAGCGTATCCCGCTCCTCGTCTGCCATTGAAGAAATGCTGGCCAACATCCAGTCTGTTACACAGACCCTGGTGAAGAACGGCGATAATGTACATGAACTTTCCGAAGCCGCCGAGGTTGGCCGTTCGGGTTTACAGGAAGTGGCCGCCGACATTCAGGAGATCGCCCGCGAGAGCGAGGGGCTTTTGGAAATCAACGCGGTGATGGAAAACATCGCCAGCCAGACCAACCTGCTTTCGATGAACGCCGCCATTGAAGCGGCCCACGCCGGAGAAGCGGGCAAGGGCTTCGCGGTAGTTGCCGATGAAATCCGTAAACTGGCGGAAAACAGTTCCGAACAGTCAAAGACCATCAGCGCCGTACTCAAGAAGATAAAAACATCAATTGACAAGATTACCACATCTACCGATTCAGTGTTGAACAAGTTCGAGGCCATAGACGGCGGCGTAAAGACCGTGTCTCAACAAGAGTTGAACATCCGCAGCGCCATGGAAGAGCAGGGCCAGGGGAGCCAGCAGATACTCGAATCCATCGGCCAGCTTAATGAAGTGACGCAGATGGTTAAGAACGGTTTTGAGGAAATGCTTGAAGGCAGCCGCCAGGTTATCACCGAAGGAAAAAATCTTGAGATGACGACAGCGGAGATCACCGGCGGCATGAACGAGATGGCCAGCGGTACGGATCAGATCAACATTGCAGTGAACGAAGTTAACAACCTGAGCGGCCGCAACAAGGAGAATATCGACATCCTGGTGGAGGAAGTATCGCGGTTTAAGATAGAGTAATCAGCAATAATGCTGCCAGCACCATTGCCGCGCAAGAAAACTGAACATGCAGCGATAACACCGGCGTGTGGATACCTATCCACACGCCGTTTTAACACTCAATTTTAGTCGTAGTTGCCTTTGAAATTCATCGCTTTTTTGACAATGACGGTTATTTCCCCGGCGCCTTTTCTTGCGTCGCTCATAGGAAGTCCTGCGTCATTGGCAAAGGACTGTTCAAAGAACTTTGCCAGGGTAGCATAGATATCCGACCGGTTGTAGAACACAAAAGACACGTTGAACCCGGCAGGCCGTGAAACGGTGAACGAAGAAAGGGATTCAATGGGTTTTTTTGCATAGTAGATAGTGGTCTGGTTCTTGGCAATGATTTTTTCCACTTCTTTGAAGCGCAGGGGGATTTGGTCTGCCTTTTCTCTAAGGTAGGGTTCAATGCCCTTGTGCGGATAAGAAGCAGGCTCAATAAGCGCATGGAGCTTCCGGCCCTGGGACTGGAAGGTAAGACCGCCGCCATCAGGATAAATTGCCTTGACACCGGAATAGGAAATCACCTCATAAATAGAATAGCCGGTATTTCCATTTATGAAGGATGAAACGATATACCCCTGATCTTTAGGCAACTGATCACTAGAATAAGCGTCAAAAAGATTCATTACCTTGGGCAAGTTTGACTCAGCTTTTTTCTTTGCCATTATTATTCCCCCATTAGTTACTTGATATAAGTAGTTTACGGTATTAATTGATTTTCGGCAAGCCTACTTGGCTGAATTCTGCAAAATCCGCTGGTATAAGTCCTCATAATGCCGGGCTCCCGCAGTATCGCCCTTATTTTTGGCTATGAGGTGCATCCAACGGTAGGGCCGGGGGTCCCTTTTATTCCGGGAAGAGGCTTCCCGGAGGTAATCAAAGGCCTGTTCCAGATTACCTTCCCGGTAGGCTAAAAGACCCAGGGCGGTGGAAATTTCCGAAGATGTTGTAAAGTAGGAGGCGGCTTTTTCCAGGATCATTCTGGCATAGTGGGCCCCGCCGGACCGTTCGATGCATCCGCAGTATTCCAGGAGCAGTTTTATATCCCGGGGCCGTTCTTTAATAAGGGCCCGGAGGTATACGGTGGCAGAACGGTATTTGCCCAGCTTGCGGTATGAATAGGCCAGTACCCGGCGGAGGCCGTGATTTGCCGGATTCCAGGCAAGCAGGGCTTCCAGTTTTTTTGCCGCCGGCTCATATTCACAGATTTTTACCAGGAAGAGGGCCTCATCCCGGCGGATGGACAAGTTATCGGGCCAAATATCCAGATACTCCCGGTAGGCGGCGGCAAGCTGGTCTGCCGCACCGGGTTTTCCTTCGCCAAAAAAAACTTCCCGTACGGCGATAAGCCCCAGACGGGCTTCTTCATGGTTGGATTGAAGCAGCAGTGTTTTGGAAAACCAGCTTTCCGCCGCTTCCAGAAGACCCGCGCTTAAGTAGACCCTGCCAAGGGAATTCATCAGTTCCGGTTCCGGCCCCAGGCTGTGGATTGCTTTTTGCAGGAGAGTGATCACCCGCGGGGGATCTCTTGAGCTTTCCGATTCATAGAGAATCGAAAAGCGGGAAAGCACATCCTTTTCGGCGCCAAGCTTTTTGGCAGTATAGAGAGCTTTTTTAAGGGTTTTAAGATTCCGGCCTTCCCAGGCTATCACCATAAGGGCATACCAAAGTTCCAGGCTTTCCCCGTCCATTTCCAGCGCCCGGCGCAGGTGGTTTTCTGCGGCGGGATAGTTCCGCAGATTCCGCTGCGCTTCGGCATACATGGCGTGGATTTCCGGTTCCGCTCCCTGTTTTTTAAGCCAGTCCCGGCAGGCATCGGCGGCCCGCCGCCAAAGACCTTCTTCAAGGAAGGCCTTGATCATAAAGCGGTCAA
Source organism: Spirochaetia bacterium (assembly GCA_025997795.1). Lineage (GTDB taxonomy): Bacteria > Spirochaetota > Spirochaetia > Treponematales > Breznakiellaceae > BNVB01. The sequence goes on along the minus strand of BNVB01000005.1, from coordinate 12,604 downwards.
TAAGCTCGCTGTTCCAGGGAAGGTCCGGCAGCCGGGCGCCCTCTGAACGGATAGCGGCGATATCATCAATCGCATCGATTTTTCTGCCAAGTTCCATATTAATGGAAGAACGGTACCAGCGGATCATCGGATCATGGGGGGCAAATTCCAGGGCCCGGCTGTAATGCTCTTCCGCTTCTTCCAGCAGGCCCAATTCCCGGGAAGCCCGGCCAAGTTCCAGCCGGAGCAGCGGGCCGTCCCGGCCGTTTTCCAGCACAAACCTTAACATCTGTATGCCCAGTTCATAGTTTTCCGCACGGCATACCCGGACGGCCCGGATAAAGAGGGCGTTTACATAGGCACGGTATATCCGCTGGTTTTCCGGCGCGGCTTCTACCGCCTCCTGGAGCCGGTCTGCCGCTTCCCGGGAATGATGGGCCTTAAGCAGCGCCGTTCCCAGAAGCGCCATAATTTCTGCATTTTTTTTATCCCGTTTAAGGGCTTCTTCAAAATAATGTACCGACCGGGGATAAAAACCCAAAACCAGACAGGTCCGGCCGGCAAAAAGGTATCCCTCTGCCCGGCGGGGTTTAAGGGTTATATAATCGTTAAAGGCCGCCAGGGCCCGGGAATGGTTGTGAAGGACATGGAAAGCTCTGCCCAGGTATAAAAATGCCTCGGCGGGGCCTTCGTATTCGGAGATAATTTCTTCCAGGATAGCCACCGCCTGGTGGTAATCCCGCTTGTTTCCCGCTGTTACGGCTTTTTTTAGCTTAAGCGCCCCTTCCTGGGCGCTCCGCTTAAAAGCAGCTTCCCGGAAAAAACTATGGGATCTTTTCTCCATGCCCCGGGGCCGTTACTTAACCCGGGAAAGGGTAACGGCGCAGGTAACCACGATATCTTCCACCGAAGCGCCCCGGGAAAGATCGCTGATTGGTTTGGCAAAACCCTGAAGGAAGGGTCCAAAGGCATCAACTTTGCCCAGCCGTTGCAGCAGTTTGTAACCGATATTTCCCGCCCCCAAATCGGGGAATATAAGGGTATTTACCTTACCCGTTATGGGACTGCCGGGAGCTTTTTTTTCTGTTACCGAAGGAACCAGGGCCGCATCGGCCTGAATTTCGCCGTCAAAAAGAAAGTCCGGCTTTTTGCCTTTAAGAATTTCCACAGCGTTTTGAACCTTGGTTACATTGTCATGTTTGGCCGAACCTTTGGTGGAAAAGGACATAAGGGCCACCACCGGCTCTGCGCCCAGAAATTCACGGCAGCTTTGGGCGGCGCTTTCGCTTATGTCCGCCAGTTGTTCTGCCGTGGGGTCGGGGATAACGGCACAGTCAGAAAAAATCAGCGATCCTTCTTTGCCCCAGGAACTGTCCATGCCGGTCATGACAAAACAGGACGAAGCGGTCTTAAGCCCCGGTTTGGTACCGATAATGGCCAGCCCCGCCCGGAGTACATCGCCGGTGGTGTTTTCTGCCCCCGCTACCATGGCATCGGCATCTCCCTTATGGACCATCATGGCCCCCCAGCGGAGAGGATCGGCCATGTCTATTTTTGCCTGTTCCGGCGTCATTCCCTTGTGCTTCCGCAGTTCGTAGTAGGTATTGGCATAACTTTCAAGCAGGGAAGAAGCGGCGGGTTCGGTAACGGTAATTCCGTTTAGGTCGACCCCTTCCTTTTCTGCCGTTGTTTTAACCGCCGCGCCTCCCAAAAGGGTAACCGAAGCGGCAAGTTTTTCGTCCACGAGTATCCGGGCAGCTTTGATAGTCCGCGGTTCGGTCCCTTCGGGAAGCACAAGCTTTTTTTGAAGGGATTTGGCCTTGGCCTGCATTTCTTTTACAAAATCCATAGAGGGCTCCTTACAATATTATCATTGAAAATAGCATAAACCTTAATTGACGAATAGTGAATAGTCCGGTACAGTAGAACCATGACAGATGTGCATAACGATGCCCTGGAACTGGAAGATTTTGATACCGTTTTATCCCCCGATATTGAATTTTCCGGTATTCTGCGTTTTGACAAACCCCTTTTGATTCAGGGGAGAGTGTCCGGGGAAATCGACGCGGCCAGCCTTTTGATGATAGCCGAAGAAGCGGTGGTAGAGGCGAATATTAAAGCGTCCAGGGTAATTATCCTGGGAACCGTAAAGGGCAATATAATTGCCGAAGAAAAGGTCGAGGTAGCTTCCACGGGAAAACTTACCGGTAATGTAACTGCACCGGATATCCACATGGAAACAGGGCATTACTTTAACGGCCGCAGTACCATGACCAATAAACTGTCCTAATATGAAAAAGACCCTTTGTTTGCTGGTGTTTTGTATCATATTCCCGGCCCTTTGGGCCCAGCAGCGGGCCGATGCCCTGGTGGAATACCGGAACGGCAATTATCAAGAGGCCGCCCGGATCTGCAGGGCAGAAATTGCCGCAAACCCCAATAACCTGGAATCCCATGTGGTACTCTGCTGGAGCCTCCTTGGTCTGGGCAATTATGAAGAATGCCGGAATTATGCCCTGGCGGGAAGGAATATCAGCCGTTATGATCCCCGGATTATCGAAGCCCTTGGCGAAGCATACTACTTCCAGGGCCGGAACAGCGAAGCCCTGCAGAATTTTCAGGAATATGTAAACCTGGCCCCCCAGGGAAGCCGGATCAATACCGTGTACTACTACATTGGCGAAATTTTTATCCGCCAGGGCCATTTCCGCCGGGCCGATATTGCCCTATCAACGGCGGTATACTATATGCCCCGGAACGCCGAATGGTGGGGCCGCCTGGCCTATGCCCGGGAAAATGCCGGAGAAATCCAGGAAGCTATTATCGCCTACGAACAGGCCCTAACGCTTAATGCCGGTCTGGAAGATGCCCGGCGGGGCCTGGACCGGGCCAGGGCCCGCCTTGCCCGGTAATGCTTTCCGTTTCTTTTTATACCCTGGGATGTAAACTTAACCAGCTTGAGACGGAATCGCTGGCTGCCGCATTCCGGGAAGCAGGGTTTTCTGTCCGCCACGGAACGCTTGAACCCTTATCCAAAGCTGTTCCCGATCTGGTTATCATCAACACCTGTACCGTTACCTCCAGGGCAGAACAAAAAGCCCGCCGTCTTATCCGGCTTTGTCTGCGCCGGGGTTCTGTTGTTATTGTTACCGGCTGTTATACCGAAATAACGGCCCAGGCCGGATTGGACCAAACAGCTGCGCTTTTTGTTGTTCCCGGCCCGGCAAAGGATTCGCTTTTAGACCTGCCCCGTCTTTTGGCAGAAACCATTGATGTCTCTAAAATCACGGATGCCGCCTTTAGAATGACGGATGCCGCCTTTAGAATGACGAATGTCATTCTAAAGGTATGTTCCCGGACAAATGCCATACCGCAGCCCTTCCGTTTTGAACCGGAAACAGTGTTTCATTCCCGGCCTTTCCTTAAAATACAGGACGGCTGCGACCGGCGCTGCGCCTATTGCAGGATTCCCCTGGCCAGAGGAAAAAGCATCAGCCTTGAAGCGCCGGAGCTGATCCGGCGGCTTACGGCTCTGGAAGCGGCGGGTAAAGCGGAGGCGGTGATCACCGGGGTAAATATTTGCCAGTACCGGGAATCCGGCGGGGGCCTGGCGGAACTGCTTTCCGTTCTTTTGGAAAACACTTCCCGAATTAGCCTCCGGCTTTCTTCCCTGGAACCGGAACCGGGACTTTTTACCGAAGCTTTTTTTAAGGTGCTTTCCCATAAGCGGATACGGAACCATTTTCATCTTTCTGTCCAGTCGGGGAGTGATACGATACTCACCGCCATGAGCCGGCCCTATACCAGAGCGGATATCCTTGGTCTTGTGGAAAAACTCCGGGAAATTAAAGACGATCCGTTCCTTGGCTGTGACATCATTACCGGTTTTCCCGGCGAAAGTGAAAAAGACTTTGAAAAAACCCTTTCGTTGTGCGCCGCCGCGGATTTTGCCTGGATCCATGGTTTTCCCTATTCACGGCGGCCCGGCACAAGCGCCGCTGTCATGAAGGGTCAGGTTAACCAGCGGATAGCGGGAAAGCGGCTGACCCTGCTTACCGGAATAGCAAGCTTAGGCAAGAAGGCTTATATACGGCGCTGGCTGGGAAAAACCGTAGAGGCGGCGGCGATAGATAACGATGAGGCTGATCCCCGCCAGGGTCCGGAGAATTTCCCCCGGTTTTTCCCGCTTTTGACCGATAATTATATAAGGGTTCTGGCCGCTTCGGAAGAACGGCTCCTGTCCGGTTCGGCTTACCGTTGTATTTTGACAGAGGAAGCGGAAGGGCAGGATTATGAAATCCTGGGCAAAGTAGTAAAATAAGGGAGTTTTAGTTGAACGTTGGTATGAAGCGGCTTTTTTTCTGTATGCTATTCCGGGTTCTTTTGGTCCTGCCCCTGGGGGCTCAGACTATTAAACCCTTTGTCATGCCTTCCGCCCGGGCAGCTGGTTTTGGCGGAATCCACGCCGCCCAGGGAGATGATTTTTCTTCGATTTTTTCCAACCCCGCTTCCTTTGCGGGGCTGGAAAAGGAATGGAGCGCTGCGGAAATTACTATCAGTCTTTACGGGCCCATGTTTCAAATTCTGGACAACATTGTCAATTCCTCCGGTGATATTAGTTCCATAGCAAATACCGATAGATTTGCCGCCGGTTTTGATATTGGCGGGCCTCTTGCCATAGGCATTGTAAACAAGGGTTTTGCCTTTGGGATTTTTAACCGGACTACGGCGGACACCGATATCCGTTTTGATCTTCTTGGCAGACAGCTGCTTCCTACCGTATCGGAAGAAGTGTTCCTTACCGGCGGTTATTCCTTCCATGTTTTGGAACGGGACAACCATACAGTGGACATTGGGTTTTTGGGCAAAGGTTTTTACCGGGCCCGTATCAGTATGCAGGCTCCCGCATCTGATCTCGGTTCAATGTTTGACACTACTTCATCGGCGCCCTTTGAAACCCACTTTGGTCTGGGTATTGATATTGGTTTGTCCTATACCTATGCGGGTATAGTTACCGTAGCCCTTGCAGGATATGATGTTTTTTCCCCCGCTCTGGTAACGGAGTATGCTGATTCTTCTGATTGGGGAACCGGCGGTTCACAGTCCTATGCCCGGGTTCAGCCCCGGCTTGCCCTGGGGGCTCTCTGGCGGATACGGAACGATTTTCTTGATCGCTACATTTCGGGTCTTACCTTTATGGCGGACTACCGGGATTTTATCAATCTGTTTGAAAAAGACCGCCGCCATCCTTTGCTGAATGTAAGCCTGGGTATGGAAGTTACGCTGCTTAAAATACTCCGTTTTCGGGCGGGAATGGCCGATGCATTACCCGCCGCGGGTTTTGGCATAAATATGACCGTCCTTACCCTGGATGTCGCTTTCCATGGCAAGGAACTGGGAAACAAACCTGGCGATAAACGGACTTTTGCCTTTGATCTGGGCATCCTTTTCCGGTATTAAAATTGTTACTCTTACAAATAATGAAAAACCCATGCTGCCTTGACTAAATTGTAAAAATCCATTATGGTAATTCTTGATGTTTTTTCCCAAACACTGGTAAGGGAAATAAACGGGCCGCTAGCTCAGTAGGTAGAGCAACGCCCTTTTAAGGCGTGGGTCACACGTTCGAATCGTGTGCGGCTCAATTTAATTTTTTACAAGGGGTTATAATGAGCGTACGTGCTACAGAACGGCTTGTTGGAGATGTGGTTATCGCATCGGGATTGGCAAACAGCGCAAAGATGGTTGTCCAGTCGGTGGAAGAAGAGGCAAAACTGGTTAACACCATTTGGTTCTCTGATGATCATGCAGTACAAACCGGGACTTTTCCGGCCAGTTCCATAGACCGGGCAGAACAGAAACCGGCGGCAAAAAAAGCCAAAGCGGCGGGAAAACCCGCGGCAAAAAAACCGGGCCGCAGGAAATAACGCGGCGCTTTCAAAACACCTGTCAAAGGGTGTTTTGAAAGCGCCGGATTTATCCACAGATCTTGTTTTGGGTTAGCAAGTCATTGCGGAAAACCCTAATTGTGGTATACTTTACTCATGTTAAAAATCGCTTTTACGGGCGGCGGTACGGGGGGACATATTTATCCCGGCCTTGCTGTTGCCGCCTGTCTTAAGCAGAAACTTCCCTGTACTATTTTTTGGATTGGATCCAAAAACCCGCTGGATAGATCTATTGTAGAATCGGCAGGTGTACCCTTCTTTAGTATTCCTGCGGGAAAACTCCGGCGGAATTTTTCTCTTTCCAATATCAGCGATTTTTTTAAGGTGGCGGCAGGTTTTTTTGCCGCCCGCTCAATCCTTAAACGGGAAAAACCAACACTGCTTTTTTCCAAGGGCGGTTTTGTAAGTGTCCCTCCCTGTGCCGCCGCCGCTTCGCTGGGGATACCTCTTTTTACCCATGAATCGGATTACAGCCCCGGCCTGGCAACCCGGATTAATGCCCGCTTTGCTGCCAAAGCGGGCAGGATTATCACTGCTTACCGGGAGACGGCGGCGGCTTTTGGCCCCCGTTACCGGGACAAGGTTTTAGTCCTGGGGAACCCCGTGCGGGCGGAATTTAAAAACGCCGATCCCCAAAAAGGCCGGGCTTTTTTGAACGCCGGTACTACAAGCCGCATCCTTCTGGTTTTGGGGGGCAGTCAGGGGGCGCTGGAACTGAACCGTTTGGTAGAATCTTCGCTGGAAGAACTTACCCGGTTTTATACGGTGGTTCACCAGACCGGAGCAGCTTACGAAGCTGTTCCGGCAGCGTCCTCGTATAAACCCTACCCGTATATCCTGGAAGAACTTCCCCATGTATTGGCCGCGGCAGAACTGGTATTGGCCAGAAGCGGCGCCGGTACCGTTTGGGAATGTGCTGCTGCGGGAAAACCCATGGTATTACTTCCCCTGGCAGGTTCCGGCACCCGGGGCGATCAGGTGGAAAATGCCCGGTACTTTGAAAAAGCCGGCGCCGCAATCGTGCTAAGCCCGGACAAGCGGGAAACGGCGGATCTTATTGAAGTTATCCGTTCCCTGGCGGAAAACGAAGAAAAACGGAAGAGCATGGCCGCCGCTTCGGCACGGATTGGCGAAGAAGGCGGTACCGAAAAGATTGTGGATTTACTGCTAAAAAAACTTACCGGGATAGGCCAGGTGAATGAAAGCGGCAGCCCTTCGGAGGCGCCATGAACCTTTCTGTCATGGATATTATTTTTTTTGTGCTCCTGGCGCTCCTTACCCTGCGGGGATTTTTAAAAGGGCTTACGGGAGAATTATTTTCCATTACTTCCCTTGCTTTTGGTTTAATCGCCGCAGTGTTCTTTTTTAACAACGGCGCTGCTTTTTTGCGGGAACGGTATCTTAATGTTGTGCTGCTTCCGGAAATTCTTGCCTTCTTTGGTATTTTTCTTTTGATATTTCTTGCCGGAAAGATCCTTGAGCATATCGTCAAAGATATTATCAAGCGGCTTAAGCTGGATAAACTTGATAAAGCGCTGGGGCTGATCTTTGGCCTGGCAGAAGCCTTTGCCCTTATTGTGCTGGTACTGTTGTTTATGGTGATTCAGCCCCTCTTTGATCCAGCTTCCCTTTTGGGACAAAGCCTTTTTGCCCGGCTTCTCTTGCCTTTTATCGGAGTGTTCCGTGTTTGAAAATATTCTTCACCAGCCGGTGGTAAACCAAATCAAGGACGATATAAGCGGCGGTATCCTTGCCCCGGCAATTCTTTTTTCCGGCCCCGAGTATTCCGGCAAGGGAACGGCGGCGCTGGAACTTGCCAGAGTGTTGTGCTGCGAAAAAACCGAAGGCAGCTGGAACTGTTCCTGTTCCAGCTGCCTCCATCACCGGAACCTGGTTTCGCCGGATATGCTTGTTCTGGGAAAACGGCATTTCTTTGAGGAAACCGCCGCTTCTTCCGGGGCTTTTTTACGCAACCCTGAAAATGCCGGGGGACGGATGCTTTTTGTCCGTTCAATCCGTAAACTGCTTCTCCGGTTTAATCCGGTTTTGTGGGAAGATGATCCCAAACTTGGCAAGATCCGTTCCTTCATAAGCGCCCTGGAAGAAGAACTGGAAGAATTTGAGGAACTTTCCGCTCTGGATAAACAAACCCCCGGTTCCGGAGTTTCAGCGGCGCTTGCCAAAAGCGGCGAGGCCGTTATCAAAAAAGCCGCCAAACTAGAGGTCGAAGGCCTGGGGGAACTTATTCCCATAGCCCAGATACGTCGGGCCGCTTATTGGACCCGTCTTGCGCCGCTGGGAAACCGTAAGTGCCTTATTATTGAAAATGCAGAAAATATGCAGGAAGGGGCAAAAAATTCACTTCTTAAAATTCTGGAAGAACCGCCGCCCCGGGTAACGATCATCCTGACCAGTTCCCGGCCGGCAAGCCTCCTTCCCACCATGCTTTCCCGGCTGCGGGATTACCGTTTTGCCAAACGAAATCCCAAAGAAGAAGCAGAAGTGATCAGCCGTATATTCCGTGAACCCCCCGACGCTGTTAATACCATCGAAGGATACCTTGTCTCGTTCCTTCCGCTTGGCTCGGAAACCCTCTATCCCCTGGGGGCTTATTTTGCCGCTTCTGCGGCGGCGGAAGCGGCCCGGGATTTAAAAAAAGCGGGGCGGGAAATTCCCGGCCTGCTTTTGGATTTTGGAAAATTCGCCGCCGCCGAAGGGGGAGTTATGGGAAGACCGGGGGATTTTAAAAGCGCCCTAGCAAAAGTACTTAAAGATACCGGGGGCTTTGAAATTTCCTCACTGTTTCCCCGTTTCCTTAAACAGCTTGGGGCCCTTGTTTCTGTTTGGCTCCGGAACGAAACAAATTCCGGGCCGGGAAAAATCTCCTGGGCGGATATGTGGCGCCGCGAACTTTCCCGTACCGCCCTGGAAACCGGCGGATTTAACATCGCCGTTCCCCTGGCATTGGAGCGGCTTTTTGCGGCGCTTAAAACAGGAATGTCGCGGGACTGTGTATCGCCGTTGTATACACCGGGGATTTCTCCATGAGACAGATAATTCCCCGGGCGCTCCAGAAGATTGCCAAATTAACAACGGACCAGGTGCGGGATCTTGCCCATTCAATGTTTGCCGATATTGATCTGCTTGAAACCGTACTGGATTCCCTTACCCAAGGGCTGCTTATCTGCGATTCGGAACATAACCTGATCCTGGCCAACAAGTATGTGGAACGGCTTCTTCCCCTTACCAAGCGCGAAGAAGTACCCCGGATTTGGAACGCCATCCGGGACGAAGGAATAGCGGAATTTCTGGAAACCTCTCTGCTTTCCGGTGACCGTGTTAACGACAAGGAATTTGAAAGCGACGTGTCGGGAATTGTCAGGCTCCTTTCTATCAGCATTTTTCCCCTGGTTAAAAACTACCAGGTAAAGGGATCCCTTATCCATGTAAACGACATTACCGAAAAACGGAAAAAGGAAGCCCGGCTCCGGCAGGTTGAGAATCTGGCAAGTCTTACCACCCTGGCCGCCGGAGTTGCCCATGAAATAAAAAATCCTCTTGGGTCTATTTCGATACATATACAGCTTTTGCAAAAGGCCTTTCAGAAAAACGAGGAACTGTATTATCTTTCTCATCCCGGAGACCGGCCGGATCCGAATTTTTCCAGCGAAAAGGGCCCCACCGGTTATTTTGAACGGTTTCACCGCTACATCGGTGTGATCAACGAAGAGATAGAACGGCTTAACCATATTGTGGTAGATTTTCTTTTTGCGGTACGGCCCATGGTCTTAAATACCCGGGAGGATAATTTTAATGCCTTTATCCGGGAACTGATGGATTTTATCGGTTACGAACTGGAAGCTGCAAAGGTTAAAGCGGTACTGGAACTGGATGAAAAACTGCCAAAACTGGAATTTGATGAACGGATAATGAAACAGGCGATGCTTAACCTTATTCAGAATGCCGTGGCTGCCATGGATGACAGCGGCACCCCGGATTCTGCTAAAGACAGAATCCCGGCTACTGCTAAAAGCAGAATCCTGACCATAAAAACCCAACAGAAGGATAATGAGGCGGTGATAACGATTACCGATACGGGTCTTGGTATTCCCGAAGAAAATCTCGCAAAAATTTTTGAACCCTACTTTACCACCAAAGAAAACGGATCCGGGCTGGGACTGACCCTGGTATTTAAGATTATCCGTGAACACCGGGGAGAAATCAGCGTTGTTTCCAAAGCGGGGGAAGGAACCTGTTTTACCCTCACCCTGCCCATACCTCAGAAAGAACAGCGGCTTATCCCCGCCGATACGGGGGAATTTTTTGCCGTGGAGGCGGCGTTATGACGTTTCGGCTTTTGATTGCGGATGATGAAAAAAACATCCGGGAAGGACTGGCGGCGGCCCTGGAAATGGAAGGCCACGAAGTAGTTACCGCCGCAGACGGCGGAGAAGGCTGGTTACGCTTTGAAAAAGGCGACATAGACCTGGTGATTACCGACCTCCGTATGCCCGGTATGAGCGGCGAAGAATTCCAGCGGAAAGTTACCGCAGCAAGTCCCGGCATTCCGGTAATTATCCTTACCGGACATGGAACGGTGGAAAACGCCGTGGCGGCCATGCGGAACGGGGCCTACGATTTTTTAACCAAACCGGTAAACCTTGATCACCTTTCAATGCTGGTAAAGCGGGCCCTGGCAAATCACGAGCTTTCCCTTAAACATCAAAACCTGAAAGAAGAACTGGCCCGGTCAAATCAGCTTAAGACCATGATTGGTTCCAGCGCCGCCATGCGCCATGTATTTGACATGGTCAGCCGGGCCGCACCGGCCAGGGCGTCTATTCTTATCACCGGCGAATCCGGGGTAGGGAAGGAACTGGTGGCCGATGCTATCCACGAGCTTTCGCCCAGGAAGGGAAAACCCCTGATTAAGGTCCACTGTGCCGCCATTCCCGACACACTTATTGAAAGTGAACTTTTCGGCCACGAAAAGGGCGCTTTTACCGGTGCCCTTTCCCGCCGCCGGGGCCGCTTTGAACTGGCCCACGAGGGAACCCTGTTCCTTGACGAAATTGGCGAAATCGATCAAAGCATACAGATAAAACTGCTGCGGGTATTGCAGGAACGGAAATTCGAGCGGGTAGGCGGAGAAGAAACCATCGAGTCCGATGTGCGTATCGTTGCCGCCACCAACCGGGACCTAAAAGCGGAAATTGAAAAAGGCACTTTTAGGGAAGACCTGTACTTCCGCCTTAATGTGGTAAACATCCATGTACCGCCCCTGAGGGAAAGAAAGGATGATCTGCCCCTCCTTATCAGCGCTTTCCTGCGGGAATTTTCCCGGGAAAACGGCAAGCGGATCGACGGCTTTGATGAAAAAGCCCGGGCAGTCTTTTACCGTTACGACTGGCCCGGCAATGTACGGGAACTGCGTAACTGCGTGGAAAGCGCCGTGGTCATGGCCAAGGGCAGCGTTATTACCGAGGCGGATTTACCTCCTACGATTAAGGCGGGCAGTGATGAAATGTGGATACGCATTCCTCTCCTTTCTACCATGGAAGAAGCGGAACGTATCATCATTCGGGATACCCTGGACCGTTTTAAGGGAAACAAGAGCAAGGCCGCCGAAGCGCTGGGGCTGGGTAGGAAAACACTGCACCGGAAACTTGCCGGGCAAAATGATATGGAAGAAACGGATGACGCGGAATAAATAAACAGTTAACGGTTTACATCCGTCATATCCGTGTTATAATAAGGCGGACAAGGAGGGTGCATGAAAATCAGCAAAAAAACATTCGGTGTTCTTTCCAACGGCAGGAAGGTTCACCTCTATACCCTGGAAGCAGGGGATATGAGCTTTTCTATTTCTACCTTCGGAGCAGCCTGGACTTCGCTTTTGGCGCCGGGCAAAAAAGGCAGGGAGGACATAATCCTGGGACATTCATCACTGGAAGGGTACTTTCACGGTCCCGGTTATATGGGCGCCACCATTGGCCGTTTTGCCAACCGTATCGGGGGCGGAACTTTTTCCCTGGGCGGACAAAAGTTTGAACTCTATAAAAATGACGGCGCCCATTCCCTCCATGGGGGCAGGCGGGGTTTTGATAAAAAGGTCTGGAAGGCCGAACCCTACACTACGGCGGACGGGGTGTTTGTCCGTTTTGAACAGGAAAGCCCCGACGGCGAAGAGGGGTATCCGGGAAATTTCCGGGCCGCCGTCACCTACGGCCTTAACGGCTCGGGCGAAGTCAGCGCCGATTACCGGGCCTGGGTGGATGCTCCCTGTCCGGTAAATCTAACCAACCATGTATACTTTAACCTTGGCGGCGAGGGCAGCGGCGATATCCTTAACCACGAAATTAAGCTCCATGGCGCTTCCTATGTGGAAAGCGGCCCGGATCTTATCCCCACGGGTAAACTTATCCCCGTTTCCGGTACCCCCTTTGACTTTACTGCGCTTAAACCCGTCTCCAGGGACTATGGGACGGTCTGCGGCGGCGATACGGCGGCCATCGGTAAGGGCTACGATCACTGTTTTACGGTGAATGGCAGCGCCGGGGAACTGCGGCCCTGCGCGGAAGTCCGGGATCCAAAAAGCGGCCGGGGGTTCCGCTTAAGTACCACCCAGCCGGGGGTTCAGTTCTATTCGGGGAATTTTCTCAACGGCGCGCCGGGTA